>CAYWGN010000128.1:0-14497 GCA_964457495.1 uncultured Desulfobacula sp.
CTCCCCTCAATGTAATCCTCAGCAGGGGAAGGAAAACCTGCTTCAACAGCAGACACAAAAAAGGGGCAACTGATGGAGCTGCTTTCATCTGGTGTAAAGATTTTATCGGTTAACATTTTATTTTTCCTTTATAGAGTTCTTTCCTTTATATTTTATATTAAAAATCAAAGCAATAATTTCGTTCTGTTATAGTGTGAGGAATTGAATAATTCTTTACATGAATTTTAAATATTGATACTGATTGATGAATTTTAGAAATGAGAGGTTAAATTGAGTTTATCCACTGAGCAGCTTTTAGAAATAGCACAGTTTTCTTTTGTACGTATGGATGGCGCCTGGTTCATGGCATTAGCCAGGAAGCTTGGGAAAGAAACTGCATGGGAGATGGATGTTGAGGCATGGAGTCAATTCTCATATGTATTTGGAAAAAAAATCAGAAAAGATTTCTTCCCCAATCCGGTATGGCCAGAAAGTTTTCTGGATATGCTGGAGGTTTTCTGTAAGGTGCTGAAAATTGAAGGTCGTGAAGTATTTGTTGAATCTGATTTCATAACTATTCGAGTCACAGACTGTGAAACTCAGAAGGCAATTGCCAAGGCTGGAATAGCAGATTGTGGAATTGTGACTGTACAAGCCTACCAGGGACTTATTAAGGGCTTATTTGGAAAAGAGATGGCTGTACTGGTGCAACATACAAAAAATTTGAATCAGGGAGATGATTGTTGTGAAGTGGTCATTTCCAGGGAACCTCATTAATCTTGAAGAATTAGCTACCGATCAAGATGTTCTATGGGGTTTTCTTGTTTGCTGGATGACTGGGCACTGGTATCAGTAAAAAGGGTATCATCGATGAAACAGCAAATTTATCTTTGTCTACAATATACTTTACAGCAAGTTTTTTAAATTTGACTTCAGGCTATTCCATATAAGTTAATTTAAATCTGAAACTGAAAAATCTATTCATACTATATCTGGTATGACGGTAAATTTTTCAAAAAATCCAACTTTTCAAAAAAATTAGGCTTTAAATCTGTCAATGTATCGTATTTTCTTGTGGTATAAAGAAAATTTGTATTAAATAGCGCCGGAATGAAAATTTCTTAAAAAATTCATACAAAAATTATCGTTGCCAAGAAGCATATCTGCAGTTTTTATCGATGCCATTATTTTTATATCCAAAGGATCAACAATGGCTGAATCCATACCTACTCCCATCATCAAGGCAATAAAAATCAGGTTAATAATCTTACGTTCAGGCAGGCTGTCGGATATATTGGAAAAATCGGCGATTATATGGATTTTAGGATGGTAAAGCTTTATTTATCTCACCGCATTCAGTACCATCATACCATTTGATGTATCCATATTAATAGGCTGTACAAGCGGATCTACATAAATGTCAGATTGTTTCATTCCAACACCTGCAAGTGCGTTAACTATTTTTTGGGCTCGCATAATGATATTATAAGATGATCTGGGTACGCCCTCATCATCCATACAAGTGGCTATGACTTTACATGTTTTGCCCATCAGAAACGACATCATTTTCTTAAAACGGTCTTTTTCGAGGCTGATATAATTTATTATCGGTGGATTGTCTAGCATACCATATGCCATCTCAAGGACGTCGGATTCCGAGCTATCTATGCATAGAGGAATAGTAGTAATAGGTTGAATGATTTCCAGCAACCATTTCATATCTTCGAGTTCATGACCGATTCGTGCATCGGCATTCACATATATAAAATTTACTCCGGCTGCCATTTGTTTTTTTACATCATCAACTATAAAGGCGTGGTCGCGGTTGGAAATAACTGTCCGGATCAGTTCTCTTGAAGCATTTATTTTCTCTCCTATTACTTCAAACATGTTAGTAGCTCCTGTTTCCTTCGTCTAATTCACCATTGTTTTAAGAAATTTGAAATCAAATCCCGTATCAGGAGGTTATCCATTAGCATCAATCGTATGCTTCTTCCTCCTGGTAATCATTTTTTTTGATATCGTTCAGATCACCTTAAACGCTCTTGATGATACACTGAAGCAGATAGTACAATCACTTTTTTTGGGGGGTAAGGTTACATGGTTATACAATTATTCATATCTGCAAACAGGCGGTTATTTTGAATGATTCGGGCCTTTATTTATTAGCCACTGTATAATTTAAATCCGGCCAGTAAATCCAGGACATAGCTGATATCAGCTGTTGTGTGGCAGGCATTTATCTGAAACCTGATCGTTTCATCCCCTTTTGGAACTACCGGGAAGGTCAATCCGACTACCAGGACAGCGTTGTCGTAAAGATACCGAACAAGATCATGTGTTTTTTGAGTGTCCCTTACCATCAGTGGAACCACTGGGTGTGGGCCGGGAATAGATTCCAAATCAAGACTCTCCAGGCCATTACGAAATTGAGTGGTCCGTTCTTTTAAATTTTTCAGTAAAGACAATCCCTCCTGACTGTCACAAATATCGATAGCAACTGTGGCAGCAGCACAGTCAGCCATACTTAAAGGATTGGTATATATATAAGTATCTGCTTTTTGGCGGATCGTTTCAATTAAAGTTTGGCTGCCAGCGATGAACCCTCCATTTACGCCAAAAGCCTTACCAAAGGTGCCAACAATAATATCCGGCCAGGCATTACAATAATCCGGTGTTCCCCGCCCAGCGTTCCCATAGGCCCCTACACCATGGGAATCATCTACAACAGTGACGACTCCATCCCTGAATTTTGACTCGTATTTCCTACAGATATTAACAATTTCATTGATAGGTGCAAAGTCTCCTCGCATACTGAAAATCCCGTCAAAAATAATCACCACACGCTCTATCTCAGGACCGACCTCATCTAAGCACCGCCTTAAGTCAGCCATATCGTTATGCTTATAGATCCCTTTATTTGTGCTGGGAATATTGGTAATGCGCATGGCTCGGATGATACTGTTATGGTTGAGTTGATCTCCAATCCAATGTGTTTTGTTGTTGGAAATACTCAAAGCCAAGCCACAATTTGATGTATATGCTGAATTAAATATTTTTGCAGCAGGTTTTTTTACAAACGCAGCAATCCGTTTTTCTAAGTCTGCATGATGGCTAAATGTTCCGTCAATAAACCTTACTGCTCCAGGTCCGACACCAAATTCTCGGGTAGCTTTATCCGCCTCAGCAATAAGTTCAGGGTGATTGGATAATGATAGGTATGAATTGGAATTCAATCGAATAAATTTATGATCGCTGCCCCTTAAACGGTACCGAGGCCCTGCCTCTCCTTTAGGTGGAATATAAGCTTCAATAATTCTTTCCGGTGATTTGGCTCTGCCTTCCTTGGACAGATTTTCAAGTTCAGTCTCTAGTACCGTATCAAGTTTGTCAGTACTCATTGATTTTACTCCAATAAAAATAAAATATTATTCGTTTTTTTGATTCCAATCCAGAATGACTTTTCCCGATTGTCCGGATCGCATCACTTCAAAACCTTTTTCAAATTCTGTATAATGAAAAGTGTGAGTAATCAGCGGAGATATATCAAGGCCGGTCTGGATCATACTGCTCATCTTATACCAAGTTTCATACATTTCCCTACCGTAAATACCTTTGATGGTCAGCATGTTGAAAACCACCTTATTCCAGTCGATCTGTGTTTGATTGGGCATGATGCCTAAAAGAGAAATTTTACCCCCATGACACATATTATCCAGAATAGTATTTAAAGCAACTGGATTGCCTGACATTTCCATGGCAACATCAAATCCTTCTTTCATACCCAGCCTTTTCTGTGCATTTTCAACCGTGTCACGGCTGACGTCAACCGTAAGGCTTGCGCCTGAATTTTTAGCCAGAGACAGGCGATAGGGGTTGACATCCGTAACCACGATATGTCTGGCACCGGCATGTTTGGCAATAGCCGCAGCCATACACCCTATTGGGCCTGCACCTGTAATAAGGACATCTTCTCCCAGGACATCAAAAGAAAGCGCCGTGTGGGTGGCGTTTCCCAACGGGTCAAAACAAGACAAGATATCCAGAGGAATATTTTTATCACAATACCAGACATTTGTTACGGGGATGGCAAGATATTGAGCAAAAGCACCGGGTCGGTTTACGCCGACCCCTTTGGTATCCTTGCAGAGATGCCGCCGGCCAGCCAGACAATTCCGGCAGTGGCCGCATACCAGATGTCCCTCCCCAGAAACCAGGTCTCCGGGCTTAAAATCGTTAACATGAGACCCCAACTTTTCAATGATCCCTACAAATTCATGCCCAACGTGCATGGGGACAGGGATGGTTGCCTGGGACCATTTGTCCCAGTTATAAATATGAACATCGGTACCGCAAATAGCAGTTTTCACTATTTTGATGAGGACTTCATTGTAACCGATGTAGGGAATCGGTACATCCTGTAGCCACAATCCTTGTTCCGGCTTTGCTTTTACAAGCGCTTTCATTGTATTTTTCATCTTAAATCAATCCTCTTTATCTTCTTGATTTCTATTAGCCGATAACAGAATAAGTACTGTTTGGATTTAATTCCCTGTTACGGGAAAACGCACTGGTATCCAAAGTGATGCCGGTTTTCGGCAACCAATACTGCAAGGGAGTTTTGTCATGATCCTGCCCTTTTTTTTCACATAGTTCGATAAGTTCGCTCATTATCGTTCCGGCCACAGGTGCATTTTTATATTGATTGCCGGAAGACCCTATGGCCATGTAAAATCCATCCAGATCACTCTTGTCATAGATGGGGAGCCAGTCGCTTGAAACATCATATAATTCGGCAAAGCCTTTGTGCATGTTTGGAATGCCGAGGTTAGGCAGTCGTCTGGCTGCCCTGCAAACTTGTGCAGTCCACTGTTTATCAGTGGTGTTGCGGTTAAAATCATCCGCATCCTCTACCCATTGATGCGTATCGCATGTTGGATCTTCGCTTCCGACAAGAATGGAATTTCCCACCTCGGGCCGCATGTAAATACCATTATCTCCATCAGAAATCTGGAACCCACCGATTTCAAAATCAAATCCTGCCGGAGATGGGACATAGGCTACTTCATGGCGTTCCGGGCGAGTTTTAATATTATTCTTTTCCGCAACACCTGCCATTTCGTTAATCACATTTGAATGCGGCCCAGCCACATTTACAACAATTTGTGTTTCAATGTGAGTTCCATCCTTCAATACAACGCCGGTAATCCGGTTTTCTATCTTCAGAATCTCTACGACTTCGGCATTGAACATAAACTGAGCACCTTTGGCTTCAGCAGCCACTTGCACATTATGGGTTGATAGTTTCGGATCAGACATGTAACCGGCAGCAGGGCAGTACAATGCTCCTTCTATAATTTTATCCTTATCTACAAAAAAAGAATGATCGCTTTCAGGCCGTGATGGTGGCCAGAATTCACTGTTACTCATTATGGGCAACTGTTTTGAAAGGGTATCTGCATCCCAATCCTCATAAGGAACGCCCACTGTATTCCAGTGCTCAAGTATTTTTCTCCAGTTCCTATCTTTGGATTTGATCATAATGGAACCGCACATATTATATTTGGCCATTCCCCATGGATCATTCACCTGGCAGTACTCTTTCCAGTTTTGCCAGATATCAAAACCTTCCCAGGCAAAAGCGACTCCCTCAAGTGTTGAGTAATGAGCTCGGACAATAGCACAGGAGCCTGCTGTGGAACCCGCTCCCGAATCTCCCATTTTGTCAATACTCAGGGTTTTATATCCTTTTTTGGACAGTTCAAAAGCAATGCAGTTGCCAATGATTCCACATCCGATAATAGCAATATCCGTCTTTATCTCCATATTTTTCTGTTCCCTAATTGTTCTAAATTCATTGTAATTTTAATGCGATAATTATTTCAATCCATATAAAGCCGTCTGGACTTTAAAAAAATTTTATTTTGTTATTCAATAAACCTATATTTAGATGTCCTTGTTTCTGCCAAGTTTAGCAGGGAATTGAGAAGTACACCCAGCCCAGCCAACACACCCACAGCAACCAGGATACCAGCCACATCAAACATTCCTCCAGATTCTTCTATGAGGTAGCCCAACCCTTGATTGGATGATATAATTTCTCCAACCACAGCAGCAATAAGGGCACGAGGAAGGGCAAGTCTTAAACCTACAAAGATCCATCCAGCGGAATGAGGGAAAATAACCATGCGAAAAATATTCCATGTAGAAGCCCCCATAATTCGAACTGAATCGATATATTTCTGATCGACATCACGGGCTCCCACAAAGGCATTAAAAAATACGAGAAAAAACACCACCACAGCTACAAGAATAATTTTAGAGCCCATACCTATCCCAAACCACATAACGAAAAGAGGAGCCATGGCGATCCTTGGTATCCCGTATATAGCAGCTATGTATGGCATCAAAGCATCAGACAACAACCGATATGATCCTAAAATAAATCCAGCAGCAATTGCTAAGAAAATGCCTATTACAGATCCGATGATCATCTCAAGTATAGTAGCTTTTAAATGGTAAAAAAGTATGCCCGTTGAGACCAACTCTGAAGCTTTCTGAACGACCAATAGTGGACTTGCAATCCAATTGGCGGGAATCAACCAGCCTGATACAATTTGCCATATGGCCAGCAAGAAGGCAAGTAGTAGCAAGCGATACAGCTGAATTTTAATATGACGTTCATAAAAAGAGGGTAAGCTTGCTTTCCGAAGTTCTTCCAGGGCATTATCTTTTTCTATCTGAAGAGACCTATCTATTTGTGATTTTTTAATCATAAGTCTTCACCTTTTGAGACCTCTTCTTTTAAAGATTCCCAGATCTCTTCATATAGCTCCCCAAACTGAGCAGTAAAGCGTATCTGGAAAACATCCCTTGGCCTTGGAATAGGAATATCACGTATGAACTTGATTTTGCCAGGCCTCCCGGTGAAGACCACAACCCTATCTGCCAAGGAAATAGCTTCGCCAAGGTCGTGAGTAACAAAGAGCATGGTTTTCTTTGTTTTTTGCCAGATCTTAAGTAACTCATCCTGAAGAACCAGCTTTAACTGTGCATCCAATGCTCCAAAAGGCTCATCCAGAATTATGGCCATAGGATCATAGATAAGTGTTCGCGCCAGGCCCACACGCTTTCGCATACCCCCGGATAGTTGAGATGGGTAGTGTTTTTCAAAACCTTCAAGGCCCACGAGCTTAATAAATTTTTCAATTTCATTGACTCGCTCATTTTTGGGGGATTTTCTAATCTCCAGAGATATTCCAACATTTTGTTCAACAGTCATCCAAGGAAAAATAGAATCGTGCTGTGTTATATACCCGATTTTTTTGTTTACTTCTTTAATCTCTTCTCCCTGATAAATGATGGATCCGGAGGTGGGCAACATTAAACCGGCTATCATGTTAAGCAGGGTTGATTTTCCACAACCCGATGGCCCTACAAAAGCTACAAAGTCCCCTTTGTCAATATCTAAAGAGCAATCTTCCAGAGCTAGGACATCACTTTTCCTGGTTATGAACCATTTGTAAATGTTACGGACTTGAATCAGACTTTGTTTTTTCATTTTTCCTCTCTCTTCCAATGCAGAACCTTTTTTTCTGCGTATTCAATTACTGTATTAAGAATCAAGCCAATAAGCATCAAATTAAACAGTGCGGCAAAAACGCCGGTTGTATCCATCACACTCGAAGCATCATTGATCAAATAGCCAATACCTTTTTGAGAGGCAATCAATTCGCCCACTACAGCCGCAACCATGGTATATGGAATAGCATTTTTAAAGCTTGCAAAAACCCAGATAGCTGAGGCCGGCAGTATGACTTTTATCCAAATTTTTCGTTGTGAAGCGCCCATAATACGCATAACGTTAATCCAATCACGATTAACTTGTTGAACTCCTGTGAATGTACTGAAAAATATGAGAAAGAATACGGTGACAGTAACAAGCACCATTTTGGATGTAAAACCGATACCAAAATAGAGTATAAAAAGTGGCCCAAAGACAATTCCTGGCACACTCCAAATGGCCATCATAAAAGGGTCCAAAAGATCAGATAGTGCCTTTCTTGTTCCCAAAAAAAGACCTGCTGCGATTGCCAATACCAGTCCGACAAAGAATCCCGCACCCATTTCCAGCAAAGTAATCCAAAGATGAGGGAATATAAACCCTGTAAGATACCACTCCTTCAACCTCAAAATAAGGTGTGAAGGCCTACTGATCCAGAAAGGGTCAACAAGGTATGTCGAGGCCATTTCCCAAAACAACATACATCCTATGCCCCAAAAAATTCTAAGACTCCAAATATATAGTTGCTGCTTATATAACCTTTGCTTAAATTCCTCTCTGGGAATACTTGCATCAAGAGGATCTATAAAACTGCTTTTACCAGACTTCATGTTTTATCCTTATATATACTAATAACAGTCTTCAGTGGTTATTCATCGTAAGCTCCAGGAAGATGGACTGGCAAGCCCATTCCTCCCGAAGCTGAGTTTATTTTTATCTACCCAATTCCTTTAATGCCTGGTCTACAAATTTGTTGGTGGCGGTTTTCTCGTATGCTAACCTATCCTTTTCCTCTCCTTTTGCATCAGAAAAATGGAGCTTCATGTTGATTTCCCATCCTGCTTTTGTAAGATATGGAATTTTTGGGACAGCGCTCTTTATGTTTTTATAAGATTCCTCTTGAAGCTCGGGTGTAGCATCTTTCCAGGTTTTGGCAATAATTTTTATTGTGCCCTCTTTATCGTCGTGAATATAGTCTATAGCCTTGATTATTGCCTTCATAAAAGAGACAAGCACTTCAGGATGTTCATCCATAAATTTTCTTGTAGTAAAATAACTATCCCACATGTACCCGTTGAATTCAGGGACTTCGCCCTTTGCCATACTGAAAACGATCGTACCGACTCCTTTTTGCTCAAGCATCTCTGGTATCGGAGAAACCCATTGGAAAACATCAATCTTACCGCTATCAAACGCTGCAACCCCAGCCTTCCACTTCCCAAATGGAACAATCTGAACATCTCTGTATGGGTCGATTCCCCTATTGCTTAAAAAGGCTTTAGGGATCAATGCTGTGCCGCTACCAGGAGATGTACATCCAATCTTTAGGCCTTTCATAGCTTTGATTTTGTCGTCGATGGAAGAACTTTTACTAATTCCCTTCTCCTTCAACATATCCGCTTTCATTAAATACGCTAGCGGCCACTGATTGAGAGGGCAGGCAAAGGCAACTACATCAAAGCCTTTGCGGGCAGCTTTTAGTGCATGGAAATATGCCAGGTTAACTATATCAGCACTGCCACCCAAAAGAGCCGCCGCAGCTTTCGAACCTCCCGGAATATTAATTGCTTCCATATCCAAACCCTCTTCAGCAAAAAAACCTTTTTCTAAGGCAACAATCCTCGGTAGATATCCCATATGGACACTTGAGTAGGCAAATCTAACTTTATTTTTAGCAAAGGCGTGGGGGGGACAAATAGTAAACAAAAAAATAATAGATAGGGTAAAAAGTAAAGCTGATTTTTTAAATTTGTGTTTAATTTTCATGACATTCTCCTTGTTTTAATGTTATTATTAGTTACTTCATAAGATAAGGAACCTCAACATAAAGAGCTTCCTCAGGGCACTCAACCTCGCAGGCAAGGCATTGCCAGCAGTTTCTGAATTTGCCGTGCGGCCTTCCGCAAGAGAGACATCTGGCAGATTCCCTGATTGCCTGTTCTTTTGTGATTGTCTTTTCAATCTCCTCAAAACTGCGCCTTGAATTTACAGAAATTTTTGAAGGCATAACTCTTGGAAGAGATTCAGCTTTTGAAATATCGACAGAAAAATCGGTTTCGAATCCATCCGCATTGAATCGTCCGTAGATCATCGGCTGACCTTGCAAAAAAAGATCGATCGATTCAGCTGCTATACGCCCTTGGGCCATAGCATCAATAACTGTTTCCGGGCCTGTAACGATATCTCCGGCAGCAAATACCTTACTTGAATCTATCTGAAGAGTGACAGGGTCTACTTTAGAGAAATCAATCTCATTTTTTACAGAATTCTGGAACATTGTGTCAGACTTTTGCCCTATTGCTACGATTATTGTATCTACGGGGAAATACCTCCTTTCGCCATCTCCATAGATCGGTTGGAAAACACCTTTATCATCAAAAACAGAAATACAGCGTTTTAAATGAATCCCGGAAACCAGTTTATTTTCAATTTTGAAACTATCTGGTCCCCAGCCGTTTTCTATGATGATTCCTTCCTCCATTGCGTCTTTTAATTCATCAATGAATATCGGCATTTCTTCTCTCTTTTCCAGGCATACGATTCGGACCTCCTCAGCTCCTAACCGATAAGCCGTTTGAGCGGCATCAACTGCTGTGTTTCCTCCTCCGATAACAATAGTTCTTTTTCCTATTTTAATGTTGTTCATATTTTTTGCAGATTTTAAAAATTCCAAAGCCTGGAATACATTTGGCGATTTTTCTCCTTCCAAACCGAGGTGTTTACTCTTCTGGCAGCCGACAGAGATTATTACCGAATGATATTCATTCATAAGTTCCTTCAATGATGCGTCTGTTCCCACCTTACAATTGTAATTAATTTTTACTCCCATCCTTTCAAGTTTGTTATATTCTCTCAGGGCGATTTCAGAGGGGAGTCTGAATTCAGGGACACAACTGGTAGTCATTCCTCCCAGCCGGGATCCAGCTTCAAAGATATCCACACCATATCCACTGCGGCGCAGATAATAAGAAGCAGTAGCCCCGGCAGGCCCTCCCCCAACCACGGCGATTCTTTCAGAACGGCATGGAGTCTTATCATTGTCTTTAGGTATTTTTGAATCAAATTGATCTGTAAGAAATCTCTTAAGAGCACGAAGTGCAACAGGCTGTTCATCAACTTTCAATCTTTCACATGCTTTTTCACAGGGATGATGACATATACGACCAATGACACGTGGAAAAGGAAGATCTTCTTCAATCAAACTCAGCGCCTTATCGAATTCATTTCTAGCAATCAATTGAACATACCCCTGGCAGTTTATACCCAATGGACAAGCATTTTGACAAGGTGCCAGCTTTAGACGGAGGTTGTCACACACACAGCTGTCGACACACTTTCCGCAAAATATACATTTCTCTTTATCAATAATGATATTGTCTGAAAGATTTTCCAGATAGCTTCTCATTTTAATTGTCCTCCTCAAAATTCATTGTTACTGCTTCTTTCAGGTAGGTTGAGACTTTTTCGCCGTCCTTTTTCACGATTACATGCTTTCTGTACTGCTCGCTTTTTTCCGGATAATCGGATCTAAAATGCCACCATCCCCAACGGCTTTCCTTTCTCTCTAAGGCAGCACTGGCTGATAAAATTGCACATGTAATGATGTTTCTTATTTCAAAGGCCTTGATCAAATCATGTGTGGTCTCAACCTGTACTAGATCGCAAAGCTCTTGTTGCATTTGATTCATTGATTCTAAAGCACGATTTAATTTAAACTCATTTTTAGGGGGAGCAACATAGTTATTGATCAGTCTTCTGACTTTAAATTCGAATTCATCGACTGATATTCTGCTTTTATTATTCCGCATCTTATGAATAAAGTTTTCGATCTCCTTCAGATATGGGGATGCAGCAACATCATTTATTCTTTGCTCACTTGCATATGAAGTCGCTGACTCTGCAGCGATGAGACCTAAGGTAAAGGCACCGGTCAAATAACCCTGGCCGTGTGCGGCATCACCTGCTGCATACAACCCAGGTACTGTTGATGAAGCTGTTTCATCGATTTTTACTCCTGTGAGACCGTGTCCTCCACATAAATAAAATTCTGTTGGTGCCAGCTCAATATCATGGGTTCGAAAATCTATCCCTCGCCCCTTGAAAAACCTTTCCACAATTGGTCTTTCAGTAGAAAATATAATATCTTCAATCGATTTTATCGTTTCCTCCGGAAGATGACTCATGCGAACACGAATATTCCCTCCATGTTTCATAAAATGTTCGACCGGCAAAGCTGATGTAAGATTATCTTTTCCTACTTCAAGTTCATTGTTGTAAGCATCTATGAGTTTCCCGCCTCTAGTAAGAGTAATGTGGAGCAAAGGGCAGTTGATGTCCTTTATAATCACATAACAGACAGTACACTCCATTCCCGTCAACTCCGCACCTGCATTATAAGCAAGGTAATAAGAATCTCCGGCATTGGCAGGGCAATCGTAAATACCGTACAAATGACCATTATCCGGTAGGCCGAATCTAGCTGCACCCCCACTTGCAAGAATCACTGCCTTGGCACGGCATACAATGGTTTCTCCAGTTCTGACATTCATTCCGACAGCTCCAGCAATGCATCCATTCTCTATGAGAAGTTCCAACGCCATGGTACGGTTCAAAATAACAGTATCAGTCTGTTTGATTTTTTCATGCAAAATAGTCTTAAGGTTTGGTTCTTTCATCGTTACCGTATATTTGCCCTTTGAGTGGGTTGTCAAAGCCTCGTAACCTTTACTTTCCCCTTTGGGAAAACATACCCCCCAACTCTCCAGTTTCTTGAGCAATTCCCAACTTCGGCTTGCAATCGCAAAGCTTACATTATCATCAACAATCCCCTCACGGCCGTTGGATGCAGATTTGACAAAACCTTCAACAGAGCTTTCTCCTGGGATCGCAACAATATTCAATGCATCCATCCCGCGAGGAATCGAGCCACTGTATTTGGCGTTCGCTTTATCAAATACCACAACCCGTTGTTCCGGGTTCAGCTCTTTAGCACGAATGGCGGACATTATCCCTGCACTGCCTCCGCCAATAATTAATATGTCAGCATTTAAATATGATTCAGAAATCTTGGGCATGGTTTCTCCTATAAAGTTGTTCGTATGGTATTGTTAATCTTTTATGGATGGCGTTCATTCTCCACTCAAGCCAATACCATTTAAGCAAGACATTTATGAGTACACGTACACGTTAATTCTATATTTTGGGATTTACTTCCTTTTCAGTTTTGAGCATTTCGTCAAAGTTTAAACCGGGTGCATCCATAATCGAACATTCAAAATTTTCCTGCTCGGTGTTCATTTTAACGTTAACAACTGCATATTGAGACAAATACATGACTTTTCCAGAAAGGACCGGCTCATCAAATGCGTTATAGGCGGTGAATCCTCGAATCAAAACCGTACTTGAGTAATCTACATTCATCACCTCAGCATCCCCGTCTTCTATTGCAGCTGACCTGATTTGAGCATCGATTTGTTTAATTTTAGTTTTTGGTGATAAATTGAGAAATTCTATAATGGAAGACTCATGTAAAGTGTCTTCTTTAAGCATTGAGCAAAGGTGGAGAGGTATAAAAAATAGATCCAGTCCAATAGTTTCCGCCCCTGTTTTTTTTAGTCGTTTTATTTTTTTAACTTTTTCTCCTTTGAAAAGTCGGAGTTCTTTTTTTACACCATCATTAGGCCAGACCTCTCCAAATTCTATTAATTCATAAGATATATTATGACCTTGCTTTTCCATCAGAGATCGCCAAGAAGAGGAAGGTGGGACAAAATCGGTGATCTTTTTTATTGAAACGAATGAACCTCTTCCGTGAACTTTGAATATATCGCCACTATATTCCAATCGAAGTAAGGCATTTCGAATGGTTATCCGGCTGGTATTATAGGATTTCATTAGTTGAGACTCTGAGGGAAGAGCTGTGTTCGGTAAAAGGTGCCCCTCATCAATATTCCTTTTTATGATGTCGGCCATTTGAACATAAAGTGGCACCGAGGTTTCTTTTTCTAATGGGTAAAGTTTCATTTTTCTCCCTCATTTTATAGTATTAATTAGCTAACCTTATCATGATATGTTATAACACGTTATGACTTATTATAATAAGTTGTTCTATCCTGTCAAGCATTTTAAAAAATTATTTTGAATTCTGGCAAAAAAAATCAAATCCATACCAGAACTGTTTGTAATAATAGCGAAAATAAGAGAGCGCAGAAATTGTAAAAAATTCATACATAAGACAACAGATGGTTTTGGGGTAAATCGGACAGATTTCCACAATTGTATTTTTGCAATTATGGAAACCATTAATTTAGGTAAAGTATTTTAAAATTGATTCCCTCACAATAATGTGGGCACTCAGTTAAGTTCCTTTTTTGGTAAAGTTTTTTTGAAAAAAATAGGCTATTTCTTGATTAGTGAAAAGGCGACTATATTGTCTATAACAACTTAGTATGAGGCACTATTTATCGGCGTTCACTGGCATTTTCAAGACTCAGCCCAGATTAAATTTGGAAACCCCAATATATGGTATATAGCACTTTTTCAGTCTTGAGGTTTTAATTCAATTTTATAAGCCAAGGGCCTCATGTTCGGGCATTCTTTCAAATTCTACTCTATAATATATCAACTTGATTTCAATATATTTAAAAAATAATTTTCCAGTCTTTGAGCATAATCCTATGTATCTCCAATTATGTAGCGAGTTTTTTTTGTAGCGAGTTTTACCCCGCCTGATCC
>CAYWGN010000129.1:0-14347 GCA_964457495.1 uncultured Desulfobacula sp.
AATCTGTTTAAAATAATCAGGAAATTTTAGCCAGGATAAAGAGGCAATCAACACATGGAATCTCCCCTGGGTGCCAAAGTAGCTTTAAATAACCGGATCGGGGTCATTGCAGATCCATTTGGAGATCAGGAAATGGTCATACAATCATCAGTCTCCGGAGTGGTGATTGGCCGCTTGAACCTTCCTCTTGTGCATCGGGGTGATGCCATCATTCACATTGCCCACCTGGACCGTCTCAAAAAAATCAAGCCTACTATCGAAGAATTTCGAGAAGCCATGGCCGAAGAGATATAGACAGCTGATATTATGAATCTTTAACAGAAATCATTGATATTAAAAACTTCCGTTCCAGCTATGTTTTTCACACAAAATGTGAGAGATAAATGGGAAAAAATATCGCCAAATTCCGCCATAGAATCCATTGAAATCATTGAAATCATTGATGTGGAGATGGGCAAAGATCCCTGGTACTTGACGGTAGGCAAAACCACCCTTGAAAGGGTGAACAAATTGCTGTCAAAGCTACACTCTATAAGGGTTAGCAAAGATAGAGGCTCCCATGTTTCCAAAGAAGCGGAGGCATTGTTGCACAAATTTGTGCAACAGGTAGAGTCAATCTTCAAAAATCTCCCGAAAACCTTGAAATGGTGGTCTTTTTTGACGCATGACTAGATTTTATTAACCGACATTCCCTTAAAAGTTCAAAAAGCATCAGTAAAGGCAGTATTTCAGACTTTTCCAAGCCCCAATATTTAAGCTTTTTTAGAAATATTTTCAGTCTCATGAGAGAACAGTCAAAACCCTCCACCCTTATGGCATTTCTCAATGCAGACTTCAGGGATTTCCAGGGGATTCCGGCCGTAGATGAAAACCCGGATAACGCCATCCTGATGTTAACCTATGCAAAATTGCTTGAAACCTGCGGATGGAAGGTCACGCATTTAACGGACTGTCCCCTGTCAACCCAAAGATTTACCGGAAATATGGTAAACAGAATGCATAAAAAAAGAACCCTGGGTATTGTCAGAAGAACCTTGATCATTGGAAAACCGGATATCCTTCACAATGATGATGCTATGCAGGATTGATTGATAAATTTGTTGGGATTAAAGGTGTCGGTTATAATTAAAAAAACAGGAAACCAATAAAATTTTATAGTTGCATGTGATCCGAATTTTGAAAATGAATTTCATTGCCAAAGAAAAAAAATAAAAGATACCGAATCTTGTGGTTGATGTTTTTTAGAAAAAGAGCGCCCTACACGTTACATTGCTCACCCTGGATTCTTAACCGGACACCCCGCAATTCTTCTATTAGTATTTTCTTTTTTGAAATCACAGACGGTCAAAAATTATATCATAATTTGGACACTTAAAAATAATTTTTTTTTCAAATTTGTTACATAAACGGTTTTATTAGTTTTGAAATAATTTTTGCTTTTTCAAGGATAATTTTCGAATATTTTTTTTCGAAAGCCCTCATCGATTGTTTAATCGTTGTAGAGTCAAAGGAAATAGCCCCTATAGCACGATTAGTATGTAAATTGAGTAATGGGGCACCGATTGAAATCAATCCATCCATGAATTCTTCATTGTTTAAAGAATAACCATTTTTACGTGCTTTTTCCAAATCAGTCAACAATTCTGCTTTTTCAATCAATGTTTTTTTTGTCATCCTTTCAAAAGGTTGTTGGTTAAGGATCTCCTCCTCCAAGTTGTCATAATGGAAAGCCATTAGCGCCTTGCCTAAAGCAGTAAAATGAAGTTGCTCATACCTTTCGGGTTGGCTATATGTTAGAGTGAGTTTTGCTTCTTTAAGATATATGACCGATAGCACATCTTTATGCCCATCTTTATAAAATAATGCTGCAT
This sequence comes from uncultured Desulfobacula sp., assembly GCA_964457495.1. Classification (GTDB taxonomy): domain Bacteria; phylum Desulfobacterota; class Desulfobacteria; order Desulfobacterales; family Desulfobacteraceae; genus Desulfobacula. The sequence goes on from CAYWGN010000129.1 coordinate 1,872, forward strand.
CTACAGTAATATTATATTTTTCATGGATCTCATCTAAGATCGGGTTAATGATATCAGACAATTCAAAGCCATCTATGAAGCGGTTTCCAAGAATAACAGCTTTGGGGCCCAGCTTGAGTAAGTTTTTATGGGTGGACCTTCTCAAATATCCCAGTCTTTCAAACGTATTCACAAACCGATATGTGGAAGTAAGATTAATATTAACCTTTTTTGATATCTCTTTAAGGCTGATTGTGGAATTGTTTTGATCAAAAGCTTCAAGAATCCGCATTCCTTTTTCAATGGTTTTGGAAAAATATTCAGGTGATTTTGTCATATTGTTTTCTTTCTATTTAAGTAATTTAATCACTATAGTTGAAAATTATCATATTGGATAATTTTCTGTATTTCAAGCTGTAATTTTTTAAGATGCTGTATAATCTTCTTATACCCACGATTTTAAAATTATTCCTACCGTTTTTTTTAAATAATTTTATTTATCTCTTGACAAATTCAATTCCCTTGTTGTAAAAGAAATTATTTCATTTATAGTAATTATTTTCATTTATAGTAATTTTATTTTTGAGAAATAAGCCGGTGAATTGATATTGGATGATCGAAAGTTTTTAAGATATCAGGTTCAGTATTGACAAACCAAATTTTGGGGAGAACGAAACGCTATGCAACAGATCATTCGAGTCGATATGCGGTCAAGAAACGTCTTTAGTTCGGATTTGCCGAGCCGATACCGGGACTACGGCGGCCGAGCGCTGACCGCTAAAATCCTATCTGATGAGGTTTCCTCAAATTCACACCCGCTTGGAAAAAACAATAAATGCGTCATAGCCACGGGTCTTTTCGCTGGTTCAGCTTTTCCCTGCTCCAACCGCTGCTCTATAGGTGCAAAAAGCCCACTAACAGGAGGAATCAAAGAAAGCAACGTCGGCGGTATAATGGCGTTCAAACTTTCTAAATTGAATATCCAGGCTGTAATCATTGAAAAACAACCAGCCGAAGACAGCGGCCTTTATATCCTTAAACTGGACAAGACAGGGGGCCACCTTATTTCCGCAGACGAATACAGAGGATACACGACCTACTCGCTGGCATCCGCCCTGAAAAAGCGTTTCGGAAAGAAAATCGGGCTTCTCATGATCGGTCCGGCCGGGGAATTGCAGCTTTCGGCAGCAGGAATTGCCGCGATCGACCTCAATGGAAACCCTTGTGACTATGCTGGACGTGGTGGCATGGGGGCGGTTCTAGGGTCAAAGCATCTGAAAGCCATTGTCATCGACGATCAGGGCATGCAAAACGCTTCCAGTTATGCAGACCGTCAGAAATTCATCTCCATATCCAAGGCATTTGCTCGCAAATTGAAAGAAACCAAAAAAGATCTTCATAAATTCGGAACTCCCATTGAAATTGAAATGAGCAATGAATTTGGGTATCTGCCGACACGCAATTTCAGCACTGGTCGTTTTGAAGGAGCTGCAAAGATTGGAGGCGAAACAATGCGGCAACGCATCGAAGAAAGGAACGGGCCGACTGGTACTGCATGTATGCCGGGATGTCCCATCGCCTGCAAGCATACATACGTGGATTCACAAAGCAGATACGTTACATCAAGTCTGGAATACGAAACCATAGCGCTCCTTGGATCAAACTGTGGAATTGACGATCTGGATGCAATTGCTAAAATGGACCGGCTTTGCGACGAGATCGGTATAGATACAATGGAAATGGGGGCAGCCATCGGGGTGGCAATGGAAGCCGGTCAATTGTCTTTTGGAGATGCCAAGGGCGCCATCGCCTTGCTGAAAGAGATCCCAAAGAACACCCATATGGGCCGCATTATAGGCAACGGCGCAGAAATTACCGGCAAAGTATTCGCTGTGAAGCGCGTTCCCACAGTCAAAGGCCAGGGCATGGCCGGGTATGACCCCCGTGCTAACAAAGGCATCGGCGTAACATATATAAGCTCACCTATGGGAGCCGACCACACTGCTGGCTGTGCAACACCGGGGCGTAAAGGCTTCGATCACAATAAAGAGTACGATGTGCTCAAACCAGATGGTCAGGAAGAGCTTTCCCTGGACCTGCAGGTCATGGTAGCTATTTTAGACGCCATGGGTATTTGTTTCTTTGTGGGGTTGGATACGACTACCCTGGAAATCCTGGTAGAGTTACATAATGCAAAATACGGCCAAAATATAATTTTTGATGATTTGGTTGAATTGGGAAAACAGACGCTTGCTTTGGAACATCAGTTCAATATAGCGGCAGGTAAACCAGTTGTTGAAAGACTGCCCGAATTTTTTGAAATCGAACCTTTGCCTCCTCATAAAACGGTTTATGACGTGAGAGGTACATCGGTCATCACTGAAATAGGGAATAAATTAGGTATTAAATCATAGATTAAAAGGAGAAATGCAAATGAACCGTAACACTGCCACCCCGGTAATAAAAACACCACCCCCGGGACCCATATCACAGCGGTGGACTAAATACCATATGGCTAACTGTGCGGAAGGGATTTATTTCCATGGATTGGTTTGGGATCGCTCTAAACCGGCAATAGGTCCTTTTTGCACTGATCCTGACGGTAACGTTATTCTCGATCTTTCCAGCCACGGGGCAGCATTTCCCCTGGGATACAACAATAAGGAACTCATTGAAACAGCGACCCGGGCGGCAAGTGTTAATCCCGGTCGTTATGGTGCCGAAATAGTCGGTGCCTGGGGTGAGGATCCGGAGGTAATTGATATTCCAACGCCATCGCATCTGGCCCAGAAAGTAATTTCCAAAACAAAACCCTATGGACTCGATACGCTATTCATGTCCAATTCCGGCAGTGAGGCTGTTGAAAATGCCCTCAAACTCTGTTACGATTATCGTCGTAATATGGGTATAGGGTTCTGTTTTCAAGGAGCCTTTCACGGGCGAACATTAGGAGCGACATCGTTGACACGCAGTCGGCGGGCACAGCGTGCCTGGTATCCTCATATCGGAGAAATTATCGAATTACCTTTCTGTCATTGTGTTGGTGAGTGCCGATGCGGATGGAAAGTATTGACTGTGCCTCATAAAGGCATACAGACTCGCTTTGAACAATATTTGGACCCAGATATCGGCACTGTCGATCCTGAGCAGGTTGCCTACATCATCCTTGAACCCGTACAGGGGGAGGGCGGTTACCGTTTACCGGCACCTGGTTTCCTGCAGGAGATCGCCGGAGTGGCAAAAAAATATGGCATCCCCTTGGTGTTAGATGAGATTCAAAGCGGATTGGGGCGTACCGGGAAATGGTTCGCCTTTGAGCACTATGATATTAAGCCGGATATCCTTTGTCTTGGCAAAACCCTGCGCGTTGGCGCCACAATAGCACCTCAGAATATGTTTCCTAAAGAAAACGCCAGGTTGGGCGGAACCTGGTCAGGAACCAATGCTGTATCTGCAGCAGTAGCTTACAAAATTTTTGAAATTATCGAAAGAGACAACCTTCTGGAAAATGCGACCAGGGTCGGAACCCATTTGCTCAATGGTCTCAAGAGCCTTCAAAAAAAGCATTCCAGGGTAAAAAATCCCCGAGGGTTAGGGTTGATGGTGGCCATGTCTATAGATGGCGAAGGGATGGCCGCAAAACTCATAGAAGAAGCGTTCAAAAAAGGATTGCTAATCTTTTCCTGTGGGTTCAATTCGATCCGCTTCATGCCGCCGCTGGATCTGAATGTTCGGGAAGCGGATCTAGCACTGGAGATATTGGATCAGGCTCTGGAGACAATCTCTTAAGCATGTACAGTACAACGCTGTGAAGGCAAAAAAAACTTGTACAAACAGTGTTGATACTGACATAACAAGATTTAAAGGAGGTGGTTGTAATACGCGAAATTTATTTATAATGTATATTGCAATGAATGGTTATCAACTAATTAACCCAAAAAAGGAGAACACCTATGCCTGTTAAAATTAATAAAGTATTAATAGTGCTTATGAGCATTATATTTTTAACTGTGCCGTTAACAAGTTATGCCAAAAAAATTGTCATTAAATTAGGTTATCCGGATCCTCCGGCTAATGTTTATCTGGATAAAATCGAGCAGGGTGCATTAGGGACAACCCACGCTGGAGCTAGTGTTTTCAAGAGAATCGTTGAAAAAAGAACTAATGGGAAAATAAAAGTAAAGCTATTTCCTTCCATGCAGCTTGGAGGGGAAGCCGAAATGATTCAAAGCATACAGGAAGGAACTCTCGAGGCTTCTTACACTTCTTTCTCTCCGATAAGCAACTTCGTACCAGAAGTATTGGCGCTTAACTTGCCATACCTTTTTAAATCAACAGGTGTCGCATATAAAGTACTTGATGGCCCTGTAGGAGATGAAATTAAAGCGATTGTCTTGAAAAAAATAGGTGTCCGCATATTAAATTTCGGCCATTATGGCTATAAATGCTTCACAAACAATAAAAAACCTATTAAGAACATGGATGACTTTAAAGGATTAAAGTTAAGGGTTATGGAACGTCCGGATATGGTAAAATTAGTTGAAAGTCTTGGTGCCCATTCAACTCCAATGGCCTGGGGTGAGCTATATACCTCTCTTCAGACCGGAGTGGTTGATGGTCAGGATAATCCATTTTCAATTATTGCAGGTTATAAGTTATATGAAGTTCAAAAATATGTTTTTGTCGATAATCACGTTCTAGGCCTGATTTCATTCAATATAAACGAAAAATTATTTCGATCATTAACGCCTGAATTTCGACATATTATTATAGATGCCGCAACTATAGGTAACCAGGCTTATCGAGGAGTAATTGATCTGGGAACTACATTAGCAGAAGATTTTCTTGAAAAGGAAGGTATCCAAATAGATTACCCGTCCCCAGCTGATCTAAACATAATTCAGAAAACAGCTCAGAAAGCAGTTGTCCCCTGGGTCAGGGCACAAGTTGGAGATGACTGGATGGACAAAGTACTAAATGGCGTTAAAGAAGCAGAAAACGCCTATTATAATCAATAACAAGATAAGGGTTTAGATTGGTTTCAGTCTAAACTCTAACTTTGAAAAGCCGGAGAGATTTAGAGCCAGGATGTCAAGGGTGAAGCAGTAGTAAGTAGCAAAAACCAATGACAACAAAGGGTATGAATCCCTCCGACTTTTCCACAAGGAGTAAATAATTACATCGACTTACACATTAAATATATCTTGGTAATCATAATTGGTAGACAGGAGTAATTTTAAAGATGGAATCTATAATGGATATAATTGAAAAAGCGAGTAATTTTTTTGATAAAGTGCTGCGTTTTATTTCAAGCTATTTACTATCAATAATGGTCATTGCCGTATTTGTCGGCGTATTAAATCGATTTGTTTTTCAATTCTCTTTTATATCATGGACTGAAGAACTGGCAAGATATCTATTGATTTATATTTGTATGATTGGTTCATGTATTGCTATCAAAACCGGGGGCCATGTTAATATTGTATTTATCATCCAAAGATTAAACAAATCCAGGAAAGCCGTTATAATATTTAATCACATAATCGTAATCGCATTCCTTACTGTTGTAACGATATATGGAACAAAATTGTGTTTTACTCAATCTTCTCAACTGAGCCCGGCTCTTCGAATATCGATGAGCATACCATTTGCATCGGTTCCTGCTGGAAGTTTTATCATGGTTATTCATTCGCTTGCTTTAATTTCTGAGATTTTACGGAAAAAGAAGACAATAAGTACCAATGATGATGAAGGCAACATTGAGAATTTAGCATTACCTCTGTAAGGATAAGAGCATACACTTTATGATCAGTTAATTTAAATTAATATCAATGATGATGGAAGAAAGGAATTAACAATGATTCTTTCGACGTTAACTGTAGTTTTTGTAATTACTCTCCTTATCGGAGTACCCATAGTTTTTTGTTTGGGGATTAGCTCCCTAGCGGCCTTGTTTGTTATGGGAGACATGCCTTTGCAAATTATTCCTCAAAAAATCTATAACGGGATGGATAGTTTCCCTCTTCTTTGCATCCCCTTTTTCATTTTAGCCGGTGAATTTATGGGCCAGGGTAAAATAACTGACAGATTGCTGAAATTTTCCATCTTACTGGTTGGACGTATGAGGGGTGGATTAGCATTGGCCAACGTCCTTGCCAGTATGTTTTTTGGGGGTATGACCGGGTCAGCTCTGGCAGATACAAGTGCTCTTGGATCAGTTGAGATCCCCATGATGATTAAAGCTGGATATGGTAAAAGATTCTCGGCAGCGATCACCTGCGCCTCTGCAATAGTTGGTCCACTTATCCCCCCGAGTGTTGTAGTGATTATCTACGCTTTAGCTGTTGGGGGTTCTATAGGCGCTTTATTCTTGGCAGGAGTCATTCCAGGAATCCTGGTGGGTTTAGCTCTCATGGTTGGAGCATACATTATATCTCGAAAAAGGAAGTATCCTAAAAGGGAAGAAAAAGTAAGTTTAAAAGAATTATATGATGGGTTTAAAAAAGTATTTTTAGCCCTCATGCTCCCGGTAATTATTGTTGGTGGTATAATCACCGGACTTTTTACAGCGACTGAGGCATCATCCATTGCAGTCGTCTATGCATTTATCGTAACGGTTTTCATAATGAAAACTATAAAATTGTCGCAAATACCGAAATTGATGGTTAACTCTGTCATTGTCACTGCTATTGTTATGATTATTCTTGGGACATCGACGATTTTTGGGTGGATCATTACTGTAGAGCAGGTAAACGTTGCATTAGCCAAATTTCTTGGTTTTGCGGGCCCTATCGTTTTTTTACTGATTATTAATATTTTTCTTTTGATTCTTGGCGCTATTATGGATATCATTCCGGTTATATTAATTTTTGCACCTACTTTAGCCCCTATTGCAATCGGCCTCGGTATTCACCCCCTGCATTTTGGGATGATCGTATGTCTAAATTGTACCATCGGTTTAATAACACCCCCATTAGGACAGGTATTGTTCATTGGCTGTTCCATCGCTAATATATCCCTTGAAGCATTAAGTAAGGAAATATTAGTTTTTCTTTTTATTGAATTAGCGGTACTTTTTTTGGTTACATATATCCCACTTACCACGTTGTTTATACCGAGGTTATTTGGTTTTATATCGTGAGCCATTGTATTTATCAGGAACAGTATTTTGAAAAAATTCTGCCAATTTTTGGCATTAAAAAAAAGGATAGGAATAAAATTCAATGAGTCTTGATATTGTCATCAGGAACCCCCTTGTTGTTGATGGAACAGGTTCGCCCCGATTCAGAGCTAGTGTGGGTATTGATCAGGGTCGTATTGTTGAAATCGATAAAGGTGACAGACTTCCTAAAGGAAAACGTGACATCAATGCCGAAGGGAAACTGCTTACCCCCGGTTTTTTCGACATCCATCGCCACTCGGACTGGACACTTTTGGTTGATTCATCCGCCCAAAGTGCCATTGAACAAGGTTTGACAACCGAAGTGCTGGGAAACTGCGGTTTTGGCCCGGCACCTGCCGTGGATCGAAAACGAGTGGAGCAAAACATCCTGGGACACAGCGCAAAGCATGGTATTGAAATCGATTGGACCACATTTGGTGAGTATCTGAACCGCCTGGACAGGAACCTGGGTATTAATGTCGTTCCATTGGTTGCTCATGGTTCCATCCGTACGAGTGTCATGGGGATAGCAGACCGTCCGGCTGACCGGTATGAAGTCAAAAAAATGTGTTATTGGGTTGATGAAGCATTAGATTCTGGTGCGTTTGGCCTTTCCTCAGGTCTGGAATATGCTCCTTACCAAACAAGCACTACGACCGAGGAAATTGTTGCACTTGTCAAACGGGTCGGTGAAAGAGGCGGACTTTATTCTACCCATACCCGTTATCGAATATTTAATTGTGACAAAGGTGTAGCCGAAGCGATTCAAATCGCCAGAGAAAGCGGCGCCAGACTCCAGATCAGCCACATTACTCCCAGGATATTTGCAAAACATATGACCGAAACAATACTCAAGTTATGTGATAAAGCAAGAAATGCGGACCTTGATGTCGGCTTTGACATCTACCCCTATGAATGGGCTCCTGGGCCCTTGACAGAATTGCTTCCTGGTTGGGCCCTTGAGGGATCCGCCGATGAAGTTGCTCAGCGGTTCAGTGAAGATACATTCAAAAAAAAGGTTGAGCAGGAGCATAGGGTGAATCTTTGTCGCTGGGTTCAACATGATCGATGGGACAAGATGATCATTGTGGGGGCGCCAAAAAGACCGGATGTCATAAACAAGTCTATCGCCCAGTTGGCCCTGGAATGGGGTAAAGATCCGTGGGATGTGGTTTTTGATCTTTTAGCCGAGGCAGGGACTCATTACAACGGCCTTACCGAGATTACGCATACTTTGGACTGGGAGGATATCCTGTTGACAATTAAAGACCCTCATTGTTCTTTTGGATCTGATTCCTCAACACTATCCAGGAAAGGCCCTTTGAAAGATGAAGCGATGATGCCGGGTTGCTATGGATTTGTTCCACGGGTATTTGATGAAGTGGTCTCATCCAGAAAAGTCTTATCCTTTGAGGAAGCGGTTCGACGCTTAACATCGCTCCCGGCGAGCCAGCTGGGGATATGGGACAGGGGTATTATTCGACCGGGATTGGTGGCTGATTTGACCTTGATTGATCCTAAAACCTTCAGGGATAATACAACATGGACGGATTTTTATGCCCGTCCCGGGGGAGTGGATCTTGTAATTATTTCAGGGAAGATTGTAGTAGAAAACGGGCGCGCTACCGGTGTAAGAGAAGGAAAAATATTAAGAACAAAATAGGAGATTATATGAAAGATTTAGCTTTTTCAAAAGAGGAATATCGTCGGCGATTCGATCTGGTTTGCAGTATGGCCAAAGAGCGCAAAGTTGACTATCTCCTGATCACGGAGCCTTCACATGTTTGCTGGCTCTCCGGATTTAACCCCTCGGGGCTTTTTTACAAGAATCAGATTCACATCGACGTGAAAAGTGGTGATACCGCAGTTATGACCCATCGTACGGAAGAAAAAATGGCAGCCATGAATTCATGGGTAGAGCATCTTTTGATCTGGCATCACGGGAGTGATCCCATGCGGGTGGCTGTTGATCATGCCAAAAAGTATCTGGCCGACGCCGGGGAAAAGGTTGTGGGAATGAATCTTGCGACCCCCTATTTCCCCATAGCAGATTATTATGCCATTCGGGGAGGCCTTGGAAATATTGGTGTGGTGGATGTGACGAAGATGATCGATGATGCACGCATGAAAAAAAGTGAACCTGAACTGCTGGCCATACGAAAGGCAGCAGAGTGGGCAGGAGAGGCTCTTAATGCAGCTTATGCCGTTATCAAACCCGGGATAAGTGAAAATGATATTAACGCGGCGATCCAAGGGGAAATTGCCTCTTTCGGAAGTGAATATCCGGCATTTCCGACGATAGTTTCATCAGGCCCCAGGACAGGATTTTTTCATGGATTGCCAGGAGAACGAATCATTGAGGATGGGGATCCAATCATGATAGAGATCATGGGGGTCCATAAGCGATATCATGCCAGTGTCGTCCGAACGGTTTTTGCCGGTAAGGCCTCCCAAAAGGCGAGGAAAATATATGAAATTGTCCTTAATGCATATGAGGCCGGGTTATCTGCGATCAAACCTGGAAACCCTGTAGGGGATATTGATAAAGCGACATGCCAAGTTAGAAAAGATTATGCACAGTATATCCCCGCCCGAACAGGATTTGGTGTGGAGCTGGGATATCCGCCTTCGCCCATGGGGAATCTGAGTATATTACAGGGTGAACCTTATATAATAGAACCCGGATTGGCGTTCACAATGGAGCCTTCCATATCCGGTTATAATGACTGGTCCATTATTATCGGCAATTGTGTGGTTATCACCGAAGATGGGTATGACCTTTTGTTTGATCAAAATGTCGGCCTGCTTGAATTCGGATAAGCCAGGATAGATTAAGCCAAAATAGATTAAAAAAGATAGATTAAGAAAAATAATTACCATCATAGTAGGGAAGAAAAAAAGAGGAAAGGGCTTTTTGGGAATAAGATAACTAAACAGGAGGAAAAATGAAAAAGGCTTTAGGTTTTCCGGTTAAAGAGTACGAGACAAGGATTAAGAAAATCAGAGAAATGATGAGCCAGAGAAATATAGATCTTATGCTGATTTCAAGTCCGGAAAATATATACTATGTATCAGGGTTCGATTCTATTGGTTATTATCAGCATCAAATTCTTTTTCTTCCTCTTGTGGGCGAACCGTTACTATTAGCCCAGGCTGTCGAGGAAACTCTTGTAAAAGCAACCTCCTGGATGGATAATTTCGAGCTGTGGACTCACGGAAGTGACCCAGTTCAAAAAACTATCATGAGAATTAAAGATTTAGCAGGTGACTCCCCAAATATTGGAGTTGAAAAAGCTGGCTGGTGGTTAAAGATAGCGAGTTATGAACAAATCCGAGAGAAGCTGCCAAAGGCAACATTTACTGATGTGAGCGACTTGATCCCGGAACTCAGGATATATAAATCTGAACTGGAGGTTGAATATGTTCGACGTGCTGCTGAGTTCTCGGACATTGGCCTTGAAAAGGCTATCGAAACAGTGCGAGAAGGTGTGACCGAAAATGATGTGGCGGCCGAGGTGTATCATACACTTTTCAAGAATGGAAGTGAGTATTCTCCAATCCCTTTTCTTATCAGTTCCGGTGCTAAAAGTACAAGCCTTCACGGGACGCCTTCTGATAAAGTTATCGAGAATGGCGATGTTGTTACCTTAGAACTTGGCGGGGTCTGCAAACGTTATACCGTCAACCCCTTAAGGACAGTTGTAATAGGAAAGCCTGCAGATAAAGTCAAAGAAGTACACGACTTGCTGCATGAAGCACTGACCAAAGCGACCGAAGCGGTTAAGCCGGGTGTGCCTGTAGGGGAGTTAGATCGCATTACCAGGCGGGTCACTCGTAAGTATGACTCAGGACGGTTACACAGGACTGGGTATGGGCTTGAAGCAGGATATCCGCCGGCCTGGATGGGAAATTTAAGCATTCTGGACGGCACTCCTCACATACTGGAACCGAGGATGGTGTTTTCGCTTGAGCCAACGATTGTGTTGCGCGAAGAAGGATTTGGTGTCGTATTAGGAAACAATATCCTTGTCACAGAAAACGGCTATGAGTTGTTAAACAAAATTTCCTTAGAACTAATATCAAAGTGATTAAAAAAGGTTCATCAAGGAAGGTGGATTTATTTGCATAATCCCAATGGGTTTTCCGGATCCAGCCTGCTTGGCGGGTAGAACACCCCATTGTCTGGAGGGAAAGTACAAAATGGTAAAATCAGATAAAAAATATGCTCAGTCTGTTACAGGTTTGGTAAGTGAGGAAAAGTTAGGAATAACGCTTCCACATGAACACCTGTTGATAGATATGAAAGTCTGGCACGAGGAACCGGCAGGGGCCGGAGACAAGAAATATACAAATGAAAAAGTGAGTATAAAAAATCTAGGGTGGATAAAAAATAATATATACAACAATATCGATAATATGCAGTTGCTGGATGTTGATGTTGCCATGGAAGAGGCTGGTCACTTCAAGAATGAAGGTGGAGGGACCATCGTTGATGTGACTAACGTTAACTTAAGCCGAAATCCAGAAAATCTTGCAAGGATATCAAGAGCAACCGGACTTAATATAATCATGGGTTCAGGTTACTATGTCGGTGAATCTCAAACAGAAGAATTTGATAAAATGAGCGTTGACGACATTGCAGTGGAAATAATTAATGATATCAAATCAGGAGTTGGTATCTATAAAATTAAAGCTGGTATTATTGGAGAAGTTGGGTGCTCCTGGCCGCTACTCGAAAGAGAAAAAAAGAGCTTGGAGGCAAGTGTATATGCTCAAAAGGAAACCGGAGCTGCTATTACCATTCATCCTGGCCGCCACGAAGACTCACCAATGGAAATTTTGGAATACATGGATTTATTTGGTGTGGATATGAATAAAGTTGTAATGGGACATCTGGATCGGACCGATTTTCAATACCAAACCATAAAAAAAATAGCAAAAGTTGGATGTTACTTAGAGTACGACTGCTTTGGGGAAGAAGGTTTTTATCCTCTACAATTAGGCGTTTTTAACATGCCTTGTGATAGAGAAAGAGTCGAACAGGTTAAAAAATTAATTGAAGATAATTTTTTAGACAAAATTATTATCTCCCATGACATCTGTATGAAGATGTTTCTGGTTTCATACGGCGGTGCTGGTTATGCTCATATATTAAAAAACATTAGACCTCAAATGATTGCAAGAGAAATTCCTTTAGAACAAATAATGAAAATAATGGTAGATAACCCGAAAAGACTTTTATGTTTTGCTTAAGCCGAATATTTCATAAAGGGAGAAACTAGCCTTGAGGCTTTGATGGATTATGAAATTGAAGCCTGCCTGGCATGTGTTTCAA
>CAYWGN010000130.1:0-14324 GCA_964457495.1 uncultured Desulfobacula sp.
AATATCCATCGGATAGGGCGGTTTCAAGCATAAGAGCTGAATAGTTACAATTTTTATTGGATTTAATATGAAAATATTTCTTATTGGCTATAGATGTACGGGAAAGACGACCCTGGGAAAAATTCTTGCTCATCGTCTCAATTTTGATTTCATTGATACTGATCGTCTTATTGAACAGCACCTTGAATCAACTATTCTGGAAATCATTGAAAAACAAGGATGGGAAAAATTTCGACAAATAGAAAAACAGACACTTTTGGATACAAAAAAAAATAAAAATACAGTGATTGCAACAGGAGGCGGTATTATTATAGATCACGATAATCAGCAATTTATTAAAAAAAATGGATTCTGTGTCTGGCTTGATGCTGATATCAAAACAATTATGGATAGATTAAATACTGATAATAAAACAAGAACCTCCAGACCTCCGCTTACAAATAAAGATTTATTTAGCGAAACAAATAAAATTGTACAAAAAAGAAAACCTTTATATAAAAATACCGCCCATATAAGGATTGATGTAAGTTTTAATACACCCGAAGAAATTGTTAATATCATTGACAGGAGATTAAAAGATGTCAGGCAGTAGTTTTGGTAAAGCATTCAATATTACAACCTTTGGAGAATCACATGGCAAGGCAATCGGCGTTGTTATTCAAGGATGTCCTCCGGGTCTTGTGATTGGTGCAGATATCATACAAAAGGCTCTTGATAAAAGAAAGCCCGGATCAGGTGTATCCAGTACCAAACGAAATGAACCAGACCATCCCATTATCCTGTCAGGTATATTTAACGGCCAAACCACTGGTACACCTATTACGATTTTAATAGAAAATAAAGACGCAAAATCAAAATCCTATGACCCTATTGCCTCTGTTTTCAGACCAGGTCATGGTGATTTTACCTATCAGGCCAAATATGGTATCAGAGATTACAGGGGAGGAGGAAGAGCCTCTGCAAGGGAGACAGCTGCAAGGGTGGCAGCAGGTGCAGTGGCTCAACTGGTGCTTGATCAGCAAAACATCAAAATAAATAGCTATACAATTGAACTTGGCGGTATTCGTGCCCTTAAGATTGATGATATATCTGAAAAAGACAAAAACTATTTGCAATGTCCTGATTTAGATGCAGCTCATAAAATGGAAAAGAAAATCAAAGATGTTAAAAATAATGGGGATTCTTTAGGTGGCATAGTTGAAATCATCGCATTAAATGTACCCCCAGGTTTAGGAGAACCTGTTTTTGACAAGCTTGATGCTGATATTGCCAAAGCCCTGATGAGTATAGGAGCTGTAAAAGCAGTTGAAATAGGTGCAGGGATTTGTGCTCCAAAAATGACAGGCTTTGAGAATAATGACCAGATTTTTTCGGATGGATTTCAAACAAATCATTCTGGAGGGATTCTGGCAGGGATTTCAAATGGTGATGATATTATTATAAGGGTTCATATCAAGCCGATACCTTCGATCCTTAAACCCCAGAAGACCATTGATGAAAAGGGTAGGTTAACTGAAATTTCAACAAAAGGCCGTCATGACATCTGTGCCATTCCAAGAATTAATAAGGTCTGTGAGGCCATGCTGGCAATTGTACTCACAGACCATTTATTACGTCAAAAAATCTTAGGCTGATAAGCTTACTTTTTTACGATATCAGATTCAAGTTTATCAGCAATGTCAATTGCTGTAGTTAAAGAATCATTGATCATAAATAATTGAATTTTCAATGTTTTTAATGAAGCTGCGCTGGCAGAAATCTTTTCTTTGCTTGAAAGCAGTTTTGCAAGTTCCCTGGATTTTTTTGCAAGGCTAGTTAATTTTTCGCTGAAATTTACAATTTCATCGGCCCATTTATCTCTTTCTTCCTTTGAAAGCTCAATATTTGCATTACTCGTTCCATTTATAAGATGGTCTATTTGATAGTCTTCAGGATTTGCAATTATTTCATACATGTGATTTTCCTTTTAAAAAGTATTCATGTCAACTTTAAGTTTCAGGGTTTAAGAATATTTATTCTTTTTGTTTAAGTCAAGCTTATAGAACAGGTATTCATCATCAACCCTGATTTAAAAAAAACTGAGTTAAATCCCCTTTGGTGTAAAGTATTTTCAATACTGAAAGGTAATAAGTATATTCAGCATCTGAAATTCTCCTTTGAGCAGTGACCAATAACGTATTTGCATCCATCATGTCAATGCTGTCAGCCATACCATATTTAAACTGCATTTGAACCGCTTTAAAGTTCTCCTGGGCAGATTTCAGCTCATCATGTAAATTCAATAAAGTACTTTTTGCTGTTTGGTAATCCAGAAAAGAAATTTTTGCATCCAGAATAATCTTTTTTTCCTGTAGAATTAATGCATTTTCTGCTTTTCTTTGGTCTGCAAGGGCTTGCCTGATCTGGGCTCTTCTTAATCCACCATCATATAAGGTAAAAACAAGTTCCCCTGTGAAATACAGGTCTTCAGTGTCATAATCCACATCAGGGGTACTGGCATAGTTAATATCTGTCTCTTTGTACCCTGCTTCAAGGGAAAGTGTCGGCCAGAAATCGCTTTTTTCAAACCTTATAGTTTTCCTGGCAATATCGAGATTCTTTTTTGATTCTTTAATTTCCGCTCTGTTTTTTAAGGCATAGGTTTGAATATCTTCCAAGGTAGAGTAATACTTTTCAATATCCTCAATATTTCCTTTTTCAAGGTTATAATCCTCCTCAATCTCCACAAGGTTACGTAAAACTGCCTTGCTTTGCAATACACCATTTTCTGCTTTTACCTTTTCTGTCAAAGACCTGGATAGTTCTGCTTCAGCTCTGTATAAATCTGTTTTAGTTACATTGCCAACGCTTAATTTTTCTTTAACTGCATCCCTGTGAGTGGTAAGCCGGTTTACATCTGATTGGGCAATTTCAAGATATCTTTGTGCGCTTAAAATATTGTAATAGGCCTGGGACACCTGTAATAAATACTGGGAACGAATGCTTTCAAGGGCAAATTCTTTGCCCTCAATGCTTTTTTTTGTAACATCCAGGGCAATCAATTCTTTTCCATTGAGCGTAAATGACTGTTTCAATTTAACACCTATGGTCAGTGTATCCGGCGTTGTGATACTATCATCTTTATACTCTGTCATGCTGCCGAAAGTTGTGGCGCGGGGTATTAAAACAGATAATGCCCTAGCCTTTTCCTGTTGAGCGATATACACATCTTCCTGGGCAATCTTAATTGTCTCACTATGCTTATTGGCAAGTTGTGCCAATTCATAAAGAGAATAGGTTGTTTGACAAAAGGCTGGAATCTGGCTGAAAACCATGGTGAAAATGATGAAAAATAATTGAATTGGCATTTTATTCATTTGGGAACCTCATTTATTAAAAATCAAAATACAGTCAACAATATTATTATTTTGTAATTAACGTCAAGTTTACAGAATATTAAATTAAGATTCTTATAAAATATTGCTTCTCAGTATTGTTTTATACCTGCAGAATCTTTTTATTGCAACAATAGATAAATATTCTATTTTGTGATATTAATCTCCAAAAATCATATATGCAATTATAATAAAATAAGGAGATTAAGATGACATCCATTCCAAAAACTCAATTTGATGACCTGGCCCTGGTCAGGCAGGGTAAAGTAAGGGATATCTTTGACACAGGAGAATCTCTGTTAATGGTTACCACGGACAGGCTTTCTGCTTTTGATGTTGTACTGCCGGATATTATTCCGGATAAGGGGAAAGTTTTAAATCAGATTTCTGTGTTCTGGTTTAAACGAATGGAAAGCATAGTAAAAAATCATATTATAACAACCAATGTAAATGATTATCCTGAAGAATTTAAACCCCATGCAGATGCTTTGGATAAACGAAGTATGCTTGTAAAAAAAGCTGAACCTCTTACCATTGAATGCATTGTAAGAGGGTATATAACAGGATCTGGTTGGAGTTCTTATCAAAAAGAAGGCCATGTCTGCGGAATAACGTTGCCCAAAGGGTTGAAAGAATCAGACAAACTTGAACAACCGCTTTTTACACCTTCTACCAAAGCTGAAATCGGTGATCATGATATTAATATCAGTTTTGATGAGGCAGTAAAACTGATCGGCAGCGAAAAAGCGGAAAAATTAAGAAATTTAAGTCTTGCAATATACAAAAAAGGGGCTGAATATGCCCTGTCAAAAGGCATTATTATTGCTGATACAAAATTTGAATTTGGTATGCTGGACAAAGAAATTATCCTTATAGATGAGATCCTTACCCCGGATTCTTCACGATTCTGGCCTTTAAGCGACTACGAACCAGGAAGAAGCCAGAACAGTTTTGATAAACAATATGTCAGGGACTGGCTGACTGCTTCAGGGTGGGATAAAAAAAGCCCTGGGCCAAAGCTTCCCAAAGAAGTGATTGACAGGACATCCAATACATACAAAGAAATTTATACCCGACTTACTGGTGAAAATGTCTGATTGTTTGTGCGAAATAAATATAAGTGACATTGATCTGACAGATGAAAGGTATAAAATTTCATTTTCGAACAAGGATATTGGTTTACTTGCTCGATCTTTCAGGGAAACAGGCCTGATTTACCCTCCCATAGTCATGCCTTTAAACAATAAATTTATTATCGTTTCAGGATTTAACAGAATCAGAGCCCATATTCATAATAATAAGGTTCATAATAATGGAATAAAAATACTTGTATATGAAACAAAGCCTGATACAACAGACTATCAATACCTTTTAAAATCTATAGCATCGCTTGCTTTTCAAAGGCAATTAACCATTGCTGAACTTATAATATGTGTAAGACGTTTATATCAATTTTTGGATAAGCAACAGATTGCAAAAAAATCACCAGCTATCTTTAACACAGAGCTTGCTGAAGGTTTTATAGGGGATTTATTAACCATTGCTGATTTGCCTGATACGGCTCTGGAATTAATTCACACAGGTAATCTATCCTTTAAGTCGGCCAAAAGAATTTCTCTTTTGGAAAAAAATACCGTAATGGTTTTTTTAGATCTTTTTTCAAAAATTCATGCATCCCAGAACAAACAACTTGAAATTATACTATATATAATGGAAATTTGTGCCAGAGATGCCATTAAACCCAAAGTGTTTTATACGAATAAGGAAATACAGGATATTCTTTCTGATGAACAAAAAGACCCTGGCCTAAAAACCAAGGATTTGCGAACCTGTCTTTTTGAACAGAGATTTCCAATAATTTTTAAGACACAGCAAAAGGTAAAAGAAAAAATTACATCCATAAAACTTGGAAACAGCATAAAAATTTCCCCCCCGGAAAACCTTGACAGCCAAACCTATTCCATCTCTTTTACTGTCAAAAATTATAAAGAGTTTATTGCAAATGTTCAGAACCTTAATGCTGGCCTTGAAAACAAAAAATTAAAAGAACTTTTCAACCAATGAAAATAGATACGCTTTTTATTGACAAAACCATACCTCAAAACTTAGAAATCGATTATATCATTTCCAGGATTGCTGCAGATCCTCAATGGGTAGAAAACACAAAGACCGTCTATGACTATATAAATGATGCTGACGATCCAATCTTAAAAGCCAAAAAAACACTCTATATTACCCGGAACAAGGGGGCTGTTATCAAAGCATGCCCTGGAACCAGTTTTTATACCTGTTGTGATTATACCATTCTTCATACTGGTACATTTTGTACCATGGATTGCTCATATTGCATTCTTCAGGCATATTTTCATCCACCAGTTCTGCAATATTTTGCTGGTCTTAAGACACTTGGCCACAGTCTTGAAAAAACATTCAGACAAAATAAAATATTTAGAATTGGAACAGGTGAATATACAGATTCCCTTATCTGGGAAAAAATAAGTCTTCAGCCTAAATTTCTCATTGAAACCTTTGCAAAGCAAAATAATTGTCTTTTGGAACTCAAGACCAAAACCGTTAATATTGAATCCATACTCCCCCTTGATCATAATGAAAAGACCGTTATTGCATGGTCATTGAACACACCAGACATTATCAGTTCCGAAGAAAAGGGAACAGCCTCCCTCAAAGCTCGTCTTGAAGCGGCAAAGCTTGTTGAGTCAAAGGGGTACAAACTTGCGTTTCATTTTGACCCCATGGTGATTTATCCGGAATGCGAGATTCAATATAAAAAAGTGGTAAAACAGATTTTTGAATATGTCAGGCCTGAAAGTATTGTATGGATCAGCATTGGTACGTTTCGATTCATGCCTAAATTAAAGCAGATAATTGAAAAACGATTCAAACATTCAACCATCCCTTATGGCGAATTTATCCTTGGGCTTGATAATAAAATGCGATATTTCAAACCTTTGAGAATAAAAATCTACAAGGAAATTATTTCCTGCATAAAAGAATATGCCCCAAACCTGATGGTCTACTTTTGCATGGAAGACGAAGAAGTCTGGGAAAAATGTATCGGATTTTTCCCAGAAAAAGAAGGGGAACTTGGACATCTTTTAGATAAAAGTGCGGTAAAACATTGCAGTTTAAATTCTAATTTGTTGTAAACAAGAAGGTTTTATGAAAATTGCCTTAATCGTCAATCCACACGCTGGTGGAAAAAAAAGTGAAAAACTGCTGTCTTTGATTGAAAAAAAACTGTCATTTCACAATATTGACTATATCACTTATATTTCTCTTTATCATGAACATTGCCTAAAGATTACGGCTGAACTCAAAATAGATCAATATGATGCTATTGTTTCCATGGGTGGAGATGGAACCAATTTCCATGTTTTAAACGGCCTTCTTTCTGCTTTTAAACCTGAACAAATCCCACCTCTTGGTATTATCCCTGTTGGTTCAGGAAATTCTTTTGCCATGGATCTGAATTTACATTGTTTTGAGGATGGCATAAGATCTATTGTTAAAAATATGCCAAGGTTGATAGATGTCTGTTATTTTACACAGGATAGAAAAAAAATTTATTTTGTGAACCTGACCGGTTTGGGCTTTGTCACAGACGTGGCAAAAACGGCTCAAAAATTCAAATTTTTTAAAGATTTTTCATATATTATCGGTGTTTTTTACAGAACTATCAATCTTTCTTTTCATCGTATGGAACTTGAAATTGACGGGGAAATAATATCAGGAGAAAATTGTTTTGTTGAATTCTGCAATTCACGTTTTACCGGCGGGAATATGCTGATGGCCCCTGATGCAAAAATTGATGATGGTCTCATGGATATTATTGTTGCAGGAAAAATGTCCCGGGCAAGCCTTTTGGCAACCCTGCCAAAAATATTTAAAGGAACCCATATAAAACACCCAGCAGTAAGCTCTTTTAAAGCAAAAAAAGCTACCATCAAAACATGGCCGGATAAAACATTATTGCCGGATGGTGAAATCTTTGGTGTCACACCAGCAACTATAATGGTACACCCTAAAATGATAAAGTATCTGACTTGAAAAAAATATTTTCAATCTGGTTGTGGTGTATTGGAAGCCTATTTTTTTTATTCTCATTTTTTATTCTTGTTTTCTGCCTGTTTTTATTACCCCAAAAAATGACATTTAAAATTGTTAGATTTTTATTTAATATTTTAATCCGGTTAATGGGAATAAAACTTGTGATAAGCGGCAAAGAATACATTCGCCCGGATAAACCTTATCTTATCATGGGAAACCATCAAAGCCTTTTTGATATTTTCGTTATTCCGGCGGCTATTCCTATATGCTTTGTCGGTGTGGAAGCGGCCTATCATTTTTCTTTGCCTGTGTGGGGATATTTGATCCGTAAATGGGGATGCATACCCATAGAAAGAGACAATCTGCAAACGGCTGTCTTAAGCCTTGAAACTGCAAAAAAAACACTCTTGTCTGGAATGAACATTGGAATACTGCCTGAAGGCCACAGGACCCTCACAGGAAAACTTGGATCCTTTAAAAAAGGACCGTTTTATTTGGCCAAAGGCGCCCGTGCAGATATTCTGCCGTTTGGAATAAATGGTCTGTTTAATTACAATCGGAAAGGCAGCCTAATTTTAACCCCTGGAAAGGTAAAAGTAAGTATAGGCAGACCGATTCCCTATGAAACTTTTAAAGATTTATCTGTAGATCAATTAAGAAAAATTACCTTTGATAGGATATACAATTTAAGCCAACAATTTTAAGTCTATGATAAAACCGGTTTAAGCCAACAATAAAGCCTGGCAGTTGAGAAAGATTTCCTCAACTGCCAGGCTTTGATTTGTCAATTCTTGGGCAGGTTATTTACTTGTTTTCTTCTTTTTCAGCACTTACCCGGTCAATGACTTTTTTTGCCAGATCCCCGGGGATTTCATCATATTGGGCAAATTCCATGGTAAAGGTTCCCCTTCCACCTGTCATAGAACTTAAATCCGGTGCATACCGCAGTATTTCGGCCATGGGAACCAGGGCATTGATGATCTGTTTGTCGTCTTCAGAATCCATCCCAAGAACCCTGCCGCGACGTGAATTTAAGTCCCCCATAATATCACCTGTACTATCTTCTGGAACTTTTACACCAATCTTCATTACCGGTTCAAGTAACACTGCTTTTGCATCCACAGCAGCTTTTTTAAAGGCCAAACTTCCCGCCATTTTAAATGCCATTTCCGAGGAGTCAACGGAATGGTAAGATCCAAAGTCAACTGTTACCCTGAAATCCACACAGGGAAATCCTGCCAGAATACCTGATTTGGATGATTCCCTGACCCCTGCCTCAACTGCCGGGATATAGTTTTTAGGGATTACCCCGCCGACAATTTTATCTACAAATTCAAATCCTGAACCTTTGGGAAGGGGCTCAAGAACAATCCAGCAGTCACCATACTGGCCATGCCCGCCAGATTGCTTTTTATGTTTCCCCTGAACACGTATTTTTTTCTTAAAGGTTTCCCGATACGCCACCTTTGGTGTCTCAATGTCCATTCCCACATTGAATTTTCTCTGAATTTTTTCAGCGGTCACCTCAATATGGACCAACCCTCTACCAGAAAGAACTGTCTGCCTGGTTTCTTCATTCCTGTTCAGTTGAAGTCCTGTATCTTCTTCAAGAATTTTTCTGACAGCCTCATGAATTTTATCTTCATCATTTTTTGCTTTAGGTGAAATAGCAAAGGAAATGACAGGCGGCATGGGTTTGGGTGCTGGGATCTGGATGTCTTTCCCACCTGTTAAAGTATCACCGGTTAGCGTGCTTTTTAGTTTTGCTACAGCAACAATAGAACCTGGAAGGGCACTGGTAATGGTTTTCTGCTCTTTACCCGCAATCTCTAGAAGCTGGGAAAATCTTTCTTTTGTATCTTTTGTTGTATTAACAACATTGCCTTCTTTTCCAAGGGTTCCTGAAATCACTCTAAACAAGGAAAGTCTGCCCGCATATGGATCAACAATCGTGTTAAAAACAAGTCCGCAGAATTCTGCATCAGGATCAGGAGAAATAATAACATCCTCTCCTTTGGAATCTTTTGCTATCCAGTCACCGCGGTCAAGAGGAGATGGCATATAATCATTGATAATATCAGAAATCATATCAATACCGATCATTTTTGTGGCGGAGCAACAAATGGCAGGATAAAACTGGGCATCCATAATACCCTGTCTGAAAGTTGCCTTAAGTTCATCTTCAGTAATGTCTTCTCCTTCTAAATATTTTTCAAGAAGCTCATCATTGAGTTCAGCCACATTTTCGATAAATTCTTCCTTTGCCATTTCAATGTCTTCCAATATATCAGAAGGAATATCTATTTTGCTTGATTTTCCGTCGGCATCAAATTCAAAAGCCATGCCTGAAATAATATTTACAAACCCTTTAAAGTTGTTTTCAGAACCAATGGGGTAACAAATTGGAAGCACCTTTTTTTTAAGTGCTGTTTTGCAGGCCTCAATGCAGGTTGAAAAATCTGATCTTTCACGGTCCAACTTATTGACTATTATAAACCCGGGTAAATTATATTCCAATGCACTGGCCGCAGCTTCTTCGGTCATGGCAGAAGGACCTCCGACTCCGTCAATAACAAATACCATACAGTCTGCAACAGGAAAGCATGTTTTAGCAGCAGAGAAAAAATTCTGATCACCAGGAGTATCCAACAACGTAATTGTATGTTTATTATGTGTATACTTAATAAAAGAAGTATTAATACTCTGCTGTTTCCTGGTTTCTTCAGGTTGAAAATCCATGATAGTATTTCCTTCTTCAACCTTTCCAAGCCGGTTTGTAATGCCGGCCTTAAATAGCATAGCCTCAGCAAGAGTTGTCTTGCCCGCACCTCCATGCCCAGCCAGAGCCACATTTCTCATGGTTTTGATTTCTTCGCTCATTACTGCTCCTTATAAACAATTAATAATAAAGTTATATTTAAATAATCGAATTTAAATAAAATTAATAGTGTTAATTTAAATTTTCTTTAAAATTTAAGTATATAATGTATTCTTTATTTCCTTTAGGACCTGAAATAGGGGAGGGGACGACCTGATTTACCAGATATCCACGCTCTTTGAAAAACACTTTCAAATCCTTGATCACTAATTTTCTAATTTCAGGATCCTTTACAACACCCCCTTTGCCAACATTTTGTTTTCCTGCTTCAAATTGAGGTTTAATCAACGCCAAAACCAGCGTATTATCTCTCATAAATTTTTCAGCAGCCGGTATAACTACCTTTAAAGAGATAAAAGAGGTATCTGCTACAACTATATCCATTTTTTCATTAATTACTTCATAGGGCAATTGTCGGATATTGGTCCTTTCAATAATCTTTACCCTCACGTCCTGCCTTAAAGTCCAGTCAAACTGCCCATATCCTACATCAACTGCATATACTTTAGCAGCTCCATATTGAAGCAGACAATCAGTAAACCCCCCGGTTGAAGCACCAATATCAAGACATGTCAAACCCTTTACCGATACTGGAATGCTTTTTAATGCAGCTTCAAGCTTGAGTCCCCCTCGACTGACAAATGGATTGTCATCCTGTTTCACAATGACAGCTGCATCATTGGCAATCAGTGTTCCAGGCTTGTCCACTGGGTAATCATTCACCAATACTTTGCCGGCCATGATGAGCGCTTTTGCCCGGTGACGTGATTTTACCAAACCCTTATCAACGACAAAGGCATCAAGTCGGGTTTTATTTTTCAACCCTTTATTCAATTGTTTTGCCATGTAAGTCTATAGCTGCCTTTACAATTGCAGCGCTGTCTATTTCATAATCGTTTCTTAAAATATTCTGGGGGCCATGCTCGACAAATATATTTTTAATGCCAATCCTTTTCAGGAATAATCCTGTCACGCCTTTATCTGCTAACATCTCCAGAACGGCAGATCCAAATCCGCCATCAAGAATATGCTCTTCAACGATGATAATTTTTTTAATTTTTATTGATAATTCAACAATCAGATCTGAATCAAGGGGCTTTACAAATCTTGCATTGATGATCGTTGCAAAAATACCCTGTTCCTTAAGACATGTATTTGCCTTTATGGCCTCAGCAACAGAATTTCCTATGGCAATAATTAATAGATCATCACCTTGATTTATTACTTGAGCCTTTCCAATTTCCAAAGGTTCTGGATTCTCATCAATTTGAACTCCAACTCCAAGATCCCTTGAATATCTTAAAGCTATGGGTCCGTCATGCTGGACAGCAGTAACAATCATTCTTGCCAGTTCATTTTCATCCTTTGGTGCCATAATTGTCATGTTTGGCATACAGCGAAGATATGAAAAATCAAAAAGGCCATGATGCGTGGGCCCGTCCTCTCCTACAATACCGCCCCTGTCAATGGCAAATACAACGGGATGGGCATCAATACAGACATCGTGAAGGATCTGATCAAAGGCTCTTTGCAAAAAGGTGGAGTAAATGGCAACAACGGGTTTTAAGCCTTTGGATGCAAGCCCTGCAGAAAAAGTGACGGCATGCTGTTCTGCAATACCAACATCAAAAAACCTTTCTGGATATTGTTTGGAAAATTCTATTAAACCTGTTCCCTCGGGCATGGCAGCTGTCACTGCAACAATTTTTTCATTTGTTTTTGCAAGTTTGACCATTTGAGAACCAAACACCTGGGTATAGGTTGGTATCCCATTGGGTTTCTTATTACTCTTTCCTGTGTCAACGGCAAATGAACCCACACCATGAAAATAGATTGGATTTTTTTCTGCAGGTTCATATCCTTTTCCTTTGATAGTTGTAACATGCAAAAGAATTGGATCCTTTGGGTTTTTAATGTTTTTCAGAATATCGATCAAATGGTCTAAATTATGTCCGTCAATGGGTCCGAAATAGTCAAAATTAAAGGCTTCAAATAACATGCCTGGCGTAACAAATGTTTTAAAGGATTCTTCAGACCTTTTTGCAATATTATAAATATCATGACCGATTTTAGGTAAAGATTTTAAAAACACACCAAATCGATTTCTCATGGACTGAAGATATTTAGCGGAAAAAGTCCGGCTTAATAAAGAGGACAGGGCACCCACATTGGCTGAAATGGACATGTCGTTGTCATTTAAAATAACAATAAGGTTTTGTTTTGAATCCCCGGTCTGGTTCAATCCTTCAAAGGCCAGTCCTGCAGTTAAAGAACCGTCTCCGATAACTGAAATAACATCAGACATATCATTATTTAAATATTTAGCATAACAGATCCCAAGGCCTGCGGAAATAGAGGTCGAGGAATGCCCCACAGTGAACCCGTCATAGGGGCTCTCTTTAATTTTTGAGAATCCTGAGATACCTTTATACTGACGAAGACTGTCAAAGGTGTCATTTCTACCGGTTATTAATTTATGGGCATAAGACTGATGTCCGACATCCCATATCAATGTATCCTTTGGCAAGTCAAAAACATAGTGGATAGCAAGTGTCAACTCTACCGCACCCAGACTTGAGGCTAAATGTCCGCCATTTTTAGAAACAACATCAATAATTCTTTGTCGAATTTCTATTGCTAAAAGTTTAAGCTCTTTTATTGACAGCTCTTTTATGTTTCTTGATGTATTTATTTGTTCAAGAAGGTTCAAAATTTATCAACCTTTATTAGTTAATGGTCTCTGGTAATAATATAATTGGCAATCTCTCGTAAAGGTGTTGCTTTTTCGTCAAATTCCCAAATCGCCTCAATGGCCTTATCTATAAGATTTTTTGTAAATTTTTTTGACTCCTCAATGCCAATAATTGCAGGAAATGTCATCTTTTCATTTAATGTATCAGAACCGGCAGCCTTACCCATTATTTTTGGATCACCTTCAATATTCAAAATATCGTCCACAACCTGAAACGCCATGCCAATGTTATCTGCATAAGCAATCAATTTGTCAATTGTTCCAGAATCAGCTCCAGAGCTTAAGGCACCCGCCTCAACACTGGCAGTTATCATTTTGCCTGTTTTAAGTGCATGTATTTTTTTAAGATGGTCTAAGTCGTTATTTTGTTTTGATTGAAAAGACTGCATATCCAGCATTTGTCCTTCAACCATTCCTTGAATCCCGGCTGCCTGTGAGATTTTCGAAATCAATTTAATCCTTGTTTCATAGTCAGGATATATATCAAAAACCTGTTCTGGATTAGAAATGACATTAAATGCCTGTGTCAATAAAGCGTCTCCTGCCAGGATGGCGGTGGGTTCAGAAAATTTCTTGTGGCAGGTCGGCAATCCGCGCCGCAAATCATCATTATCCATGGCTGGCAAATCATCATGAATCAAGGAATAGGTATGTATCATTTCAATGGCACAGCAGGCTGGCAGGGCGATTAAAAAATTTTTTCCACAAGCCTGGGCAGAAGCCATTGACAGGATGGGCCGCAATCTTTTCCCTGGTGCCATAAGAGAATGATCCATGGCCATAATCAGTTCAAGCTTTTTATCATACTGAATAAGGATCAGTTGCAGATACTGGTTAACAATGGCTTGTTTTTCTGTTAAATATTGCGACAAATTAAAATTCATATTATTCATCTTTAAATGGTAGTTCTTTCACGCTCCCATCATCATCTTTTGTAATCAAAGATATTCTTTTCTCGGTTTTATCTAAAAGATCGAGGCAATATTTAGATTGTTTCATCCCGGATTCATATTTTTTGACTGCATCTTCAAGACAAAGATCCCCAGACTCCATTTGCCTTACAATCTCTTCAAGCTCTTTTAAAGCGGTTTCAAATGTTTTTTTTTTAACCATTTATTTTTTCCACCCTTGTAATCAGTCGTCCTTTTGAAAAGACAACCTCTATTAGATCATTTATTTTTACGTCCCTTGAATTTATAATCACTGCCTTATCTGAAACAAATCTTGAAATACTGTATCCTCTTTTCAAAAC
>CAYWGN010000131.1:0-14229 GCA_964457495.1 uncultured Desulfobacula sp.
TCTATGAGAAAAATAATTTTCTATCGCTTAAAGAATGGTAAATGTCCTATTGAGGTCTACCTCGAATCTCTTTCTCAAAAACAGATTGAGAAGGTATTCTTTGTTCTTGATTTGATTGAACAATTTAATATTGTCCCTCGTAAGTTTTTTAAAAAACTGGAATCTACTGATAATATTTGGGAAGCAAGAGTTCAGTATGGAAATAATATTTTTCGACTTCTTGGTTTTTTTGATGGCAGTGAACTTGTTGTCTTGAATCATGCCTTCACCAAGAAAACACAAAAAACCCCTCAAAAAGAAATTAAAAAGGCTGAACAGAGGAAAAAAGATTATTTTTCACAAAGGAGACCAGCATGAGCGACTTACAAAAATATAAAAATAAACGAATGGCTAAAGACCCTGATTTTTGGAAAAACTATGAAGAAAAATTCGAGACATTTAAGCTTGGCGTTCTCTTAAAACAGGCTCGGGTTGATGCTGGAATGACTCAAGAACAAATTGCTAATGAACTCAATACTACAAAATCGGTAATTTCCAGAATGGAAAATCATGCCACGGATATTCGTTTATCTACCCTTGAAAAATTTGCCAAAGTTGTTGGAAGACATATCCATGTAGCCTTGGTTTGATTCCACAGTTTGTTTTACCTTAAAATCATCACATACCGGCTGACAACCCCAAGAATCTTTTTTTTCTGCATAGCTGACACAACCCCTGCATTAAATCGTTCAGAAGACAAAGGTGCCTGGATGATATGGCTCAGGCTCCAGCCCGTTCTTTTTAAAATCTCATAATAATCCACAACTAAAATACCCTGGCCCGGATCTTCTTGATCAGCAGGGCAATTTTGAAAATCACGCCAGTCCGAATTAATAAATGCAAGGCGGGTGTTTTTCTTGGAAATCTTCTTTAAAAAAAGAAAAAACTTTTCCAGAAACCTCAAATATGCATCTCTTGAAAGCCCTGAAATACTCTGTTCTGCATATTCATCGGCCTTTTTGTCAAAATAGGGCGGATCGCAGATAATCAGGTCAGGCTTGCCCTTGGAACCCATAATCGGCAAATCGTCCCATTTGTGATTCAAATTCCAATGATAAGGTTCAATTTCCGGTCTTGTGTCGGGCCTGTCATCCATATCCAGACTCCAGCACCGTCTGTCCATGGCAAGACAGGTATCAGCACACACACCGCCGCCGGCCATGGGATCAAAAATCAGATCATCCGGCTTTGAAAAAAAATACAGGATATGTGCGACCAACTGGGCTGGAATACGTCCGGGCCAATCATCTCCGAAACGTTTGTCACAATCATTGAAATTCCATAAATCCCATGTCCTGATGCCCCAGTTCAGCGCTTGAAACCGGGTTTGATCATCCTTTCCTTTCAACGACTGGGACCAGACCATAGGTTCAGGCCAGTCGTGCTTTTGGGCAACCTGTGGAACAGTAAACCCTTTTGATAACCCGGAGGTCACACGTAAATCGCTATTTAGCCATTTTGCCAATGTTGGCATTTTGGCTAAATGGTTGAATAAAGTCTTTTGAGGTATGCCCAGTCGCTTTGCAATCCTGTCCTGCGGGATACCAAGCAGGTGTAACCGAAAAATCTTAAGGTCAAGTGCCAAAAGAGTTGTGGCCCTTAAATCAGCAATATATAAGTCAACTGCCTGTCTTGATCTGCCTATTGCCCTGCCGATTTCAGCGGATGTTAATCTGGGATTTGATTGAAAAGCACGCCTGGCAGTATTTTTTGTTTCAACTTCAGTAAGCTGCTTTGGGCCGATGGCCAGTTTTGCAGCATAGAGCAGGGGATCAATGTCATTTAATATTTTAACAATTGCAGGAATCAGTGTTCGCCCGGTCTTCTTAAACGCAGTCCATCGATGTGCCCCATCCAATATCCGGTACTTGCCCGTTTCCTTGACTATGCTATTGGATTCAGACAGTTCCGGATTCTCAAAAACCTGAACAAGGATGGGGTCAAATTCAAAACCATCCCTCAGGTTTTCTACAAAAATACCGATACGTTTATGATCCAGATTTTCTCTTGGATAGATGGATTCATCAAGTACGATATCTGATACTGGAATTTTGATCACTTTATCTTTCATGGGTATCACAGCAGCCGAAGCCTTATCCGGCCTGAACCCTGGAGCATTTTCTGTATCTCAACCGGCAGATAAAGCTGATGAGTCCCAGTAATGGCAAGCCTCCCTGTGTAGGACTCCCCTGTATTCAGGTTCAGTATCTCAATTGCTGCGTTTTGTTTGACCTCTGTTGAAATGCCTTCTTCCCGGGCAAGATTTCTTATCTCTTTGGGAATATTGATCTGCTCCTGATACGAATCTTCGGTTACTTCCCATTCAATTAATTTCATAACATTCTTCCTCCTTAAAAAATTAACCTTTGAAAATCTGCCGTTCGCGCGTTTTTTTGTTTAAATTTAATATTATTTCTCCTGGATTCCGTACATTTGTTGGCATAATCAATTCTTCCCAGGCAATTTCAAGGAGATAGAGTCCCCAGCCTAAACAGCATTTTTAAAAACCTGGTAACGGGCCTCAATAAAATTGCGACCCGGCTTCAGCTGGTTGTTGACCGGTACATACAGTTTTGTACCATTCATTTCTTGCAATCCGTAACGCAGCATCGGGCCATCCACTTCCAACAAAATGTCTTTGCGAATTTCAACCCGAAGATCAGGTCGAACCCCAAGGATGTGTCGGTCGAATGCTGCATGGTGAATTTTACAAAGAGCCAGACCATTGGAAACCACCGGCTTCCCCCGTGGATCAGAATCGGGGACAATATGAGCGGCATCGAGCAGTTCGGCGTGCTGCAAACGACATATCGCGCAACGATTTCGATACGCTCGCAACACCCTCGAACGAAATTTATGTTGGTGAAGTCGACGAATGGTGATTGTTGTTACATATTGCCGTCTTGCCTCTTGAACCGCCGCCGCTTGGATATCGGAATCCCCAACGGAAATCATTTTGTCATCTATGGAAACACTGAATGTTAAATTTCGAGGCTGGTCACCAACAATAAAAACGGGCCAAGTCGGAAGGTACTCGCCTTTTTCGATCCCAAAAAAGTAAATCAAAGGTACTCCGCTTTTTAGAGCAGTCCGCAACCCAACATTGTCTCTGTGCTGGGGGTTTTCGCCTCGATAGCGGTAGACAAGCCGTCCCCCTGAATCAATACCGTCGTCATACGGCGCTGGCCGTCGTGGGTTTGGTGGAGCAGTAGTGATGCTAATTGGAATAGAATCAAGAACTTTAGGTTTCCATATTCCACTGGCACCAATGAGAGGGACTGTTACACCCTTGTATCGCATTTCAGATGTCAGAACCTTCCATGGGAGAACCTCACCATAACGATCTGTTGCGGCCTGCAAAAAATCAAAGGCGCATTTTCTAATTTCCGCGTCAGTGCCGAAAATGCTCATCCCTTATTTCCCCTCTTTTATCCACTGCACATATTTTAAAACTTTCTACCCTAATTTAAACTACAATCTTTCTATCGAGCATGATTATTAAACTTAAGGCAGTTTTGATAAAAAGCTTCGATTTGTTCACCATAAATAGAATCGTGCTGCTTTACTAAATTGACAAGTTCCTCCCAGGAGATCTCTTTTATTCGAATCCTTTCAAGAGTTGGCATAAACCAATTTTTTAACCATTTGTCTTTTTCTGGGTCCTGATATTCTGAGGCCCTTAGGCTGACTATACTCTGTATACTGTTTGGAGTTATGTGTTTAGCAAAAATGCCTTTATTAATTTGGGACTCTGGTGCGATAATATAGAAACCAACTTTTTTTAGTGATCTTGGAGAAATTTGTGCTCTACAAATCGCCTCTGCAATACAAGCAACATTTCGAGCTGCCTGATCAAAATAGCTGGCATTTTTTACACCAGCTGACAATTTACTAAACATCTTGGCTTCTGTAACAAGGATACGAGATGCTCCTTCAACTAGTGTCAGATCTCCATCTCTGTTAGCACCAATTATAAAATCCCCGATCACCCCATCCGCATGTGTCCAGGCTTCTGCTAAATTATCCCCTTGGACTTTTGCCAGAAACGCAGATGGGAGAAGTGCTTCCGAGTACCATTTGTCAGTGCTCACAAATGACAGCTCATGTTCAATGCCGGGATTGGAAGAAAGCCAGTCCAGAACAAGCCGAAGCATCCAGCCTTCATTGTAAAGATCGGTTGGAGGAAAATTTCTCTCCGGACTATTGCTTCTTTCCAGAAGTTTTGTAACCCTGCTAATACTCATTATTCCTCCATTTAATTTTGATTGTTACCGGCTTTTCTCACCATTTGACATGGCTAACCAATGCTCTGGGTGACAATGTTCTATTGACCACTTTCTCGGAAATCCCCATTTAAAACCTCATTATTATGCCATGCAATAGACTCTTCACAAACCTTATATGAATCGCGAATAGGTTCCACTAATTTCCTGCCATGAAATTTTAGCAGGTGTTCATTTAACCCTATTGTTCCGCTCACCTCTTCCGACACAAGAATTCTATGATCATAATTTAAAGAAAATGCACCTTTATCGAATAGTTTATGGTGTAATGAACAAAGTGCAATTCCGTTAATCTCATAATCAAAACCACCTGCAGCGTGCCATTTTACATGAGCAGCCTCTATACAAATAGACTTATCATTTAATCGTACGTTGAATTCACATACAGCACATTGATGCATATATGCGCGAAGTATTTTGCCACGAAATTCAGGATCCCGAACTCTTTTATTAATAAATTCTACTTCAATACCGACAGCTTGAAGCAATTCGGAGTGAAGTGTTTCGGGAAAATGATTTTGGAGAACTTCTTTAGCAGCAGCCACAATGTTATTTTTATCTTCTTTAAAATAATTGTAGGCTATTTCATTGAAACCAGCATGAATATTCCTTGACGCCAGTTCTGACTTAAGGACATCGCCTTTCGAGTTGACAGACAAAGAACTGCTGGATTCCACTTGCCACAATGAGCCATCATTTTTAAGACGCCAGAATGGATAATGTGGATTGTCTTTAGTCCTTTTAGTTCCAAAATAATGAATGAGCTCAGAAAATTTTTTAGAAAACACATCAAATGCCATAAGGCGCTGGCCACGGTTACAGTATGAACCCAATACTATTAAAAGAGCCAGAGGTTTGTGAATCGCCCTATGGTTACCATTTTTCCAAACAGACACTGATTTAACCTGATCAAGTATATTCATTGGCACTTGCACCGAACTTTTCCAAATACCAGCTCGACTGGTTCATTTGGCATGTATAAATTTAATAAGATTCCCTATACTTATAAAGAACTATAAGGCTGTGCGTCAAATCGCCAGCCGTATTGATAGACATTGATTTTTCCTTCCTGTGTCTTTTTAAGATAAAAATCCTCAAAGACAGTATGAATTCCGCTGCATACAATGATGCCTTGAATTTTTTTACAGTCAAAGACCTGCTCAGTTTCCTTCATGTAAGCAGAAATTTGTTTATAGGCATCTTTTGTGATCATATCTTTTTTGATTTCAACAACAATAAAGTGTGACTCATCATTATTTTTCCTAAGAAGCAAGTCCAATCTCTTTCCTGAAGGAAACACAAACTGCTGTTTAAAAACACTTGTATTTTTCGATAATAAAGTAGGGTTCTTAACCAAAAATTGTTCAATCTCCGCTTCATCTAATGCCGCTATCTCATGGCTTGTAAGGAAAATATTTTCTTTTGTATAAGATTCGTTTTGGGATAAATGTATCTGTCTTAATAGAAAATCAACATCGTTTTCACCGATTTTAATCCAATTTCGCAAGGTTGATGACATTGCCGCAAGATCGGTTTGATTTGGGTTAAAATTTAATTTTTTTGAAAACTGGGAAAAAAGCTTTTTGGTTAAAATGAAAGGCCTTGGAAGGCGGCACGATGTAACCGGGTCGCCAATGACAATAGTATCAAAATCTCCTCTGATCTCATCATATAAATGAGGATTTTTATATTTTGCCATTATTAATTGGTTTTCCCTGGCTTCAACAATGGGTATAGCCCTTTCAACAATATAATAAGCAGTTAGAACACGCTTTCCTCTGGACGATGTATGAAAAAAAAGACAATCCCCTTTTGAAATATCTTCACGTAGCTTCTTACCCCTTCTTTCTACATCACCATATGTGAATTCCGAAAGCATTGGATCTTCATGCCCTTTTAGCTTTTTGGGATCGATATATGGGATCATGTAGCCTTTCATTATTTATCCTTTTTTAAAATACTTATAAAAAGATGCAGTAGAACAAGAAAATAACTGGTGAAATCTGGTGTATGTTGATTGTTAAAATAGGTATACTGTCCCCTGAATTCCCAAGCGTTTGGTTATCTTTTGATTCATCTTTTCTATTCTCTAAAATCATGGCATATAACTATTTCCCTATCACGATCTGACGATTGGCATAACTCGTTAGTAACTTGTATGATTTCTTCTGTTACACTTCTCTCTTTTGGTATGATTTTCGGCCAATATTTAGAGGGTAATTTTAGAATTTGGATTGGAGGAAGGCCATGTATTTTTAATGGCTTGATGGAAAGTGACAAATAATCATTTTCAATTCGAAATTTTATGTTTATGCGACCTCTTTTGTATTCTAAATTCTGATATCGCCTCTTAAGGGCATATCCTTGAGATTCTTCTTCGAATAGAGGATTAAAAATATATTTATCCACAATGTTTTTTGGGACAACAACTAAATTTGTGGAAAGCTTGGAGTAGTATACAAGGGCATTTTGTGTACCGTTTTTATTTTTCCATAAATTTTGAATAGAATAGAAGACTTCACTTCCGTTAACGTCCATTTCGTTGAGCCTGAACAGTGAATTAGTAGTTTTCTTGATATATTTTGAATCAATTTCAGGAAACTCCTTTTTTAATTCTGTGGATTTATTTTCCTGAAATTTAGAGGAAGATCTTCGATATTTTTTTGACAACTTAGCTCTTTCATTAGGAGGGGTTTTTTCTATTTCAGCAATTATCAATGTTATTTCAGAGATTGCTATTTTGAGGGGGAGCTTAAAAAATTCTCGATTTCTTGTGTACCTGTATGCTGTTAATTTCTTGTGGACGATTGTTTCTGCTAAATCACAATCTGATGATTCAATATCAAATGCAACTCTGTATTCGGCAGGGACACCAGTTGATGAGATTTCTTTAGCCCTGTCTTCTGGTTTTCTTATCGTCTTTCCAATTTTTAATAAATCACGATGTAATGCTGGATTTATTAAAATGTATATGTAGCCTGATCGCATCATCATTTATAATTTATTTCCTAATGTTAAGTTAACAAGCATGTTATTGTGCAACGGGCTGTTAGTAGGCCCGAGGAAAGTGGGAGAAGGGCTATCATCAACTTGCTGTGGTAGCTTTTGCTGCGCTTGTCCATCCCGCGCCCGGCGTCCTGGTTAACACCCAACATCACCGGTGAAATCCGGTGCATGTTGATTGTTGGAATTCGGTATCGTGCTATCCCAACTTGATTAAGTCCCAGATTGTGGTCTATTCTTTTCATCATACCACTGGTGGTAAGACTTCTCATTAAGGTAAATTGATAATGTTGCATCAGAAAGGGACTCAAGACTTCTTGTACTATGAAAATCTGAAAAATCACTATAAGGCGTCCCTTTCTTCTTCCAGCAATCTGATAAATATTCATTAAACAATTCGGTGCCAGTTAGCAAGATAACAAGATGTTTTGGACCATAAGATGAAGACTCCCTTGACCATTCAACAAACTTTTTCAAACGATCAATTTCATCTTTAGAAAACGATTTTTTTAAAACAGATATGACCAACACAGAATTTGGAATAAGAACTGCAGCTTCCTTTAACTGTTCTAAATCCTTATTTTTAACTGCATCATTTGCAAAGGACTTGGCTTCGCCAATAATTAATCGAGGCTCAGGGGAAGCATTAAAATCAGACTCATCAGATGCCCAAATTGCAAAATCCACTTCGAAAGTTCGCCCCTCATGCCTAATTTCAGCTGCTGTGGAATAACAACTAGAAGTATCTCTATTTCGAAAAGTGGTAAAAAATCTAATCGTTAACAATGACGCGTAAGCACCCTGAACATAATCAGGAATAGCGAAAGGCCCAATAACCCTGTATTTCCAGTTTTGATTATTTTTTTTGATACTTCCTTGAGGGAAATCGTAATGTTTTAAACATCGAATACATTTAACCTGGTAAGATACTTCATCTAAATCATGCCAATTTTTGGCATTACAGTAAGAACAGTCCGTTTCTAATCCTATCTTGATAACATTTCTTTTGATATAATCGGAGATGTTTACTCGAAGGAAGTTCTCTTGAGCTTTGCGCTTGGAAATCATTTTTTGCCATTCGCTAATTGATGCTGCTCGTCCAGAAAAATCCTCCTTAAGAACAACATCATTATCTGCTCTCGATCGAGTGCGGGTACTATTAGCCAACTTATTTACAAATTTGATTGAAATTTCATCATCAAAAAGATTCAATCCCCACATGCCGCCTAAACTATCGATCACTTGCTTAGCTATTCGTCCAGCTTCAGATAGACCAACAGTTAATCCCTTGAGTTTAAACCATGAGATAAAAGCTTCATCTTGCCTAAGAAATGAAATAAACTGGCGACTGTCTTTGTGATCTTGGGGGTAGACCCAACCCTCCCTACCAATACTGAAATTTCTATACCCTTTGAAAGGCCATTCTTTTTCAAAAGTATTGTATGGAAGCCTAGCAGCCACATCGGTTTCCACGTAATTAGAAGATAGTGTTAAAACATTAGTCCATCTTTTTTTCGA
Source organism: uncultured Desulfobacula sp. (assembly GCA_964457495.1). Taxonomy (GTDB): domain Bacteria; phylum Desulfobacterota; class Desulfobacteria; order Desulfobacterales; family Desulfobacteraceae; genus Desulfobacula. The sequence goes on from CAYWGN010000131.1 coordinate 8,844, forward strand.
GATACTAAATCTATCTGAAAACGCTGGGGAAAGCCCCTCAAATTCGCTGTGTAAATAATTTTCATCTTTAACTATCAGTGTCTGATCTTTATCCGTTACTGTTAACTTTACCTTTTCAGGCTGTGAAACAGATTGCTCGTTATAATTCACTTTCCAAACAGCAGTACGCCAAAATTTATAACCCATAGAGCCTTTGGGGAGGCCATCAAAATATGACATATATTTCTTACGAAAATGATCTTCGGAGATAGACCTGGAAATTTCTATAGTTGTTCTATGCATTACACCATTTGGATTCCCCTTGAGAGGGCGGAAATTTTTTTTGATATATCTTATAAGAGGCTTGGATAAGTCTGAGACCCAATCCATAGGAACAGGGAACACAGGGGATGGCTGAATCCGCAGATTCCAAAAATCTATTAAATCGGTTGTTTTTGATGGATCAAATATATAAATTATGGGGTCATTCGACCAACGCCTTTCAACGTCAATATCTTTATTTGTAGCAGAAAAAGGCGTTACATACTTACCACCGAAAATTTTCAACCATGTCTCTGGCGAAAATGAGATAGATTCTGGTCTATAAACATCATGATATGCATTATAAATATGTTTGGTTGTATCAAAGTTCGGATATACTCCCATACAAATTTCAGCGAATACATCATATTTTTTTTTGCTGTAAATTGCAGGATGTGGATCTCTTAATTGAAAGCGTCGTTCTGAAATATAAGTATCGTCGATAACATCAAATACACTTTGTCCAAAATGTGGTTCGTATATCCCTCTATATTCCTGATCAAAAAACTGTCTTAAAGACACAACATTTTTTTCAAAGCTTTGACCTCTTAATACGTCTAATCCTGCCTTTTCAAGTAAACCCTCTTCTGCCTCTACATAAACATCTGGTTCAAAAAACTTGACGTATCCATCTAATACTTGCCTACCTGTCAAATCTTTAAAATGTTTTTCTTTCCAATCTTTAGGAGTGTTTCTGTAGACGGGTATTATAGGATTATAGAGTCCGCCCCAAAGACAGGCGTTAACTCGAATAATCTCACGAACCGATTTCCTATCAGAAGGACGAACAAGAAACCCAATGCGAGTAGGTCTCAATCGTATTTTTGCAGGTAGTTCAATCATTATATTCTACCCTTAGTTTAGCTTTTGTTTTTATTGGTTTATAGAAAAAAGAACGTTTATTTCAGCCGCCGCAACGTAACAAAAGTTGGCTGTAAATACTTGTTAAATTTTTGTTCAAAATTTCCTTCTACAACCCTGCCAGTTTTAGGCCAGCATTAAGAAAAAGAAAAACACATCCCCACATCAATGTTCCTAACATCATCACACCAAGATAGGTTGTGCCGGAATATTTCATAAGTTTAATCACGGGTGGTATATTTTTGTTTTGTGAAAACTTCCGATAATTAAGTGAAGCGCGCCCTGAAATCCAATAGATTGCGAGCAAAAAAGTTGCTAACAAAAAAATTACAACCCCATAATTTCCATTGCCATCTAACAGAGTTATTACGATAAGATAGCAAACAAAGACGAACATCGTGGCGGCTAAAAATCTCTCATTTGCCCAACCAATGTATCGCCTAAACGCCATCCATCTGCTCAAATCAAATTCCGAATATGCGTCTATAGGTGGTAGCACTAAAACAGTACCAAAACGCTCGGTTAAGTCATAAACATAGAACCCTGCCAAAGGAAGCCAAGCAATTACGAAGACTGAGAAATTTCCGTTTGTGGGGTAAACACCTGAAAGCCCAGAAAATATAAGACTTATGAATATTGAAAGCAGCAATACAAAAATTGTTTCCGGAATATTTGTTTTTATTGTTCCGTCTTCTTTGCGGTGATTATATGTAAATGCATTTCTCATGAAATATACATTTGAAATAACAAAGATATGCTTCCAGTGTGGATTTATATTTAAATCCACAGAAAAGATCGACAATAACCACTCCAAGAACTTTTCTATTGGAATCCAACCAAGTGCTATTGAAAGAAACCTATCATACCAATCGACTAATATTTCTATCGTTTCTGACAACCCAAATTGTATGGCGTGATGAATTAGCGCAAGCACTGAAATACCACCAAGCACAACACCAAGCTTGGAGAGCAACCCTGTTGGCAAAATACTGGTGGACAACAATGAGCCCAGTCCTTGAAGACTATTTGTACGAATGTTTTTTTGAAATTCCATATTTTAAAACTTAATGCCGAGTTGAGCTGCGACTGATAAGGATGTCCGCTCAAACTCGTTGTTCTATGTGCCTGCGGCGGGCGACAAACTTAACTCAACTCGGCATTCAATGCGCCGCAGGCGCATTGAATGCCCTACATCACCGGTGAAATCCGGTGCATGTTGATTGTTGAAATTCAAATACAATAATCAAGGTTTGAGCAATTCCCATTTGGAATTCTCCTTATTTACTATTCAAGATGTGGCGCCAAATCTCTTCTTTTTTTTTCTACATTTTCGTTAAATAATCTGAGTTTATTACCTTGTATACAAAATTTTCTAAAACTCTTTTAATGGCTTTTTGTGTTGCATCTGCTAACACCTGTGCCCCATCACCGCATTGACCGCCAGAATCTGCAGAACCTTCCCCAGAGATTGTTGTTCGTACAACTTCTTTTCCATTCTTATCAAGTACTTTTACTTTCATTACAAGCTCAGCCCTTGCAAAGATACTGGCTTCCCAAAACCCTGTAGCAAATCTCAAAGAAGGTTGAAACGAATCAAGAGTGAAAATGAACTTATAATCACCTTCTCCTTCAGAGGGTGTCGTTGTAGAACTGCGATTGATATTCTCAAATGTTCCTTCTAATACTTTAATTATTGAACTTTGTAGACCTTGGCTAACACTTAAAGGGAATTTATGAGCGCTGCATACATACGAAGATGGCTTAACTTCTTTATTCAGGTTACTTATTTCATTTCCAATATAATAACTTACCGAACAATTCATCTGTTTATCCGATCTTATCTCTGCTACAGGTGCAGAGGTACTAACAACCTGAGCTTTATAAGAGCATCCGAAGAATGAAAATAATGTACAAATCAACATAATGGCAATAATAGGCTTTTTCATTTTATTAATCCTTTAATTTTATTTACATCAATTAAGTGAAATATTTTTAGTTTTCTCAAATTTAAAAATCTGACGATTATAATACCGGTATACTTTCAAAACTGTCACTCTAATATTTATTCCTCTTACTTTGTGAAAGAACACCAAAATAACCGGTGAAACCCGGTTCATTTTTTCGTTGAATTTTTTTGGTTCATGGATGTTGTATTAAAACAATGTCGTGATCTGTCATTCTAAATTCTAAATGTCACAGTATCTGTCATAGCAGTGTCACAGCTATGATAAAACATAATATTTTACTTGCCCTGACCCCATTAAAACAATCCTATTTTTTCCATCGCGTTTTTGCCCGCTCAATAATAGATGGCTCTGTACTTGGGCCTTTACCGGCAACCACCTGCTTAAAACCCGGCATAAAACTATATTTTCTGGCGTGATTATTTATCACTTTTTCAACTGTTTCCATCCAGACTGGTTCAAGATCTGCTTCTTCATAGCATTGTTTTGCCTGTTCGAAATTGGATAGGGCTGCATCATAATACTTGCTCTTTCCTGCATTTATTATCCGGAATCCCATGGCCTGGTAAAGTTTGGCTGCTACATCCGGATAGTCCCCGGCAAGTTTTTCAGCAACAGGGTTAATTGTGTAATGGCTCAAAGACTCGATATTGCCATCGGAAGTTTTACGTAACCGTTGTGCAAGTCTCTCCTTTTCTTGTAATCGGAGCAGCAGTGTGATGGCTGAACTTAATGGTGCAGTATTGATAACTTCAAGAATACGAGGATGCCATTCTAACTGTTGTTTTTTCGGAATATGCCTTATAAGCTCTTTGTGGGAAAATTCATCAGGGTGTTTTAAGAAATTTTGCCATGCATCCTCCTGTGCTTCCTCAGGTCGCCCAAGTTTGGTTAGGATATCACGCTTCATAGTATCCAGATTATAGCTTGAACCACGATACAGTCGCTGATCTTTCTGTATTTTAAGTCCCTTTTCTACCCACTCCAAAGCCTCTGCCGATTTCCGGCGCGATAGAAGCAAGTCTGCAATAATCTCGCAATCTTTCGGTAATAGTTCGGTTTCCTCGCAGATAAAAACATACGATTTTAGATCACGTCCGGCAGCATAAATGGTTTTTAGAGTGTCCCCCAATTGTCGATGGTGATGATCTTTATTCATTTCTGCGTCAAACCGTATGCGGATGGCCGCAGCGAATTCATTGAGCCCTTGCGGGGAAAGTACCCTGGATACACTTTTTTCCAGTTGATAGGTAAAACCATAGTCGTCATCATCCATCCAGGAAAGAAGCCGGATAACCGTTTCTCTGGGGTCACACTTTCCCTTCTGCCTGGCGTTAACCCAGGAACAAAACAGTTCTTCTACAAACATACCAAACGATCCGCTTGAGTCGTCGATCTCTTCAGCCTTTTCGTAACAGACAGCAATAAAGGTTTCTATTAGATCAACGGCTTGAAGCGGTTGTTTGTTTGCAACACCGTCAATTTGCTCTTTTACCTTTTCAAGGTCTGAAATAAAAGACCAACCCCCATTGTAACCAATGAAGTCGCCCGGTCTTATTGCACTTTCTATTGCAGATTCAATCATTTCGGTTTTAATCATATTGGCTTGATTGACCATTAAGACCAATTCGGACACGCATCACTGAGAAACGCTCTCATCTCTTTTTTGTCTTTGACGTCAATCCCTCTTTTTTCCCATTCATTAAAAATGTAATCGTAACTTTCTCTTGGAACATCCGTAGCCCAATCTTTGAATTCTGAGGTTGAGTCTTCCTCATATTGATATATTCCTTTTGCAATCCCCATGCAGTAAAGTTTAGCCTCCTAGTGCATTTCTAAATCCAATAGTCTGTACATCTCCTGGAGGAAAGGTTCCAATGCCTCTTCAAACATTTCAACGGCCATTTCTTCCGACGAAATATAACCATCTGTATTCGAATCTGCACGATCCCACAACTCATGAACATCAATTCCATCCAATTCAAAGAAAATATCTTCACAAACTTCGTCTACATTGACATCTCTAAATAAGCTTTCAGCTAATTCTACAATTTTCTTTTTCAAATTTTTATCTGTTTTTGTAATTTGCCTGAGAATTTCTAACGCTTCATCAGGGGAAATTTTGTCAAAAATATCATTTTTCATAATTCTTCCCAGGTATTCCTTTGGCTATTCGTTCTCGGGAACCCAGTGAGTGGGTAGTATCTCTATGTACAGGCCTATATTTTTCCAGGCTTTTTGAAGAAATGATGCATGATCAA
>CAYWGN010000132.1:0-14227 GCA_964457495.1 uncultured Desulfobacula sp.
AGCTCTTCTTGCTCATTGCACTTTCTCCTTTTTAAAATTTCGGAAAAAGTGTTACTTAATTTTTAATAATTTTGTTCGATTTCTTACTATCACATACATCTATGTTGTAATTAGGATTATTAACAGTTTTAATATATCCTTGTATATCCCCAGAACTCAAATTCTTCAGTCCATTACAATGATGGCTATGCCACGTCCCAATATGTTCAATATTTGAATCAAACTGTTCAACTACTCTGAAAACACTCTCTTGATATTCACCGTCGGGATGTAAGTGGGTCGATGAATGGTCAATATTCGGGCCTGAGTCTATATAGGATTCAACTTGTAAAACCATTCTGTTAGTATCATATTCTATTTTACCAAGTAGTTTACCTCCCTCTTCAACATTTGAGCTTGATATTGTCTTAATAATTCTGTCAAATACACATTTATTGAATTCAATTACAATTTTATCTTCATCGAAATATTTTTTTTTATTCCAAAACATTTTAACTAATCTCCTCTTTATAAGGGCTGTTCTAAACAATTGCATATTTTTTGTGGTTTAAGAAACATTTGCTTAGCCTCAAAGTGACTTCTGAATATACCTTTAGAGGGTCGATTACCAAAAATTATCCAATTACCTTTTATTTTTGGAATTTTTGTTGTTGAGTGCCTTGTAAGTATTGATAAGGCCATCCTTGCTTGAATTAGAGAAATCATTTGAATATCCATTGATAACCCGGAAGCATGGAATTCGGTATCTCCTAAACCATATATATTTTCTTCTTCCTCTTCAGTAAGCCCTAAAGCGTCATCAGTTAAATTGATATCATTAGTTAAAGAGTATAGTTGTAGGCATTTATAACAGCCAGTTTCTTTTGGAATATAACTAAAAATTTCACCACCAATACCAGTTCGAAAAACCGATGCCGTTACAAATGGAATACCAAATTCAACACATTTGTCATTTATAAATTCACGTACACTCTTTTTGTCCGGGCAAGATAATACAATATCAGAGGCTTTAATGGAATTTATGAAATTTTCTGATGTAATCACATCCTCAACAAAAGAGTTAACTTCTGATTTTGGATTTCGATCAATTATCCATTCCTCTTGTATTGCAACCTTTGGTCTTCCAATGTCTTTTCTCATACGAGGATGTTTTACAAGATTAACCATTTCAAGCGTGTCCGGGTCATAAAGATCCCATTTTCTAAAACCATTCATGGTGAGATGTTCACAAACAGGGGCACCCCCACTCCCTAAACCAACGATAGTTATTTTTTTGTCTTTAAATTGGCCCGGATTAAGAAGATACTCTATCCGGTTGAAATCCAGTGTTCTTGCCTCTTCGCCTATCGATGCTGATCGTTTCCTGGCCATCTAATTTTTCCTTTTCTTTTCCAAGAATCATATTTGTTCAACCATACCGCTGTTTTCCCAACCATAAAGGCTATAGAATACGTAGTTGTCCATTGATCAGACTTCATAACGCATAAGCGATCATTAGTATAAATATGGGGACAAGCAGAATCTATCGAAGTATATGGCAACTCAATTTTAGGCATATCATAAGGATAGTTTGATGAGATAAGAATTTTAACATAATAGCTATTATTATAGCTTGTTTCGAGATACCCTTTTACAGAGTTCACACGACCATTTTGAGCGTAAAATTGAAAATTTGGAAAACGCGATTTCATTTTTTCTTGTTCAACTGTCATTCGTGGTCGTAATAAATCTGCTCCCATAAATATTAAATCTTTACTGACCTGCATCCTTGCCATATTTAAACCCCCTTTCTGTATTCACCTTCAGGGTCCCGTAATATTGTAGGTTTTTTACCAAATGACCGTGGGGCAGCTCCTGGTTTATAAACATTGCCATTTTCGTCTATTTCTACAATTTCATCATAATCTTCCTGGTCATCAAAAGCTTCATCTGTTGATTTTTCATTAGGTGCCATTCAATTCGCCTCCTATTTTTATTTTAAGCTGGATTTCTGACAAAATAACTATCACCTAGAAGTGATTTCCAGGAATCAATAGCTTTGTCTTTGTCCTCTAATTGATTTGCATATTTAACTATTTCATACCACTTTTTGACAGAGCTATTGAATTTATTATAGTCCTCTCTGCACCATTTTTTTGTGCCAAAGATAACCTCATCTTTGCATGGACTTTTTAGACCGGATTGATATGCTTTGTCAGCCGAAAAACCTGCTAATGATTGTAATACTGCTTCTATACAATCACTTATTGACCCCGAATAAATAGTATTTTTGAGAGCATATAATAAACATTCAATATAGAAAGATGGAACAATAGTTTCAGAAAGACTATTCTCAATAAATCTGAGATGTTTAAAGACCTTAATCAGTGGTATAAAAAGACCATCAGTTTGAGAATTTTTTTGTGTACACAGGACTTGATGCTTTTTCGCATATGTTTTTTTCCAGCTCCCACTAAAATTATTGTTCGGTAGGAATGTATAGAAAGGTTCATGATCAATCGGTTTTCCTATAATTTTTAAAGCGGGAAGAATTTCTATTTTAATTCCACTTAATAAAACCTTAACGCAAACACTTTCATTGTTGAATTTTATTTTTTCTCTATATGTTTCGGCCTCACCAATAGAGTCAGAAATTACTTTAAATATCTGGTTTCGAGTATTTTGATTTGCACTCTCTTTATAGGACAAATCGCAAGCAGCTATTATATCAACATCATTAATGGTATGAATCGCTGTGTTCCTTTTATAAGAGCCTTGAAGAAAACACTTTATTTTGTAATCTTTAGCTGGCCCATCCGATTTTTCAATTAATGAAGTAATATTTGAGTGGGCAGATGCGGCAATGTTCTTGTAAGTTTTTGAAGGATTTATTTTTGAAAAGAAAGCAGCGAAATTAGATGATAGCTTATTATTCGATTCTGGCATTTTATTCACCTCAAAACTGGGGTTTTATTTTAAAAGACAAAACATTATGTTAAATTAACCAGGATGCGGATTTTGATATTTTAATTTGATTGTTTTGTTTCGGTATAAATCCAAGGCGTTTAATTTGTTCTTCTCCCACAAATAAATACGAATTCGATTTTTTAATTTTTAATTTTTTTATTTCATTTATCTGCTCTTCATTGAATTGGGCCTCAAATATGTCTGCGATAAACAATTCTGACGATTGAGCATAGTCAGACCATGAAAATTTATTAATTTCTGTTTTAATTTTTTTTGTTAAAAGATATGGGAATCGGTTCCTGTCTAAAAGTCCGGTAGCAACTAATTCTTCGTAGAATTCTCTCCAAGGATCGATTTCCCTATCTACGCTCAACTCAAACCACTTTATAAATTTTACTAAATGCTTTCCTTTAATTCTAATTCTTAAATCGTTCTTTGAACTTTTATCAATTGGAAGGAGATTGTCATCCAAAGCTTTTATTTCATGGAAAAAATTTGATGATGAATCCAACCGTTTATAGACACCGCCTACAGGCTGAAATTGATCTGGGATTCTAATGCCTCTTACAAGAAAATATTCATCGTCTATTTTGATCCGATATAGATATGAAATTGATAATCTAATATATGTATTGAAATATTTTACTGACCACCAACAATAATGACCCCACCTTTGATTCTGTATTAATATGTCGATTAAGATTAGAAAGATACCTACAACAAGGCCAGTGGCAATATCCTTAAACGGAGGGTCTGAGATGAGTGCAACAACAAATCCAATAGAAATAAAAATAAAATAAAATATTAATCTTTTCATTTTTGTAGAATAAAATTCCTTTTTCAAAAAAAATTAACAAGTAATTGAGCGGTTGTCCGCATATCTTTCATCCAAAAAGATTTAATTGACAATTATTGGATGATATTTTATAGTTTCTAACCGCATATCATTCATCTCAGGGTGGTATTAACACAGGGATATCATGATGGAAAAAATACCTCAACAATTATTGAATCAATTTGACGTCCAATTAATAAAAAACAAAATTTCATCTGAAAATCATAATCTCTTTAGGAAATGGCTGCGATACTATATTAATTTTTGTTATAAATATGGACATGATTCAAAAAACACTGAAAGCTTACCCCGTTTTATAAACAAATTGCGGAAAAAAAGACAATCCAGAGAACTGCAGAAGCAGGCATATGATGCAATCCTGTTGTATTATGAGATGTTTGGTCTTCATCCTGACTGGTATAAGAAATCATCACCTGAAAACAGGGTTGAAAAAGAGGTCATTGCTGTTCGTGAAAAGACTGTTTCATATAATAAGAAGCAAGTGGTTTCTGATAGCGATTGGAAATCTGTCTATACTGGACTGAATGATGAAATCAAAGTAAGACATTATTCTCCGAAAACGTTTAAAGCTTATAGTATTTGGGTTGGTAAGTTTCAAGGGTTTGTTAAATCCAAAGCGCTAGAACAATTATCGACAGATGATGTTAAAAATTTTTTAACTTTTTTGGCTGTTAAGCAACATGTCTCTGCATCATCACAAAATCAGGCATTTAATTCGCTTTTGTTTTTTTTCAGGAATATTCTTAAAAAGGAATTTGGCAAAATAGACGGTGTGGTTCGGGCCAAACGAAAACCCTATATACCTGTTGTATTGTCCCGGCAGGAAATTAATCTTATCCTTGGAAAACTTCGATACCCTTATGACCTTATTGGAAAACTGCTGTATGGTTGTGGATTAAGGTTATCAGAATGCATGAACATACGGATTAATAATCTCAATTTTGATATGCGTATTTTAACCATTCACGATGGAAAAGGGAAAAAAGATCGGACATTGCCGTTGCCGGAAACCATGATTTTTGATCTGACAGCACAGCTTGATGTGGTAAAAAAACTCCATTTGCAGGACTTGGATGAGGGATATGCTGGTGCATTTATGTTTGATGCCATAGAAAGAAAATATAAAAATGCCGGGAAAGAATTTAACTGGCAATGGCTTTTTCCTGCCAAGGAATTGACCTATGTTCCTGAAACCAAAGAATACAGGCGTTCCCACCTGCATAATCGCCATGTCCAGAAAGCAATTAAAGCTGTTGTTAACCGGGCACAGCTTGGTAAACGGGCAACTGCCCATACCTTCCGCCATAGTTTTGCAAGTCATTTGCTCCAGGCAAATTATGATATCCGGACCATTCAGGAGCTTTTGGGGCACAGTGATATCCGAACCACCATGATCTATACCCACACGGTCAAATCAAGGACCATCAAGGAATCAAAAAGCCCGCTGGATTTTTAAAGGAAGGAGTTTGGCACAGCTTCGCCCTTTCGCTTACATTATCGCGAATCGAGACAACAAGGAGAGAAAAAGAATATTTTTGTTATATAGGGCGGTTATAATAAAATCAATAGGTGAAAATACCTAGTCATTGAAAATTTATTCATGTCATCTATTTTTTTGAAAAATAAATATTGGAAAAAGCAGGTTGGGATTGGAGTTAAAAAATTACCAGGTGAGGATTTTAAGGAAATGTGGTAAAAGCTAACATTTATTTATTAATTTTAGGACATTTTACCATGCTGTTGATTTTTCCGCCCGTTGCAAAACCCTGTGAGCCTCCGGCAGGAGTGGCTCTTTTGTCTGCTGCTTTAAAAGAGCAGGGGATTTTGTGTCAGGTAATTGATGCGAATATTGAAGGGCTTTTATATCTGATCAATTCTGATATTGTTCCCATTGATTCCTGGTCAAAAAGAGCATTAAAGAACAGGGAGAAAATACTTTTTGATTTAAAAGGCAATGCGTTGTACGAAAATATGGACCGGTACCATCAACGGGTCTATGATTTAAACAAGCTTTTATCCATGAGTGTGGATATCAAAAGATTCAAGATAACGTTAAGCGATTATTCAGATTCAAAACTGTCTTCTGTTAACAGCAGGGATCTGCTGAAAAGTGCCCGGCAATATAAAGAAAATCCATTTTATCGATTTTTTGAAGACAATCTGAGAGAAAGGGTTCAAGACAGTGATTCAAAATTTATCGGTATCTCACTTTGCTACCTGAACCAGGCCCTTGTGAGTTTTGCCCTTGCCGGATGGGTCAAGGATAATTTTAAAGACAAAAAAATTGTAATGGGCGGTGGTCTGATCTCCTCCTGGATGAGCCGGCCGGATTATAATGATCCCTTTAAAGATCTGGTTGATGTTACCATCAGAGGAGAGGGAGAAATTCCGCTGCTGGAACTTTTGGGTATCAAAGATGTGGATAAGAAGCATTATGTTCCGGATTATGATTTTGTAAAAGAGGATCTGTATCTGGCACCTGGAAAAGTCCTGCCTTTCAGGGCATCCATTGGCTGCTACTGGAGCAAGTGCAATTTTTGTCCGGAAAAAGCAGAAACCCGTCCCTATAGTTCCAATCGGGCATCAAAGGTGCTGGCGGATTTAAAAAAGATTGACCAAAAATATGCGCCTGATTATATTCATTTAATTGACAATGCCGTTACCCCGGCTTTTTTAAAAGCCTTATCAAAGAATCGATTTGGATTTAAATGGTATGGGTTTGTCAGGTTTGAACGAGAGTTTCTGGACCCGGGGTTTTGCCGGGATTTGAAGCAATCCGGGTGTGACATGTTAAAACTGGGGCTTGAATCAGGAGACCAGAATGTCCTGGACCAGATGAATAAGGGAACAAACCTGGATTTTGCGTCAACTATTTTAAAGAACCTGCATCAGGCAGGGATCTTAACCTTTGTTTATCTTCTTTTTGGAACCAGTTATGAAGACGAGCAGAGTGCATTTAAGACCCTTGAATATATCAAGGCACATGAAGCATATATTGATTATTTAAACCTGGCCGTATTTAACCTTCCTAAATTTTCTGATGATGCCAGAGATCTGGATACCCAGGAATTTTACCATGGTGATCTGTCATTGTATTTAAATTTTACCCATCCCTTTGGGTGGGAGAGAAAAAAGGTTAAACACTTTATTGATAAAACATTTAAGAAACAGGTGTCAGTGGGTACGGGAATTCGTAAAAATCCTGCCTTTTTTTCGTCAAACCATGCCGTCTTTTTTTCAAAATATAAGGAAAATAAATAATGATCGCTCACATTCTATCAACGGGAGATGAGGTTCTTTTAGGAGATATTGTTGATACTAATTCGTCTTTTCTTTGCAAAGCTATGAAAGAGAGGGGCATTGAAGTTCAAAAGATTATGGCCGTGGGTGATGGTGTTGAAACCATTGCATCCATTATTGAAGAGATATCGTTTAAAGCAGATATCTGCCTTGTGACGGGGGGGCTTGGGCCAACCCAGGATGATGTAACAGCCCTTGCCTGCAGCAGGGCAGCAGGCAAGAGGCTTGAGTTTAACCAGCAGGCTCTGGCATCCATGAAATCCTATTTTGCAATAAGAGGCTTTGTCCTGAACAAGGATAATGAAAAACAGGCCATGCTGCCTGAAACGTCACGTGTGCTGATCAATCACAATGGTACGGCACCGGGATTTTATATGAAAATTAACAATTGCCTGTTTTTCTTTATGCCGGGTGTACCTTCTGAAATGAAAATCATGTTTGAACGAGAAATAAAACCGGTATTGAAGGATGAATTCAACCTTAATGATGATATCCTGATTGAAAGGCTCACCGTGTTTGGTCTTCCTGAATCACGGGTGGGTTCTTTGTTAAAAGCGTTTAAAATAAAGTTTCCCCGGATGCGGTTGGGGTTTCGGGCTGATTTTCCCGTGATAGAAGTTAAAATAATTTTAATGGCTTCTGATAAAGACAATAAAAAGGCAAGATCTGATATTGCCAGGGCAAAACAATGGGCCATTGATCAGCTTGAAAATAAGGTGGTATCCACACAAGGATTATCCATTGTCCAGGAGATAGGGCATTTGTTGACAAAAAAAAAGAAAACCCTTGCCATTGCAGAGTCCTGTACAGGCGGTCTGATTTCAAACATGGTGACGGATGTGGCAGGCAGTTCTGATTATTTTTTATTTTCAGGGATTACCTATTCCAATGATGCTAAAATTAATATTTTAAATGTGAAAAAAGCGACCCTTGTTGAATATGGTGCCGTTCATGAAAAAACAGCCCTTGAAATGGCCCGGGGGGCAAGACTTAAAGCGGGCGCTGATTTTGCCATATCAACCACGGGTATTGCAGGGCCTGGGGGAGGGACAAAAGAAAAACCCGTGGGCATGGTATGTATTGGTCTTGCAGGGCCTTCCGTTTCCATGGCCAAAACGTATCAGTTTTCTTATGGCGACAGGGGCAGGAATAAAAAAATGTTTGCCATGATGGCGTTGGAGCTTTTAAGACGGCATCTGGTTCGCCTTTTTGAAACAACTTAGAAACCAGGCCACGGATTGGCTCTCAAACTGGATCTGATCTTTTTTTGACGTCATCTGGTGGTCCCCATTTTTATGGATAATTAATTGTTTGGGCTCTTTTGCCGCATCGTAGATATCATAGGCATTGGAAACGGGTACCACTTGATCTGCATCCCCGTGGAAAATCATCACATTGGAAAGATTTTTAGCTTTTTCCTTAATATTAAATAAAAGGTTGTCCTTAAAAAAGCTTAAGGGCAGGGCAGGGCGATTCCCATTGGCACCCATTGGAATATTTTCAATGGTTCGGCTCTTTACGGGGGCTGAACACAGCACGGCTCCGCAAAGAGTGATATCCATTTTTACGAGTTTTTCCCATGCATTTATACAGGTGGCACCTCCCATGCTGGATCCGAAAACCGCCAGGTTTTGGCTGGTTTTTTTGAGAGATAGAATATGCTCTACTGCCGTTATGAAATCATGGGTTCGTTTTTCAAGGGAGGTGTCTTTGATAAAATCCCCCTGGCTTTCACCGCAGCCCCTGTGATCAAACCGGAAAAAGGCAATATGGTTCTGGACAAGAAGTTCTGACAACACCTTTTGTTTTGCCGATATTTTTGAGCCCTCAAGACCGTGGGACCCCACAACAAGGGGCGGGTTTTTTACCCCTGGCAGGTGCAGAATCCCTTTGAGTAAAAATCCCTGGGAGTTGAATTCAATGTTATGGCAACTTTTTTTCATACCTTGTCTTTATGCCATTAAACCTTTATAATATCAAGTTCTGAAAATCTGGATAAAACATTTAGCGTAAAAGAAATATATATTATGACAATTAAAAAAAGAAAAGCCTATGAACTGGAAATCATTGATCTTGCCTATGGGGGCAGGGGGCTTGCAAAACCGGATGGATTTCCGGTTTTTATCGACCGGTGTGTTCCAGGGGATGTGGTTTTCGCAAAAATCACAAAAAAGAAAAAATCCTGGGCAGAAGGCAAACTGATAGAAATTTTAAAGCAATCTCCCCTGCGAAACCAGGGGAAATGCCAATACTGCAATTTTTGCGGGGGATGTAAATGGCAGCAGATAGGCTATGATATCCAGCTTGAGTATAAAAAAAGGCATGTGATTGAATCCATAGAACATATTGGTGGGCTCAAAGATGTCCGGGTGAATGATGTGATCCCGTCTGACAAGATTTATGAATACCGCAATAAAATGGAGTTTTCCTGTTCCTCAAAAAGATGGTTGTTACCCTGGGAGCTTGAAAATGAGGAGATTAAAAAGGATTTTGGCATAGGTCTTCATGTGCCCGGCACCTTTGACAAGGTCATTGATATTAAACAATGTGAAATTATGCCAAACACAGGCAACCAGATATTGGACGATGTTAGAAAATTCATAAAAGAATCGGATTTTCCAGCCTATAACTTAAGGACACACGAGGGGTTCTGGCGGTTTTTAATGCTCAGACATTCCGTGGCTTTTGATACATGGATGGTTAATGTTGTAACCAAGGTAAAAAAGATTGACGTGGTTCAAAATCTTGCAGACCTGCTGGCACAAAAATATCCCCAGATCAAATCCATATTGAACAATATAACGGATTCAAAATCAGGAGTTTCAATCGACAAGGAAGAAATATGCCTACATGGTGAAGATCACATCAAAGAAAAACTGGGAAAACTTGAATTTAAAATATCCGCTAATTCATTTTTTCAGACCAATACCCGATCTTGCGAAAAATTATATTCAAAAGTATCGGAATATGCCGCATTGACGGGGAATGAAATTGTGATCGATCTTTATTCGGGAACGGGTACCATTCCCATATGGCTTTCCGACCAGGCAAAAATGGTGTATGGCATCGAGATTGTGAAAAGTGCTGTTATTGATGCCCGACAGAATGCCCTTCTGAATGGGATTGAAAATTGTGAATTTCTTGAAGGGGATATCAAGGATGTTCTGCCAGGATTAGAACAAAAACCCGAGGTGATGATTATAGATCCACCAAGAGTGGGGATGCATAAGGATGTTGTTCAACAGGTGCTTTTAATTAGTCCTGAAAAAATCGTCTATGTATCCTGCAATCCGGCCACTCTTGCCCGGGATCTTGAAATGCTGGCCCCAAAATATGAGATCAGGGAAATTCAACCCATTGATATGTTCCCCCATACCTATCATATTGAATCCATTGCACTGCTCGTAAAAAAATAAACAAAGGGGGTCAGGCTTCGCTTATTGTGGTTATTGAGCTCAATAACCACAATAAGCGAAGCCTGACCCCCTTTACCCTTTACTTTGGTTCAGAGAACAGGCAATTTAAAATAATCATATCATCTTCTTTTTTTGATGTGATCAAATAAGGAAGCTTGTGAAATAATTTTATCATTCCCTTATTTTCAGGAGAGGTATAGGCTACAATCCCTTTAACTCCATTGTCCCTGGCAGCTTCTGCCAGTTTCCTCTGAAGGACTCCTGCGATTCCCATGCCCTGGTATTCTTTGGAGACTGAAAATGCAATTTCAGCCATATTAACGATGGAGTTTTTAAAATACTCACCAACAGCAATGATTTTTTCAAATCCCAGTTCTCCAATGGCCGCAATCATGGTGAGGTCATTGATATAATCAATTTCAAAAGTTGTATCAATCTGATCATGAACAAAACTCTTTTTTTCATGGAAAAATCTTGAGACAATATCTCCCCGATTCATTGTATAATAGTGTTCCTGGACCCCTCTTTCATCAATGGGTTTGACAGGCCGAAACAGGATGGGAATATTTTTTATGACAATGGTTTCTTCACGTTTTAAAGGGTAAACCCCTTTAATGGCCTGTTTAAGCTTTCTGTGGCTGTCAATCAGTTCAAGCTCTTTGGCTTTTGAAAACAGCTCGTCCCTGAAATCAGGGTGGGCAATACTGATAAGGGCCATGGCCCTTTCCTGAAGGCTTTTGCCAAAAAGGTTAACCACCCCGTATTCTGTTGCCACAAATTGAACATCCCCCCTTGGCACCACCACGGCAATATCATATAAATTGGGAAGAATCCTGCTTTTCCGGCCATTATCAGATGTTGAGGTAAGCATGAGGATGGATTTTCCACCCTTTGACATGGCAGCTCCGCGGGTAAAATCAAGAAGCCCGTTAATACCCGTATAATTATTATAGGGAAGGGCATCTGCTGCAACCTGTCCTGTCAAATCAATTGCCATGGCAGTATTTAAAGAGACCATATCATTATGCCGGGCAATAATAGAAGGGTTATTGACATAATCTGAAGGATGAAATTCAATGGAGGGGTTGTCATTAATAAATTCATAGAGAAGATTTGATCCGACTGCACTTCCGGCCACAAGCTTCCCATCATTAAAGCCCTTTTTTTTATTGGTGATAACCCCCATGGAAAAAAGTTTCATCAATCCATCTGATAAATATTGAGAATGGATACCCAGATCATTTTTTTCCGACAGACAAATCATTATGGCGCCATTTGTCACGCCTAAACTTGTTTGCAGGGTAGAACCGTCATTAATCAGTCGTGATATGTGTCTGGCTATGGTATCGGCAGTTTCAAGTTCAGGAAGGGGTTGTATGGTTAGAAGCTCTTCATCTTGTTCAACAATATGATCCACATCATTGACATGGATAAAACTTCTGCCTAATACCCGTGGCATATTCGAGTTTGTCTGGCAAATCACAATATCTGCAGATTCACAGGCCGCAAGTGTTATGTCCACGGATACCCCTAAACTCATCCACCCGAAATCGTCGGGCGGGGAAGCCTGGATCAGGGCGGCATTTATGGGCATCATTTTTGATTTGAACAAATGGGGAATCTGGGAAAGGTTAATGGGTGTAGTAAATCTTTTATCCCGATGAATTTTTTCCGGGTATCCTGAGCCCAGATAAAAGGATCGGATATTAAACTGCTGGGAATGAGACCGGTTGGCAACCAGTGTCAAAGGGCCTCTTTCAATACAAAGTAATCTGACAATTTCAAGATCTGTAAATCTGACAGAGGCCTTTGATAACTCTTTGACAAGATGTTGGGGCTCTCCGCATGAAGAACCGATAAATACTCTTTGGCCGGGTCGTATATGTTGTAAAGCTTGTTCTGCGCTGGTCAGTTTTTCGACATAATTATCAGCCCAGTAATTTGTTTTTGGCATTATAAGTCTCTCCATTATTTATTAATCAGTGTTTGAACGAAAACTCACCCATCTACTGCGTTGCTGCAAAATTTTGAAATCCTCATGTACAGTAGTACACTCCGGTTTCAAGATTTTTTGCGCCTTGTATATGGGCAACTTTTCGCCCAAACACGGGGTATTGGTCAGGCACTAATTAATTTAATCGTATATTAACATGAAAATACCTTTTAGATCATTAAAAGTTTTGAAATTTTTTAATAAAATATTTAAAATTTATATAAGTAACTGATTTCTTTGTAATAATTATAAAATGTGAGACAGATAATGTTTTGTTTTAATCTTTCCTTGCTATTTTATAATATTTTTTGTATTTGTTAATCGTTTATTAATTTATGAATCGTATTCAAAAAATAATGAGGCCGTCATGGGTATATATGAACGAAAGCAAAGAGAAAAAAAACAAAGAAGACAAGAAATTCTTCATGCTGCTCGGAAAGTATTTTCCAATAAGGGGTATCACTCTGCTACCATTGAAGAAATTGCTTTAGAAGCAGAATTGAGTCCCGGAACTTTATACCTTTATTTTAAAAATAAAGAAGAATTGCATACTTTTCTTTCCATTGAGATTCTCAAACGTCTGGCAGATGAAATTCAAAAAGTTGTCAGCCAGGATATTTCAGTGGAAGACAAGATGGAAAAATTTTGTGATGTATTTATTGATATATATGATTATGACTCAAATATTTTAATCAACCTGTTTCACCTTCAATCCGGAGAAACCCTTAAGAATCTTTCAGAGGATGTTTTAAAACAGATTAAAACTTATTCTATAATGGCGCATGGTGCCATCGCCGATGTGGTAAAGCAGGGGATCAATCAGGGAATTTTTATAGATGAACATCCTGCAGCACTTGCAGATATCTTCTGGGCATCCTATTGTGGTATTGTCCTGTGGGTTGATTCTAAACGGCTTTTAAATGGTGAGAAAGATTTTGTAAAACCAACCTTGAAAACGGCATTTAAGATAATCGGCAATGGGATGAAGAAAAAATAAAAACTTATTATGAAAACCATATGGATTATTGGCATGGGCCAGTTTGGGTCACTGGCTTTAAAGCAATTGTCAAAACAACATAAAGATTGGCAGTTTGTACTGGTGGACCCGGATAAAGAAAAGCTGCTCAAGGCAAAGGGACAAAATATTGTACTTGAGCATACGGATGGGGTCAGATTTTTAAATAATAGTCTTGAACCCGGGACAAAAGTTGCCTGGATTATCCCGTCATTGCCGGTTCATCTGGCATGGGAATGGTGCCGTATGAAAATGGGACCAAAGCAGCTGGTTCAGGCCAGTTTGCCTTCTGAGATTGATTTGCTTGTGCCAAATCCCATGCATGGTTCACAAGGAAACCTTTATGTCAGCAATGCTGATTTTATCTGCCCGACCAATTGCAGTGAACCAGAAGATTTTTGCACTGTTACCAAACTTCCCAGAAAACAGGATATGTTTGCCCGGCTTGAAGCATTACAATATAAAGAATATACTCCCATAGTGTTGCGCAGCAGGCAGCTTGCGCCTGGCATTGGAGGATACAGCCCAGAACAGCTTTTTTCTTTTCTAAAGAAAGTTGAAAAGCATAAAGGACAGCTTCTCCTTTGTACGGCATGCCGTTGTCATGGTGTTATTACAGGGGTTGAAAGGTAAAAACCTGAGGGTCTCAGTCCAGTAAAATAATGGAATAATACTTGAATGTTTCGTTTAATTTCATGGCA
>CAYWGN010000133.1:0-14191 GCA_964457495.1 uncultured Desulfobacula sp.
TGGCCCTGGCTTTTTTGTCGGGTATGGGCTGGCTTATTTTTTCAGGTTGCAGAAGACTTTCCCATACCCGTCACCTGGTGGGAAGAATTGCTTTTAGGAACCTGTTTCGGAACAAATGGTCTTCTTTGTCCTGTTTTGTCACCATTGCCATGGGTGCATTCCTGATTTCCATCATCCCCCAGGTCCAGAAGGGATTGCAAAACGAAATCATGCGGCCGGAAGGTTTGAAAATTCCGGTTTTTTTCCTGGTGGATATTCAGGATGAACAAAAGATGCCGTTCATTGAATTTATCAAGCATCAGGATGCCGACCTGGCAAATATCTCCCCCATGGTCAGGGGACGGATTCTAACCGTGAACCAGCAGCCCTTTTATAGTGAAAATAAAGCGCCGGGGTCCAAGTCCGGGACCAGAAAGGCCGTTTCCTCACAGCAAGTCCGGGGCCGGAGAATGGAGTTCAATTTTTCTTATCGCGATCATCTGGATGTTTCGGAAATTATTTTTCAGGGAAGACCTCTGTCCAGCACTCCCTGGGATTTTGAGGCAATCACGCCCTTTGAGATCTCCGTTGAAAAATCATTTGCAGAACAATATGGCTTAGCGTTGGGAGATCTTATCGAATTTGAGATTCAGGGCATCCCCATGCAGGGACAAGTCAAGAACCTTCGTAAAGTCCGCTGGAACAGTTTTCAGCCCAATTTTTACCTGCTTTTTCAGAACGGCGTTTTGAATGACGCACCCAAAACATTTCTGGCTGCCATTTCCCATGTGGCGCGGGAGAACCGCCAGGAGTTGAAAAATAAAATTGTAACTGCCTTCCCCAATGTCTCGGTCATTGATGTGACCCAGATGGCCGGAACCTTGCTGTCCATAACCGACAGGCTCTCTTTGTCCATTCGGTTTATGGCCTGGCTGGCCATTGCTGCAGGGCTTGTCTCTATTTTTTCCATTGCCCGTCACGAGGCCTGGAAAAATGAAAATCAGGTCAACCTTTTAAAGGTTCTGGGTGCAGATTTTAAATTAATCCAGGCCATTACCTTGCTGGAGTATGGATTTATCGGGTTTACCTCGGCCCTGTTTGCCATCCTGTTGAGTTTTGGATTTTCACGAACGATTTCCTGGTATTTTTTTGACAGCCTCTGGCAATTTGACCTGAAGATTTCCCTTGGGATACTTTTTTTGACCCCTTGTATCTGTATGGGAACAGCCCTTACAGCATCCCGGAAAATCATGAAAACAAAGCCGGTCAAGCTTCTGGCAACTGCCTGAAAAAATTTTTGATTTTTTTTTATTCCGGCAGTTTACCCTTCAATAAATCCCCTAATCCGGCAAAAGGGTTAACGCCACCACCATTTTCCGAGGAATTGCCGGATGCCTCTATGTCATAGGCATCGGCAACCTGGTCCCGGGAGTGTTCATTGTCATGGCAGTAAATGCACAAAAGCTCCCAGTTGCTGCCGTCCGGAGGATTGTTGTCATGGTTGTGGTCTTTATGGTGCACGGTTAGCTCACGCAGACGTTTGCCATCAAACTCGCGACCACAATGGCCGCAGATCCAGGGGAAAAGTTTGAGAGCTCTTTCCCGATAAGTGTTTTCCCGATCTTTCTTAAAGCGGAGTGCCTCTGCAACAGTCAGACTGGCTGTTTTGTTGTCTTTTGAAGTCATATGAGCCCTTTTTTAAATTTTTATTAATTCTTGCATTTTGCATATTATGGTTGTTATTTTGTTGATCAAAATTTTCCTTTTAAAAAGCACCCTTATTTTGTGTCCTTTTTTCAGGGAAAAACTAAGGCCACCTGACAGCATAGGAGACACAAATGAAAAAAAAAGTCAATATTTCTGAGAATTGGGTTAATAGTTTGATTCAGGATTTTATCGCAGGCTCACCCCTCAATACCCAGCAAAATGAAAATAATGATCCAGCCTGGGACCTGGCGCTGGTGGGGTTTTCCTCTGGGGCAGATCAGATATGGCAGCAGTACAAAGAGTATGCTGCAGTTGCCCCCATGCTCGTCCCTAACTGGACTATTGTAAAATCAGAAGGGTCTTCCTATGAATCTTCCTGGTCTGAACGTCATGCAGCCCATGCGGCCGGTCTGGGTACTTTTGGTCTGTGTGATGGTCTTATCACTGCAAAAGGCAAACCCTTGCGGCCTTGTTCAGTTAGGTGGGGGGCATATTCATCCGCATCCATATCGTTTTTACCCTTTGCCGGGTATTTAAAAGATAGGCAGACTCAGGTTGTTTTGGCCAGGGCCTATCATCCCATTCCAAGGCCTTTACCCTTAAAATTGTGCGATCAAGATCACCTTTTTCCTGGACAAGAATTCCTTCCGTCATGGCCAGATAATCATTGGCCGTTTTAAAGGAGGCATGGATATGCTCAAGGGCATCTTCGTCTGTAAAAACCGCATAGTGACCTGCGCACAAAATTGTTGCGCCCAAGTTTTCAATTTGTTTTAAAGAGTTAAGATAGGCATCGAAATCGACTAAAAATTCGGTTTGTATATATCCATTGTCCTGGTAACAGGCCACAGCTTCTGAGGCAATAAGGATTTTTTTTTCATAAATCCAATAGCTCATGAAATCCCAGGTGTGGCCGGGTGTATTAAAGGCCATTACAGTGATATCAGAAGACATCTCAACTTTCTGTTCCGGTTTGATCAGGATATCCAGTTCAAAAGGTTCAAAAGGCTTGTTATTAAGGGGAAAAATTCCCATTTCCCTTAAATCGTTTGCGCTTTCAAGATTTAGCTTTCGTATCAATTGAATAGCGTTTTGTTTTAACAGGATTTCATGGCATCTAACAGAGCCCGCTATTTGAAGCATGGGCCATACCTTCTTAAAATGGCTTACCGCCCCTACATGATCGAAGTGGGAGTGGGTTAAGAACAGAAAAGCGGGTTTGCGGTCTCCCAAAATTTCTTTGATCCCAATTTCATAGTGGTGTGCAAGGGCCGTGCACCCGGCATCAAAAAGAACAGGCACAGGGCCGTCTAAAAGATAGACCGGTATGTCCGGGGAGCCGATAACATAAAATTCATCACTTATTTTGCCGGTTTCGTTTATAATCATTTTTATATCTTATCTGGTTGGGGAGTCAGGGTCAATATCCGCACTCCTTGATTTTAACCTTTATTGATATGCACGGGATGGTAATGTACATAAACCTTGCGAAGCATCTCTATACCTGAAATGAGATTGCTCTCCACTGTGTCGGCAATCTTATCTCCCTCCTTTACACTCAAATCACCATCTATGCCAATGGTAAGATTCACCACAAGGTAGGGGCCGAATCGGTGTGCATGGATGTCTTCTATGGATTTAACCTCCCCCACATCATCCAGAAGTCCATAGATCCGGTCAGCAACCTCCTTGCTGGGAACATTGTCCATTAGATCCGAAGATGCTTCACGAAGGATATCCATGCCGGTTTTAGCCACGATTAAGGCTACAACAGCACCTGCTACTGGATCACCCCAGGCAATTCCCAGCATGTTGAGAAGAATACCGATGGCAGCGCCGGTGGAAGCAAAAATGTCATTTCGATGATCCATGGCCAGTGCGTTGATGGCCAGGTTCCCGGTTTTTTGACTGATGCGGTTTGCGTGCAGCATGAGAAAAATTTTTAAAATAATCGTAGCCAATGCAACAACCAATGCAAACATTCTGACCCTAAGCTGTGGGGTGGTACCTACAAAAAGATCAAATGCTGAATTGACAGAATCCCAGAATATGGCTGCCCCCGTGGTAATAACGAAAGCACCGACGACTAAGGCTGCGATACTCTCGAGTTGATGATGACCATAAGGGTGTTCAAGATCAGCAGGCTTACCCGATAGCCGAACAAAGATTTTTACCACAACAAAGTAAATAACATCAGATACTGAGTTGATACCATCGGCAAGCAGCCCCTGGCTATGCCCCAGAATGCCGGCCAAAACTTTCACAAATGCGAGGATAGCATTGAAGAATAAGCCTATATTAACAACTAATTCAGCATCTCTCTGTCGGTTCTGGATATTGGTTTTTTTGTCGGCTTTAAATATTTCCATGGTTCCATCTTCATGTAATTATATTTTTTTTCAGGGTGTTACCCCATATACCATTTTACCGGAAGGGCATTGGGATTTCATCAGATAAAAAAGATATCATCACGCCCTGTTTTCTAATGCACCATCAAAAAGGCGTATCGGTCCATTTTCTGTTCGTAGTCGGTACGAACGTTGATTTCAAATCCGAACCGGCGCACGGTTGAATAGACGTCCACGGCCATAGCCTCAGGAGCCGGTCGGGCCATGCGAGGCTGGGAGCATGTCTCGCGGTTGCCCGTGCACTCTTTGCAGAAGCAGCATGAGTCCATAAAGAGCAGGAAAGCACGTTCAAAGCCGGCCAGGAATACGGCCCGTTCCAATTTAACCAGTTTTGCGTTGATCTTGGCAGACCAGGCATGGCGGTCTTCGGGTTTTTCCATTTTGCCTTCAAAGTGCAGGATGATGGCATTGCTGTATTCTTTGAAAAAGCGCTCGCATTCGGGCACTGATGGCGTGTTGGGCGGGCAGGAAGCGCCTTGGCCGTACTCGCTGCAGCCGAACATGCACTTCATGCGCACCCACTGTGCTACGATTATGCGTTGGGGGTCGATCCATTTATAGTCAGTGTATCCCTGGGATTGCAGGGTTTCATCAATGCGTTGCTGCTGCTGGATGCTTATGGCCATTTTTTCTCCTTGACTGTAAATATTTATTTCTGGTTAAAGTACCTGAGAACAGATTATGCTGTCAATAGACTCTCCATAAAAAGACTCTCCATAAAATGTCCTGTCTCTTCAAACGAATGGTCATTAGAAACTATAGTACACAATTCATCTTCCCATGAAATATTTTACGCCACCTTAATTTACTTAAATTCCTAAAAATGTTAAAGACATGAAAAAATAGGTAAAAATATAAAAAATAGCATTCAGGAGAATAAAAAATGCCCAGGGCTTGTGATTTGAAAAAAGGTAATGTTGTGGAGATAAACGGTGAAGCCCACATGGTTAAGCATATCGATGTGAGATCTCCCTCGGCAAGAGGAGCTGTGACCCTTTACAGGATCAGATTCAACAGCATTAAGACCAAACAAAAGTATGAAGATACTTACAAGGGAAACGATATGCTCAATGAGGTGGATCTCCTGAGAAGATCTGTACAATATCTATATCCCGACGGCGCCCTGCATGTATTCATGGACAGCCAGGAGTATTCCCAGTACATGATAGAAGGTGATGCAATCGAAGATGAACTTATCTGGATCACAGATGGTATGGAAGGCCTTGTTGCCCTTATCATCGATGAAAATATGGTTTCCATCGAAATTCCAAAGGCCCTTGTTTTTGAAATATCGGAAACAGCTCCAGTCGTCAAGGGAGCCAGTGCAACAGCAAGGACCAAGCCCGCAACCCTTTCAAATGGCGTTGAGATTCAGATCCCGGAATATCTTGAGGCCGGGGAAATGATCAAGGTTAATACAGAAACAAGAAAATTCATGTCAAAGGCCTGATCCGGGATTTATCATGCAAAACTGAAAACCTTTATCAAAAATATTTGTTTATGAGTTTTAACTGCAAAATTGATTCATCACAAAAATCAATTTATTTGTACTCCACTGGTAATTGTTTGAATTGCGTTAATCAGACGATCAACTTCCTCTAGTGTATTATAAACCGAAACACCAACTCTGGTGAAGCCTCCTTTTTCTATATAACCGAAAATTTCAGTGGGGCGCATACCATAAAAATGCCCATTCCAGGCGCAAATTCCTTTCTCCCCTAAATATTTACAGATATCTGCCGGACTTATTCCTTTTATATCAAAGGAGATTGTAGGTGCCTTTTTAGCATCTTTGCCCGTGGGTTCCACGATGGTTAAATTTTCAATTTTATTTAATTTTTTAAAAATCTCTTTGCAGATGGCATCTTCATACAGATTTATTTTTTCCATGGCATCCACAATCTTACTTCTAGTTGAATCACCTTCTCCGAAACTTTCAATATAATCAATAGCTGCGTTAACACCAGCTATTGCTGCATGATTCAACGTACCGGTTTCGATACTAAAGGGTGCATGTTGTAATTGTGCTCTTAAATTGTAAGTCGGTAATCGATTGAGGTTGTCTCCATTTGAATAAAGGATACCAATATGGGGTCCATAAAATTTATAAGCAGAGCACAATAGGAAATCAACACCCAGCGCTTTTACATCCAATGGGAAATGTGGAGCATAATGGACAGCATCGATTAATAACAGTGCGCCCACTTTATAAGTCATCTGTCTAACCAGTGGTACATTATTAATCGTACCTGTAACATTGGAAGAGTATCCCATTGCTACCAGTCGGGTTTTTTCATTTATTTTGCTTTCAAAATCATTATAATCCAGCGTACCATCAGGAAGTACTATGACTTCTCGAACTACAATTCCATTTTCGCGTAAAGCTAACCAGGGGCCCCGGTTTGCTTCATGATCCAGTTGTGTAATCAATATTTCATCCCCTGGGTTTAAATAATTCCCAAAAGCACGACTTAAGGAGAAGTTCAGACTGGTCATATTATGACCATAGGAGATATTTTTAAATCCATCTGCGCCCAAAAATGTTGCTATTTTTCCCCGGGTACCATCCAATACTTCATCTGTGCGTTGGGAAGTGATGAAGTTCCCATGGCAATTGGCGTTGCTGGTATAATAATAGTTTGAAACTGCATCAATCACAGATTGCGGAACCTGGGTACCACCAGGACCATCCAGGTAAGCCAGAGGATATCCATTAATCTCTTGTTTCAATGATGGAAAATCATCTCTGCGACTGATAATCTTTTCAAACACTATATTCATTTTCATTATTATTCTCCAATTTTAGATTTTTTAGAAATTAACCAAATTTATACCATAACAATAATTTAAAAGCCATAAACAGAAAAACCGCCATCAACTGCAATGCATTGACCTGTAATATAAGACGATGCCTCCATACACAAAAATGCTGCAGCAGATGCTATTTCATGCGGTTCTGCGATTCTTCCCATGGGTGTTCTGCTTAAAACGGATTTCAAATATTCTTTATCACTTAATACCTGTTCTGCCAGAGGTGTTCTTGTGTACCAGGGTGCAATGGCATTGACCCTGATATTATCCCCCGCCCATTCGCAAGCCAGATTACGAGTCATCTGATTTAAAGCAGCTTTGGTCATTCCATAGGGAACACCTGTTCTTAAATGGGTAATACCGGCAACGGATATAATATTAACAACCGAAGCATTATTTGATTTTTTTAGAAGTTCATAAAAAAGTCGACACAAATGGAAGGATGAATTCATATTTGTAGATAGAATTGAATTATATTCTTCTGCGGAGTATTCATGAATTTTTTTTCTGATATTTGTTCCTGCATTATTGATCAAAATATCAAGCGACGTCCATTTTTTTCTAACTTTTTCCAGGAGCTCTTCCATATCGTTTAAGCTGGTTACATCGCATACACTTCCGTCTGCATCAAAACCATTTATTCCCCAGTTTTTTAACCGTTCCTGAATTAAAGTACTGTCTCTTGCAATAATATATACAGATCCACCCAGTTTAAGAATCTCATCTGCTATTGAAAAACCAATACCCTTTGTTCCTCCGGAGATTAAAGCAGTTTTTCCTTTTAATTGCCATTTGTTCATTTTTTCTCCTTTGTCTGACGTCTGAATTGACTGATTAAAAGTCCTTTATATCCTTTATATCCTTTATATGAAACACCACACCCCAAAAAAAACGCACTTCACCTTTGCCATTGCTTTTTCTGCGACATGTTCAGCTATCTACATACCATACTTCTATTGACAAAAAGCGTCTTCCTCTCTACTATTTCTAAATCCATCGGGGTATTGTATGATATTCCCCATGGTGTGGCAAATTCAATTTTTTTGCCCTATGTATTGGCATACAAACGGCCAGAGTGTTTTAAAAAGATTGCTGATATGGTGTTTGAAAATGCCCTTGAATAGAAAACAAAAGTATGGAGTATTGCTTTGGATTTTAATCCCTGTATGAAACACCAGTTGATTCGAAAAACCGTAAGGGAGTTTGTGGAAAGTGAAATCAAACCCCATGTAGCTCCCATGGATAAAGAATCAAGATTTCCCTGGGAAATTATTGAGAAAATGAAGCCCTTGAATTTTTTTGGGCTCCAGGTCCCAAGAATTTATGGCGGAGCAGATCTTGATACCATAAGCTATGCCATCACCATTGAAGAATTGAGTCGGGTGTCTGCAGCCCTGGGTCTTTGTGTTACTGTACACAACAGCGTGGGTATATTTCCGATCTTAAAGTTTGGTACAACAGAGCAGAAAAAGAGATTTGTACCGGAAATGGCCAAAGGAGAAAGTATCGGTGCCTTCTGCCTTACAGAAGCCAATGCCGGATCAGATGCCGGCGGGGTGGAAACCAATGCTGTGGAAACCCAGGATTCTTTTATATTGAATGGAACCAAAATTTTTGTCACCAATGGCGGTGTCTGCGGTACCATACTGGTGTTTGCAGTTTCTGAGGGCCAGGACAAGAAAAATCATGCCAGTGTTTTTATCGTTGAAAAAGATCGGCCGGGCTTTTCAGTGGGTGAAATTGAAGATCTTTGTGGGATGCGTGCAAATCCTGTGTCATCTCTTTTTTTTGAGGATTGTAAAGTACCAAAAACAAATCTTTTAGGCAGAATGGGGCAGGGGATGAAAATCGGGTTGACAGCCCTTGATACAGGTCGGATCGGGATTGCTGCCCAGGCCCTTGGTATTGCCCAGGCTGCCTTTGAAAGCTCGGTTTCCTATGCCAAGGAGCGACAGCAGTTTAATAAGCCCTTGTCAAAATTTCAGACCATTCAGAACTATCTGGCTGATATGGCCACAAAAATTGATGCATCAAGACTTTTACTTTACCGGGCTGCTGCCTGCAAGGATAAAGGCAAAGCTTTTTCTGCAGAAGCATCCATGGCAAAGCTTTATTGCAGTTCCACTGCCATGGAAGTGACGGACCTGGCAGTTCAGATCCATGGTGGATATGGCTATAGTAAAGAATATGACGTGGAAAGATATTTCAGGGATGCCAAAGTTACTCAGATTTATGAGGGTACAAGCGAAGTCCAAAAAATGGTGATTGCAAGATCCATCCTGTCCAAACCCAGTTAATAAGGTAAGCATATGTTAAATATTATTGTATGTATCAAACAGGTTCCCATGGTATCGGAATTGCCCTGGAATTCAAAAACAGGAACCTTGAAGCGGGAGCTGGCCGAAGGCATGATGGACCCTGCAAGTCGAAGAGCTCTGGAAGCGGCATTACAGATCAAAGAAAATCAGGACGTCCATATTTGTGCTGTTACCATGGGACCTGCCATGGCCCAGGAAATTCTGCATCAGGCCAAAGCCCTTGGCGCGGATGTTGGGGTTTTGTTAACAGACAAAAGGATGGCAGGGGCAGACACATTCTTAACAAGCCATATCCTTGCAAGATTTATTCAAAGAGAATATGAAAATTTTGATCTGGTGCTCTGCGGTTCCCAGACCAGTGACTCTGAGACGGCCCAGGTTGGGCCTCAGTTGGCTGAAGAGCTGAATATCCCGGCCATTGGTTATGTCAGTCAGATCAGGGTGAAAGAAAACATTGTTGAAGCCCAGCGCCATGTGGATGATTTCTTTGAAACCCTCAACATGGATCTGCCAGGACTTATTACCATTGACCTTTCTGCCTATAAACCCAGATACCTTGCTCTTGAAGGGGTGGAAAAGGCCTTTGAAAACCCTGATATCAGAATAATTGATGCCAAAAAATTAGGCCTTGATGACTCCTTCAATGCATTAAAGGATTCTCCAACACGGATTATTGATGTCTTTTCCCCCACTACCCAAAATGAGAACAGGGTACTCAAAGGTGCCGTGAAAAAAGTTGTTGACCAGCTTTTTGATGAATATGGCAAAGTGATCAGCTCTGCCATGGGAAAAGACCTTAAAACACATGAACATGATGAGGTATGATGAAAAGCTCTAAAGATATATGGGTGTTTGGTGATTACAGGAATTATTTTCAAAACAGGGTTACCCTTCAGATCCTTGCAAGAGCTGTTGATTTAGCAACTAGCACAGGCGGAAAAGTCTGTGCAATTGTGTTTGGCCATAAAGTAAATGAATATATGGCTGAATATATTGCCCATGGTGCACAAAAAGTCTATGTCATGGATGATCCAAGGCTTTTATTATATTCTCTTGAAACCTATTCCAAGCTTTTGACAAGGCTTGCCAAAAAATATCAGCCGGAAACAATTCTTGTGGGTGCCACAAGATTTGGCCAGGAAATGGCCCCCAGAGTAGCAAAACAACTTAAGACAGGCCTGACAGCCGATTGTATTGATCTTGAAATTAATGAAAAAGGACTTTTAGTCCAGATCGCCCCATCCTTTGGCGGCAATCTGATTGCCAAAATTATAACTCCTGTTCAACGACCTCAGATGGCAACGGTTCGTCCTGGAACCTTCCAGGAGCTGCCCCATGATTATAATGCCAATGGCGAAACCATCATCGAGCCTTTGCCAGATGATTTGCCAGAGGACAGGATACGACTTATAACCTCGGAACACAGGCTTTCTAAAAAACAAAAAATTGAAGATGCCGACATTGTAATCTGCGGCGGCCGAGGCATGGGAAGCAAAGGAAAATTTAAAAAACTATTTGATCTGGCAGACCTCATGAATGCAGAAGTAGGGGCCACAAGACCGGTTGTTTATTCCGAATGGATATCCCACCATGCCTTAGTAGGCCAGGCAGGCAAAAATATAAAACCTAAAATACTCATGTCCTTTGGTATCAGCGGCGCCATTCAGCATACAGCCGCTCTCACAGATGCGGATTTTATCATTGCTATCAACAAAAATCCAAATGCCATCATGATGAAGATGGCAGATGTCGCCATTGTCGCAGATGCTAATCAGGTCTGTCTCGGTATCATTAAAGCCTTAAAAGAAAAAATTAGAGATTGATTCATTTATACAATTAAAGTATTACTCCGGCGTTACAATTCTTACGGAGACAGACTGACCATCGCCCCATGGCCACCAAGCTGCTACAATTTGATTGCTGCTTTCCGGGTCAGTTGTAAAAATAAGCTGACCCTTCCTCAGGGCTCCAAAATATTGGCTGTTTGTCTTGATAATGCCGGGTGCTTTTTTAATACTTTTTTTGTCCCATTTCATTTTAAGATGTTTTCCCAGAATAGAGACCACTTCGTCCTGGGATTCTAGCGTGAATTCAGCCACGAGTGATTCAAACCGATCGTCCCATGTCCAGTCCAGCACACCATCAAAATCTTTGACCAATTCGCTGCAGACTTTTTTTATGGTTGTTTGTTTATCTTCCAAGTTTGCCTCCTTCTTCATGTGTAATATGGTTATCACTTTACATCTGTAATATGTCGATATCGGCTTATCATGCTTAAATCATTACGGCTTACCATTACCGTAGTATATCATTTAAAGCACAAATTCATACTAAATTCCATAAAATTTCTAAAATTTAATTGGAAGATCAAAAGTCGCTAACCCATTCAACAATGGTTTGTCATTGCCCACGTCACTAACCAGAATCTGATTTATGGGAAATGCTTTCCTTTTTTTACGACGACTATTGCGGGTATTAAAAATAGTCAACGGATTATTTATCCAGCACTTCCCGTATCTTTTGCGCAAGGACCTTCATAACAATCGGCTTCAATAGAAAACCATTAATGCCCAGAGATGCCGCTTTTTCTTCAGACATGGTTTCACTGAATCCTGTGCAAAGCAACACGGGAATATCAGGGCGTATTTTAGTCAGTTCAGCTGATAGCTTGATCCCAGGCATATTAGGCATTGCCAGATCAGTAATAACCATGTCAAATCTATCAGGATTTGTGCGGAAAGACCCAAGAGCTTCAAGGCTGCTGGTACGTGAAGTAACCTGATACCCCAAACGCTCCAGCATCAGCCTTTCCATTTGAAGGATCGCTTCTTCGTCGTCTACAAGAAGGATCTGTTCAGTGCCACCCTGAATTTTTTCTGTTGAATGGGTGACCTGTTTTTCAAAAGAATTCTTTTCTATTGGAAAATAGATTTTAAATTCCGTTCCTTTTCCAGGCTCGCTGTAAACATGGATACTTCCATTCATTCTTTTAACAATGCCGTGAACAACCGACAAGCCCATTCCAGTGCCTTTGCCTATTGCTTTGGTGGTGAAAAATGGATCAAATATTTTATCTGACACGTTTTTATCCATGCCCACCCCTGTATCAGCCACTGTCAGACAAGCATAAACTCCAGGTGTCATATCCGGAGTGATTATGTCGGACTCACCTAATTCCGCTTCTTTGAGGCTTACTCTCATTTCGCCGCCTGTTTCTTCCATGGCATGATAAGCATTGGTTGCAAGGTTCATTACAACCTGATGGATTTGTGATGCATCAGACATAGGTCACTCTTTTGCAGAAAAGATTTCACGAAGGGTTGATTCAACCTCCTTTTATTTATATTAAATGTATAGAAAAATATCTCATAAAATTAGCAATATAGATATTCCCCGGGCTTGTAATTAACAGGCGAATACCATATTTAAAATAAGTATGAACACAAATCAGCAAACATACTGGGATAAAGCAGCATCCAAAAAAGAATTTACTACACCCTTTCGAATGGATAGGTTTAAACCCTATGTATCAGAAGAATCCCTCATCCTGGATGTGGGCTGTGGGTATGGCCGTACCTTGGATGAACTTCATCAGGAAGGGTTTAAAAAAATTTGCGGAATTGATTTTTCACAAAAAATGATTGAAAGAGGGAAATGTCTTTATCCCCATTTTGATTTTAAAAAATGCACCACCACATTTCCTTTTGAGGACAATACTTTTGATGCTGTGGTGTTGATTGCGGTTTTAACATGTATTGTGAAAGATGAATATCAGGGGCAGCTTTTGGATGAAATAGAGCGGGTGTTAAAACCCCATGGGATTTTATATATCAATGATTTTTTGATCAACAAGGACCAGCGCAATATAGACCGCTATGAAGCCTGTCAAAAAACCTATGGAACATATGGGGTGTTTGAGCTTGATGAAGGGGCAAAGCTTCGGCATCACACAACAGATCATTTGTTTCACCTGACACGCAACTTTGAAAAAAAGGAATTTCAAGCCCTGGTGTATACCACCATGAACAAGCATACATCCAATGGATTTTATTATCTGGGAAAGTTAAAAAGCAAAAGAGATGATTCAGATTGAATGGGAAATAAAATTATTTAAAAGAATTTTATGAATCCCATGGATTTGAAACCGTCTCCAAAAGCTATCTTGAAGACGGAA
This sequence comes from uncultured Desulfobacula sp., assembly GCA_964457495.1. Taxonomy (GTDB): domain Bacteria; phylum Desulfobacterota; class Desulfobacteria; order Desulfobacterales; family Desulfobacteraceae; genus Desulfobacula. The sequence continues at coordinate 13,398 of CAYWGN010000133.1, forward strand.
TTCCGCACATTGACATGGCCAGGAACAGGAAGTGAAAATTATTCTTTTGGAAGCCTGATGACAAGCACTGGTATCTCGCTGTGCCTGACGACTTTCCTGGCTGTACTGCCGATGAGGACGTTTTCCAGTATATTGTGCCCATAACTGCCCATAACAATCATATCTGCATTGATATTTTTGGACGTGGAAAGGATTTTTTCTGGCGGAATTCCTCTTGTTACCAGGATATCTTCAACCAGATGTCGGGGGGGATCCTCTTCCTGGCAAAACTTTTTCAGACTTGATTCTATTTTTTGGGTTACATAATCTAGTTTTTCTGATGTAAGCCTGTCCCATTGTTTTTGTCCCAGCGTCTCTTTGACCTGGGCTTCCACAATATAACTCATGTTTTCCATGACATACAGAACTGTCATCATGGCATCGTAGCGCTGTGCAAGATCTGCGGCATAGCCAAAAGCATGCCCGGCACTATCGGAAAGATCTGTTGCATAGAGTATTTTTTTTATCTTGGGGACCATTTTATTCTCCTTATGGTTGGGGATAAATTCTTTGGAACTATGATAGTAAAAAGATCATGTTATTATCAATACGCATCTCTTATAATTTTTTCAAGGGCCAAGTTTCATTTGTTCTCATCTACTTTTACACAATCCCGTCCTCAAAAATAGGTTTTTTGAGCAACACCCTTTCAGGACTGAAAATTGATAGATCCAGCACAGGCTTCTTTTTCAGGATCAGCTCTGTCATGTATCGTCCCACGGCAGGACCCTGCTGCAATCCATGACCGGAAAAAC
>CAYWGN010000134.1:0-14061 GCA_964457495.1 uncultured Desulfobacula sp.
ATTATTAACAGAAGAAAAAATGCAGTTATTAAGTGAGATCCCTATAAAACCTCTTAGGATTGCATTTGATAACATGAAATACGAAGCAATCTATACAAAAGCTATTGAGTTAGCCGCAAAATACAATATAAAAAATTTGTCTAATTATTTATTATATAACGAAAAAGACAAACCGGAAGAGCTATATCAACGGCTTGAAATTAATGTGCTTCTTTCAGAAGAATTGAACATTGATATTTATTCTTTTCCTATGAAATTTCATCCAATCAATGGAAAAAAACATCTCAATAGAGATTTTTTAGGTAAACATTGGAATAGAAAATACATTAGAGCGATTCAAACAATTTTAAATTCTACCAAAGGTAAAATAGGTAGAGGGGAAAGTTTTTTTTATAAAGCTTTTGGTAGAAATTTAGCAGAATTTAACAAAATATTATTAATGCCTGAAACTTACATACTTTATAGATTCTTTTTTGAAGATTTTGGTTACACTGCAAAATGGTGGTATGAATTTAATAACTTTGATAGTAATGATAGAGCAAAAATTATAAAAATTATAAAAAGGAATGAATTTAAAAAAATTAATAACTTGGAATTAAATTCTTCGATATTAGATTTTATACAAAAACATTACCTGGTTAGCCGTGGGGATATTAAAAATCCAAACTCTAAATATTATAAAGAAAAACAAGAGTATGATTCATTAAAAATCAATTGCAAAAGCAATACACATTTGCAATTGATACGAGATGACACACAACCGAAATTTAAAAAAGAGTACTCAGTAAAAACAAGGATCATATAGCTCAATTTGATTTTAAAAACGCTTCACCCTTTGATATGATTTCATCTTTGTCTTCCGGGCCTGCCGGGTTTTTCAAGAGCTCAATAGTTTTGTCTTTTAAAATTTTTTCAGCAGTGGGCTCACCCTTTCCTTTCCATTTATCAAGGGTTAAAAACGGCCAGATAGTGCTTGAAAACTGTGAACCCCTGAAATATTTAGCTGTCAGGTCTGACAAAAGAAAATTCCCTCCCGGACCCACAGAGGAAATATCTGAAAATCCCACGGCATCATCATCCAGAGAAAATCCTGAAGCAAACAGTCGTGACTGATGAATAACATCATCGCTATAGACCACAAGTTCAGGAGAAAAAACAAGGGAATCAAAACTGCCTCCCACAAAGGGAATCATGCTGGCCTTGCCCAGGCAGCTTGTAAAATGGTTAATGCACAGGGTTGTACTGGCAAGAAGATCTGCACCCCAGCCATTTCCACTGCCGGAAGTCCCGCAGTGGGGAATTTTGTAGGACGTCATCATTTCAGCACAGGCCAGATTCAAGAGTAATGTGGCAGGAGAGTAAAAACTGCCGGCATTTTTCATGTCAAAGGCAGCTGGAAGGCTTCCTAAAATGATGGGAGCACCTTGTTTTACAAGCTGGCTATAGGTAAGTCCTGCCAATAGTTCGGCAGTAAGCAGGGCCAGGGTTCCAGCCGGTGTGATGGGGCAGGTGGCTCCTGACATGCCATAATTGGAAAAAATTAGGGGCAGTCCTCTTTTAATAGAGGCATCCATTTTCATTGTTGTTTCAGCATTTAGGGTAAGCGGGGTAATGGGGTTTACATAGGGTATAAGAAAGGGGTGGGTGGATATATCGTCGTGCAGATGCTCACAAAGATCCAGTGCCGGATTAAAAGAATCCCAGTCGGAAATAAGTATCACAAGGGGTTTGGTGGTGTTGGCCATCATTTCCAGTACACCATATATATCAGCTGTTTCAGGGGAAATATCCTGGATCACGCCAGGGGTTGAAATAAAATCAAAGTTATTAAGGTTGTGTCCCAGGCCAGTGGCGGCTGCCATGTGATGCCGAAAAAAAGGCTGGATATCATTTTTAAGCGGGTCCTGATAATGGAGGTTGGTTACGCCGATTCCAAAAACTGCGTCCTGACTTCCATTTCCTTTAAGTGTAAAACAGGGATTGCTCAGACGGTCATAAATTTTTATTTCAGATGGTGCAGTATTTATTGCCTTTTGGACAAGATCTCTGGGAATCTGGATGCGATGATTTTCATGACTTTTTCCAATGGCGTTTTCCAGCAGAGCCCTGGCTCCGGGATCATCAACCATAACACCGGTCTTTTCAAGGATCAAAAGGGCATCATTATGAACTTTTTGAATCTGTTCCTGGGTCATAACCTTTATTTCTGGTTTCAGGCCAAGCATGGCGTTTCCTTTTAAATAAAATTAAAAAATAATGTAATTGTTTAGCCCGTTAAAACAAGGAATCTCAAAGCCCTGTCTGATGGATATTTGCAGGAGGTTAAGCGTTTAGCATCGAAACAAATATCCATCGGACAGGGCGGTTTCAAGTATAAGAGCTGAATATTTACAAAATAATTATCAACACCTGATTATCAATATCATTGTCAGATTTACCATTAATCCATTAGACTGCTAAAGGTAGACTGCTAAAAAAAGCCGGCTAAAGGATATGGGCCAGAAATTGCCGGGTTCTTTCTTTATCAGGATTATTGAAAATTTTTTCCGGGGTCCCTTCTTCGACCCAGACCCCCTCGTCCATAATCAGGACACGGTCTGCTACATCCCGGGCAAAATGCAGTTCGTGGGTTACTGCAATAATGGTCATACCTTCTTTGGCCAGACGTTCCATCACGTCCACCACCTCTCCTACAAGTTCCGGGTCCAGTGCCGAGGTGGGCTCGTCAAACAGCATGACCTTGGGCTTCATGGCAAGACTTCTGGCAATGGCTACCCGCTGCTGCTGTCCACCGGAAAGACGGGAAGGGTGTTCATCGCGTTTTTCAGTCAGTCCCACCCAGTCAAGAAGTTCTTCTGCATAAAGCACTGCTTGTTTTTTTTTCTGGCCCAGCACTGTTGTGGGTCCTTCAATAATATTTTCCAATACCGTCATATGGGGAAAAAGATTAAATGATTGAAAACACATACCTGTTTTTTTACGAATTTCCAGGATATGATTTTCCCGTGTTTTATCATCCTCACCAGCATTAATGACAGTCCCGTCCACTTCAATGCTTCCAGCCGTGGGTTCTTCAAGGAAATTGATGCAACGCAAAAGTGTACTTTTACCTGAACCTGAAGCCCCAAGGATAACAATGGTCTCTCCTTTATTCACTTCAAGATTAATTCCGCAAAGCACATGAAGTTTTTTGGTAAACACCTTGTGAACATTGGTAATTTTTACCATGGGCCTTGAATTTTCCATCACGATATCCTCCTGTCGCCCCGGGCCATGCGTTTTTCAATCTTCTCCTGGATAAATTGTAAAAGGCCGCACATGATCCAGTAAATAAATGCCACCATGATCAACATTTCCAGGGATTGGAAATGCCGTCTTCCAACTTTTATGGCCCTGTAGGAAAGTTCCCACACCCCCATGAGGGAAACCAGGGAGGAATCCTTGATCATTGCAATAAACTCATTGGAAACCGGAGGAATAATCACCCGCAAAGCCTGGGGGAAAATTACCCTTTTCATGGTCTGGGTGGTGGTCATGCCCAGGGCTTTTGCAGCTTCAGTCTGGCCGATTTTAATGGACTGGATGCCGGCACGCACGGTTTCCGTCATATAAGCACCATAACAGACCCCAAGGGCCAGTATGCCCGCTGGGACTGCAGGAAGGGTGAGTATGCGCTGAATCCCAGGGATTCCATATCCTTCCAAAGCCTTACCAATTTGTGGCAGGGCCAGATACCACATGTAAACCTGTACCAGAAGAGGCGTTCCCCGAATAAGGGATACATAGGATGTGGCAATACTGTTAAATATCGGGTTTTTCGAAAGCCTGCCCAGGGCTCCCACCACTGCAAGAATGCAGGCCAGGGATATGGCTAAAAAGGCCACCAGAAATGTATATCCGCTGCCGGCAAGGACAAAGGGAAGCCATTTTAACATGAACTTGAAATCAAGCCCCAGGACAATAAGGGATATTGTCATAAAAGCAATCAAAATAACAAAAGCAATGAACATATTTCGTTTATACTTTGCTTTTCTTGTTTCAATTTGCTGGAGAACTCGTTGGGCTTCCAGAGGAATGCCGGCAGTTCCAGGGTGCATTGTCTTGGCCTTCATTCGCAGCTCCTTAAACCTTATAGTGGGATCTGATCCAGGCAAAAAAGAAGCGGTTTCAAATAATCTATCTGTACAGACTTATCAAAAACCGCTTCAGGTTCTTATAACTTGGGAATCAAATTCGTATGATAGAACTTTTCCGACAGTTTTATCAATGTGCCGTCATCATTCATGGATTCAATAACCTCGTTGAGTTTGTCCACAAGGGTCTGGCTGTTAGCCCGGCTTTTATCAAGGGCAAAACTAAGGGGCTCATAATAGGGAGGTTCCCCAAGCATTACCATGGGGCAGCCTTTGCCGCATCCTGAACGGATGGCTTCGGCAATTGTCTGTTTGGATGAAAAAATTGCATCCAGTCTAAGCCCGTCGCCAAGAGATAAATCTTCTATATGATTGGCATCAGTAGGATAGGTTTTAAGCTTGCCTAATTTCCAAGTCTGATAAACAATTTTAACATCTTCAATGGAAAGATCTTTTTGAAGATATCTTTCATTGGTGGTTTCACCGGCAACCCCGATCCGTTTGCCTGCAAGATCAGCCAGGGTTTTTATGTCCTTGTTGTCTTTATGTATGGCAAACTGAGCCGGTGAGCTGTAATAGGGCAGGGTGAACAAAAGAGCATTTTTTCTTTCCTTGGTGGGGGTCATGGATCCAATGGAAATATCCCATCGTTTTCCCCATTTTCCGGCTGTAATGAGATCCCAGTCCGGTGTAATGAATTTTACATTGACGCCCAGCCTTTTGGCAACTTCCTTTGCAACGCTGACATCAAACCCTTCCAACTCTCCCTTGTCATTTAGATAGCTTTGGGGTGCATAGTTGGCATCCGTTGATACCACGATGGTCTTGGCATCATAAATTTCTTCAAGCGCGGTTTTCCCTGCCATTGCGTTTCCTGCAAAAAAAACTAATACTCCTGAGATAATAGCCCAGATCCAAAACATTTTTTTCATGTTAAATCTCCTGTTCATCTTCTATTGATTATTATTATCCCAAAGCAAAACGCTCAGGGAGTGTTCTCATCAGCATGTTGACAAACATTAATCGTTGAACAATTTTTACTAGCCCAAAAAAGTATAAAGAACACCCGCAGATGTCAAGCATTTTTAACACTTGTTATTTTTAACAATTATCTGAACACCTAAAGTGCCAATTAATTTTTGAGCGAGCCTTTAAATATCTTTCAGGATAAATTCATAAAGGATCTTTTCTTCCGGACTGAGCGCTTTTTTTTCATTTTGGATTTTATGAAGAAAATAATGAAAAAAATCATGACGTAAACTGTCCCGGCCTGACAGGACAAATCTTTTATTCTGGCCCCAGTTAATAACAGAGCCTTCATCCTCTCCATGAATAAACATTCCACATAGAATTTCTTCTTTGTCAACAACGATATCAAAAAAACGTGTGTTTAAATCCTGTTCACAGGGTTCAGGACAAGGGTGAACTATTTGTACTTTGAATTTTAAAGGGACAGGTGTCATTGAAATATATTTGACCTGCACACCACGTGATTCAGCAGCCAATAATTTTTTGTCTAAATAATGCCCTTCTTCCGGATATATTCTGACATAAATTTCTTCTTTTGCATTGTCAATCATCTCTTTAGCCTTGCCCATTGCAGCGTCATATCCTTTTATTGTCCATATGACATCTTTTTCAGGCTTTTGCCGGGCTTTTTTTATTTTTTTTTCCAGGGAAGAAAGCATGGTTTCAAAATCCTGGCGCAGCCTTCTAATAAATTCCTGGGAAGGAATCGGTGTGTACATACTTTTGCTGGACTCAATAACAAACCCTTTGGCAATAAGTGTTTCTAAAACATCATATATTCTGGCTCTGGGTATACCGGACTGGCGGCTGAGTTGTGATCCGTTAACGGGATGGTTTGCTGTCAGAGAAATATAGGCAGTAAGGGCATAATCTGACAGTCCAAGTTTGAATTCTGTATTTATTTTTACCATAAAATATCTTTGATCCGGCTTATCAAACTAGGCCGATTATATTATTTTTTTCATTTTATAGTCCTTGATTTTTTTGAACTTGACATAAATATAAAGAGTTTGTTAAAGAAAAACAAGATTAATGTTACCCTTACAGTAGTAACATTTATTAAGACCATGGAATTTGGTCATAAAAACGAAATGATGTCTTTTGAATGTTGTAAAATGGAGTCAGAAATGATTAATCAAATAGTTGCAAGGAAAAAACTTTATGAAGCGTAATTTTCATGCGGGAAGGCAACTTGGCTCTGGATTGAGTCTCAATATTCTAACAGATGACGAGTTGGATGAGATTCACTATGGAACCCTTGAAGTCCTTAATGAAACAGGCATTTTTGTGGAAGATGAAAATGCTCTGGATCTTTTTGAAGAGGGTGGAGCTGTTGTTAACCGCGACACAAAAATTGTAAAGATTCCACCTTATTTGGTGGAAGATGCCATCCGTTCGGCGCCTCCCAAGGTGGTTCTGTATGGCCGTGATCCCAGACATGATATTGTTCTGGAAACCACCCGGGTTTATTTTACCAATTTCAGTGAAGGAGTAAAGGTAAATGATCCATATACAGGAGAAAACCGAAGCCCTTTAAAACAGGATTTAATTGATTCTGCCAGAGTAATAGACGCGCTTCCTGAAATTGATTTTTGTGAAAAAGCACTTGGCGCCCATGATATCAATCAGAATACAGTACCCCTTCACAATGCAGAAGCCTATCTGACCAATACCACAAAACATTGTGCCTTTGGTCCTGGAAATGGACAATTCCTAAAGAAAATCATTAAAATGGGTGAAGCCATTGCCGGTGGTGTAAATGAATTTAAAAAACGCCCCCTTGTTTCTTTTACAACCTGCCCGGTAAGCCCGTTGAAATTGATTTCTGACTGTTGTGAAATTATCATGGAAGCAGCTAAAAACAATGTGGTCTGTAATATTCTATCCATGGCCATGGCAGGGGGAACATCTCCTGTAACCCTGGCCGGCACGCTTGTGAATCATAATGCTGAAGTTCTTTCCGGAATAACGCTGGCACAGCTTACCCGGAAAGGGACCCCGGTTATTTATGGCAGTTCCACCACAGCCATGGATCTAAAACTGGCGTCCGCCAGCGTGGGCACACCGGAGTGTGCTGCGATAAGTGGTGCTGTGGCTCGTCTTGCCCGATATTATGCCCTGCCCAGTTATGTGGCTGGCCTGTAGGGCGACAGTAAAATATCTGATACCCAGACTGGCCATGAGAAAACACTTACCGGACTTATTCCCGCATTGGCAGGTGCCAATATGATTTATGGTTCGGGGATGCTTGAAAGCGGCATCACCTTTGATTACGGCCAACTGGTTTTAGACTGTGAGTTTGCCAGGATGATTAAGCATACGATTCAGGGTGTTCCTGTCAATGATGAAACCCTTGCCATCGACCCTATCAAGGAGATAGGTCCGGGCAAAGATTTTCTCATGCACGAACACACATTTAAACATATGCGAAGCCAGTCTAAGCCAGAATTGATTGATCGAAAAATGCGGGCCAACTGGGAGAAATCAGGCGCAACCACTGCCCACGAAAGAGCTATGGAAAAGGTACGATACATATTGGAAAATCATACACCGGCTCCCCTTAGCGATGATGTGCTTGCAAAGATCCGATCTATTGTTGTGGAAACGGAAAAACAAATGGGAACATAAAATGGGGTCAGGCTTGCATAGTTGCGTTATTGACTAATAAGCGCAACTATGCAAGCCTGACCCCGTTAGATGACCCCGTTAGAACAGTAAGAAAGGAAAACCAATGAATAAAAAGAATATAAATTTGCCCAAACACGCAAATGTTGTCATCATCGGCGGTGGTATCATCGGCTGTTCCATTGCCTACCATCTGGGCCATATGGGCTGCAAAGACGTGGTGCTTTTAGAGCGGGATGAATTAACCTCGGGAACAACCTGGCACGCCGCAGGCCTGATGGTGACATTTGGTTCTTTGTCTGAAACAGCGTGTGAAATGCGTCTTTATGGCCGGGATCTTTATAACCGCCTGGAAGCTGAGACAGGATTGGCAACGGGTTTTAAACCAATTGGTTTTATTGAAGCGGCAAGCAACAAAGACAGGTTGGAAGAATATCGTCGTGTGGCCGTATTTAATCGGTATTGCGGGATTGATGTGAATGAAATTTCACCAAAAGAGATCAAGGACCTGTTTCCTCTGGCCCATGTGGATGATCTGCTTGCAGGCTTTTATGTTAAAGAGGACGGGCGTGTTAATCCTGTGGACGCCACCATTGCTCTTGCCAAAGGCGCCCGGAATCAGGGGGTCAATATCATTGAAGGGGTTTCTGCAATCAGTGTGATCAAAAACAATGGCGCCGTTGCCGGTGTAAAAACCGACCAGGGAGATATTTTGGCTGATGTTGTCGTCAATTGTGCCGGTATGTGGGCCCGGCAGATCGGAGAGGTTGATGGAATTAATATCCCCAATCAGGCAGCTGAACATTATTATCTGATCACAGAAGAGATCGACAATATCCCGAAAAATATGCCAGTACTCGAAGACCCGTCTCACTATGGATATTATCGGGAAGAAGTGGGCGGTCTTATGATCGGCCTTTTTGAACCCGTATGTGCTCCGTGGAAAATCAAAAAGGTTCCTGAAACCTTTTCTTTTGGTGAGATTGAGCCGGACTGGGATCGAATGGGACCTTTTTTGGAAAAAGCCATGTCAAGGGTTCCCATCACCAGGGAACTGGGTATTAAGAAATTTTTCTGTGGCCCGGAAAGTTTTACGGCTGATCTTTCAGCCATTATTGGTGAGGCCCCTGAGCTGAAAAATTATTTTGTGACTGCCGGATTAAATTCTGTCGGCATTATCATGGGCCCGGGTTTAGGAAAGATGATGGCCCATTGGATCATGAATGGAAAACCTGATGTCGATATTACCGGTTTTAATATTGATCGTCTTCATACCTATCAGAACAACCCTGAGTATAGAAGACAAAGAACCATTGAATCCCTTGGTACGGTTTATAAGTGTCATTACCCGTACAAATCTATGATCACTGCCAGAGGGGCTAAAAAGTCTGCCATATATGATCGCCTGAAAGATCAGGGCGCTTATTTTAAAGATGTCAGTGGCTGGGAAGGTGCTGACTGGTTTGCACCAGAGGACAAAGAAGCGAAAATTGATAACCTGTCCTGGGGCAAAGATCACTGGTTTGAATATTGGAAAGCAGAACACAAGGCAGCCCGTGAGAATGTGATCATCATGGACATGTCTTTTATGTCAAAATTTTACGTGCAGGGTCGGGATGCAGGCAAAGTGTTGAATTATATTTCAGCAAACGAGGTTGACGGCAAGCTTAACCGGATTACTTACACACCCTGGCTCAATGAGGATGGAAAACTTGAAGCCGATCTCACCGTTGCAAAGCTTGCACCGGAAAAATTTCTGGTTGTGGTTACGGATACCATGCACCGACACGCTGAAACCTGGTTAAAGCGGAATATTCCAGCGGATGCCCATGCTTTTGTTACCGATATGACATCAGCCTATGCACAATTAAACATTCAGGGACCCAAATCCCGTGAACTTTTGCAGTTCATCACGCCTGCAGATGTTTCAAATGAGGCCTTCCCCTATCGGCATGTACAGGAGATTGCCATTGGATATGGACGGGCAATCTGCATTCGGATGACCTATCTGGGTGAACTGGGATACGAATTATATATCCCCACTGAACAGGCCGTCCATGTGTATGATACGATTGTTGAAGCCGGGAAAAAATTCAACCTGTGTCATGCAGGCCTGAAAGCCCTTGGCAGTTTGAGAATGGAAAAAGGCTACAGGGATTATGGTCATGACATGGATAACACTGACGACCCCTATGAAACTGGATTGGGCTTTACTATTAAATTAGACAAACCCGCGGGATTTATCGGCAAAGATGCCTGTGTCAGAAAAAAGGCCCAGGGCAGGATGACAAGACGTCTGGCCCAGGTCATGGTGAAAGACCCTGAACCCTTGTTATTCCACGCAGAAATAATCAGCAGAAATGGAAAAGCTGTGGGCTATGTCAGATCAGGATCTTATGGTTACACCCTTGGTGGAGCCGTTGGATTATTTATGATTGAGGCAGATGAACCCGTTGATCAGAATTATATTGATGCAGGAAACTGGGAAATTAATATTGCCGGGACAATTTATCCTGCTAAAGTATCTCTTAACCCTTTCTATGATCCGGCTATGAAAAAAATTAAAGCCTGAAACGGTTAAAAAATGAGCGTATGGTTGTAAACAAATGAATTGTCCGGGTGTTTGGCAAAGGCCGAGCCCCGGACTTATAATTTTAAAAATATTGATAAGATGTTGAAAGTTAGATTGCTTCTTAAGACAGGGATGACGTCATTGTTTTTAGTTCTTTGATATGTTTTTGTTCTTCTATAATAATTTGTTTTAATCCTTCCAGTACCTTTGCTTCCTGGATAAATAGTTCAAGAAGTTCGTAAAACATGATAGTATCATTTTCAAAATAAATAAAGGTTTCCAAAAGTTTTGAAACAGTTTTTATTTTACTGAAATCGACATCTTCAAGTGAGAGTGTCTTTTCTCCCATCATGTCCTGAAATACCTGGGGTGCCATTTCCTTAAGTTCGGCCTCATCTATTTCAAGAGAAAATTTATTTTTCAGGTCTGTAAACCATAAGACATGACTGGCTTCTTCGCCGGCCATCCATTTCAGCATGGATTTTAATTCTTTGTGATTGATTTTTTCACTGGCCCTGATGTAAATGGCCCCTGCATTTTCTTCCATCTTTATGGCAATTTCTATAAGATCATCCATCGTGAACATTGGTTATTTTCCTTCTTTGGTCTTCTGTCCAGTCTATCCGGCTCATCATTCCCCGGATAATTTTGACATCCCTGGATGTGAGTCCTGCTGCACCGAAAAGTCGCCTGAATGTTCTTAGCATGTGTTCCGGGTTTTGTTTGTCAAGAAAATCAATATTTAAAAGACTTTTTTTCATATGTGCAAACATATGTTCGATTTCATCTCCCATGGCAAGTTTTTCAGGCGATGATGGGTCAGAAAAGTTTTCCCTGGAGTCAGCTTTTAAAGATATTTCGTATAACAGTACAGTCAGAGCATGACTCAGGTTCATGGACGGATATGCATCATGGGTGGGGATGGTGATAAAATGCTGGCAAAGATCAAGGTCTTTTGTTTCAAGCCCCGCGTCTTCAGGACCCAGTACCAGGGCACAACTTACTCCCTCATTTGTTTGCCTTAATTTCTCGGCTGCATCTGATGGCGTAAAAAAGTTTTTTCGATATTTACCAAACCTCCGGGTAGTGCCAAAGGCGATCTGTATATCTGAAAGGGCAGAGGCAAGATCATTAAAAATTAAAGCAGTTTCAAGAACAGAGAATGCGCTTAAGGCCATTTTTTTTGCCAAAAGCGATTTATAATGTTTTGTGGGATTTACCAGCCGAAGCTGTGTAAATCCAAAATTCATCATGGTTCTGCAAACAGAGCCGATATTAATCGGTCCCTGGGGTTCAACAAGAATGATTGAAATGTTTTCAGGGGTCATTTCTAATGTTGTCTCTCTATTTTTTTTGTGGATATCAGGTTAAAAGTACAGGCTCTGGCCAAAGGGTGTTAAATTCCATGGTCTTTAATATCTCGATTGCCCTGTCAACATGTCCGCCTGCTTGATTAACGCCATGGGAATCATCTCCTGGAACCACGGGTATATCCATTTCTTTTGCACGTTTAAGGATCGAGTCTGTAGGATAGGGTTCTTTTTCTCCCCTTGTAAGGGGCCGCAGATTAAAATCCATGACAAGGTTCAAGGATTTGATAAGCCTTAGATTCCGCAGGATTTTTTGCTGTATGTCAGGGTTTAAAAGTCTTTTTGCATAGGCTTGATCATAGATCCTGATCAAATCAAAATGGCCTACCACAAAAGGCTTAAGCATTTTTATCATTTCATATTGCCGGTCAAAATATTTTTCATACAAAGCGTCATAGGAACCGCAAATGGCAGCGGCCTTGTCATAGTCTTCTCTGGAATAATCAAAATAGATATCATTAATATGGTGAACAGATCCCACAATATAATCGGGTTGAAACCTTGCAATCAATTGTTTAACATGAAGCTCATAACCAGTATAGGCTTCTGTCTCCATCCCGGCAAAGATTTTGATTTGAGCCCTATATTTTTCTTTCAGATTATTAAGATTTTTAAAATAATCTTCAAATCGTTTGTACAGATCATCCGCAGTAAGATGAAGCGCTTTTTCTTCAGGGTATAAAAAAGCATCATTAATGGGCGGAATATGTTCAGTGATTCCGACTCGTTTGAATCCAAGGTCTATATATCGCAGGATGATATCTTCCAGTAAATCCATGGCATGGTTACAATATTGACCACTGTGGCCGCCGTGAAGTGATATTCTTGATGCCGTCGTGTTCATGAAAGGGAAACTACCATACCTGTGTAGTTGTCATCAAGGTAAAAAAAGAATCATCAGAGAGTCTGGGCGATCCATTTTATGGCTTTTGTACAATGATTGACATCGCCCATGACAATTAGAGTTGTTTCCAGTTTCAACACCTTTGAGTATTCTGGATCAAACTCGATTTTCTGATGCTTCTCCCGAATACCAAGAATAAGCAGACTAAATTTTTTCCTTAATTCCATTTCGTGTATTGTTTTTCCTATAAATTTTGAATTGTTTGGGATAGTGATCTGATTAATTCTAAGGTTTCCCTGATTGGAACGAAGCATGCTGTCAAGGAAATTAACCACAGTGGGCCTTAGCATTTCAGAGGCCAGTCGTAAAGCCCCGATGGAATTCGGGGACACGACTCCATCGGCACCAGCTTTATAAAGTTTTGATTCCAGTTTTTGGCTGGCCATTCTAGATATGATGCGTATGGTGGGGTTGAGCATTCGTGATGCCATTGTAATATACAGATTGTCCTTGTCAGAAGGTAGCGAAATAATGATTCCTGCCGCAACATTTATTCCGGCCTTGACAAGATTTTCATCATCAGTTGCATCGCCTTCGATAAAGAGCAGGTCCTCTATGAAGGTTTGGCATTTTTTTATGGTATCTTTGCTTTTCTCAACCAGGACAATGGATTCATTGTTTTTATTGAGTTCTACGAGAACAGGACAACCTGTTTCACCACCACCGCATACAATATAATGATTGGAAAGATGTTTGATTTTTTTTAACATTTTCTTTTTCCTTAAAATTCCTGTGAGTTCCCCTTCGATGATTATTGCGGTCAAGGTGCTGATACCATAGAGAATGATGCCCATTCCAAAAATAATCAGAAGCATTGTAAATATTTGGGCATAGATGTTGCTCGACACATCTAGAACTTCACCATATCCCACCGTTGTAATAGAAATAATCGTCATGTAAATGCAGTCGATGAAACTCGATTCTTCACCAAAAAGGAAAAAGTAACCAGTACTTCCTATCATGACCACAATGAAAATAGATAAACAGACAAAATATAATCTATGCTGTATCATGGAACTGGTTTCCTGTGGCAATAAATCTGGCCTTTGTCACACTCTTTTATGGTATGGCACTTATTAAATAATGCATAAGGGCAGGTGGGGCAATAAAGAGTTGAGCTGTCCTTTTTTATGGATGTTGTCAGTTTGTCCATCAAATCCTCCAAGGCACGTGTATTGAATGATAAAGACGCTTTTTTCGTATGATGAAAATATGATTACTAGGCCAGGCAAGGTATGTCAACAACAGATTTTGTTCAATCCCCTATAAAAAAAATTCATCGCACTGTTTTAAAAGTATAGATGTTTTATAAAAAATATTATCAAAAAAGTAAAACCAAATGGCAGTTGCTGTTTCTGAAAAAGGGACAATTACAAATATTTTTTTGCTTTTATTTCTTAAATTTTAAAGATTTTACAATTCCTGCCA
>CAYWGN010000135.1:0-13961 GCA_964457495.1 uncultured Desulfobacula sp.
CTGCATACCTGACAAAATGGTGGCCGCGTCTTTCCAGTTCCTTGTCAAGATCATCAATAAGGATATTAGCGAGCAGCGGTGAAAGCGGGCCGATCTGCCAGGCCTGAAACCGCTGCCACCGACCAGAAAAACACAGAAGCCACCGTCACCACAGCTCAGGAGAATCCAGGAAGTACAGCCACCACAACAAGGAGAATCCATAAACCACGACCAAGAGGAACAAAAAAGAGGCAGGAAAGAATCGTATTTAACTGGGTCTGAACAAAAATATATTCATTACCTACAAACTGTGAAGAAACTCCATATCTTTGGTTTGGGTATTTTTTGTTCCGATTACCAGGATTTCTATTTTATTATTCTCATTTGTTGTAAAGTAAAGACGACCATTATAGGCGAACAATAGTTCAAAACAAGCGGGTTTATGCTTTTTGCCGGAAAAAACCTTTCTTTTTACTGTGACCAGATCTGGATTTCGATCTAACAGGAGAATACATTCTTCTGCCTTTATCTGATAATCGTTGTCTAAACTTAAAAATCCTGAAATCGCCCTTCTGTTCATTTCAGTATCCTTGTAAAGCACAGCAAAGCGGTTAACGATAAAATCAAATTCATTTCTTTTGTTTTTAGAGCTTTTCCTTCTTTCATATTTTCTAATTTTTAACTTGAGTTGGTTGATTTCTTCATCATTCTTATGTTTTAACTCAATAAATGAATTAAGCTGGGCTTCAAGGGAAATGATTTCATCAAACATCTCTTCTTCATTTATTTTTAATTTCTTTTTGTCATTTTGATACTTGGTATTTAAAGATTTGATATTTTCAAACAAGTCCTGGCGTTCTTTCTTAAGGTTTTCCAAGAGCTTTTTATGAGCCTGCTCCTCTTTATGCAAATCATCAATCAATGCTGTTTTTGCTTTGTTATCTCGTGTTGCCCTTGAACTGCCAATTTTATAAAAAATTAAAAGAATCAATATGACACCACTGAAATATACAAATAAAATAAAATTATCCATATTGGAACCATCCCGTCTGTTTTAAGAGCAGAATATTACCGTTTTAAATGGGAAATATTTCATTTTGTTTCCGAATTATCTTAAGATCTATTATAGCGAACTCAAATTTTATCTTATACCCCATTAATTATCAAGATATTAAAAGACATATACCTATGATCCTGCCCAGATAATTTGATTTTTATTCCCTTGAAAAATAAGAGTAATTCGCCTATATTTCTTTTTGCTCTTTTATTATTTTAAAAAACAAGCTGATTCAACTAAACTATTGGAGGCCATAATGAAAGCCGGTTTGAAATTCTTTTTTATACTTGTTATTTTTTGTTTTACCCTTGGCTGTCAATCTGAACAGGAAAAAAAAGAAGCCTTTTTTCACAGCGCAGACAAATACTATGCCCAAAAAGAATATAAAAAGGCTGAAATTGAACTTAAAAATGCCATCAAAATAGACCCCCAATATGTTCAAGCCAATTACCTTTTAGCTGAAACCATGGTAAAAACAGGCAATTTAAAAGGAGCTTTTGGACAATATTCCAAAGTTGTTCAATTAGATCCTGACAACCATGATGCACAATTAAAACTGGCTGAATTCCTTTTCCTTGGCAAGCAAATGGAGCCTGCCATGGAAAAAATCGTAAAAATCCTTGAAAAAAACCCTCAAAACATAACAGCCCTGCACCTCAAAGCCCAGATTTATTTAAAGGGAAAAAATTATGATAAAGCTGGTTTTGTTTATGAACAAATTTTAACCATTGACGTTAATAACATTGGTGCCCTGCAGAATCTGGCCAGAATTAAAGAATTTGAGGACAAGTCTGATGAAGCAGAAAAACTTCTTTTAAGGGCCATTGGAATTGATGGACAAAATATAAATTTATATTCTGCTCTGGCCGGATTTTACATTAAACACAAGGCATTTCAAAAAGCAGAATCTCAGCTTAAAGATGCCGTTGCAAAAAATCCTGCAAATGAACAAGCACATATTCTTCTGGGTGGATATTATTTTAGTCAGAAAAAATATGACCTGGCTGAAAAAGCCTATCAGGACGCAATTAATACAGGAAATAATGCCGTAAAATCCCATATGGTCCTGGCAAATTTTTATGATAGTATTCAACAGCCCGAAAAAGCCATGGATTCCTATCAAAAAGCATCTGACCTGGAACCTGAAAATTTATCCATCAAAAATACCATTGCAAGGTTTTATTTCAATCATAAGGATTTTGACAAAGCCCATACACTTGTCGATCAAATCCTTGCCAAAAGACCGGAATACGCTCAGTCCCAATTACTTAAAACTGAAATTCTGCTGTTAAATAAAAATTTTGACGATGTCCTGCCTTTGGTTGAATCCTTAGAAAAAAATGAACCAAAGTCATTTATGGTTCATTATTTAAAAGGACTGTATTATATGGGCAAAAATAAAATCGATCCGGCAAAAGCATCTATTATAAAATCCATTGAACTGAATCCAAAATTTTTAAAAGCCAGGCTTTTAATTTCAAACCTCTATCTGTCTGAAAAATCCTATAACCTGGCACAACAACAGGCAAGCGATGCCCTTGATCTTGATCCAGACAATTATAATGCCAGAATCATCAGGGCCAGTGCCTTAATGGGACAAAATAAACCCGGGGAAGCAAAAGAAGATTTTTTAAAACTGATGGAACTTTCGCCGGAAAATCCACTTGCTTACTATCGGATGGGGCTTTTACAGGGCTCCTTAAAAGAATATGATTCAGCCTTTGACTATTTTTCCAAAGCCTATGAAAAAGACAATTCCAGATTGGATGCATTTTTACAGATCATCAACATACATGTCCTGAAAAAAGAATTTAACAGCGCCCATGAATTCTGCACCAGGCAATTAAATATTATTAAAGATAGTAATACGGCAAGGGCAGTTATTCATAATATCCAGGCACAGCTTTTTTCAGCACAGAAAAATCTTGAAAAAGCAAAACAATTTTTCACTAAAGCCATTGAGGCAGATCAACAGCTTACAGCCCCTTATAATGCGCTTGCAAAACTATATTTATCAAACAAAGAAAATGACAAAGCCCTTGAACAATATGAGTCTCTTTTAAAAATTAATCCAGACAATGCCTTTGCCCACATGATGATTGGAACCATTTATGACAAAGAAAAAAAATATGAGAAAGCGGCTGCTCACTATGGCATGGCCCTGAAAATAAATCCTGATTATGCCCCGGCAGCAAACAATCTTGCATATTATCTGGCAGTTCATACACAAGATTTTGACAAGGCGCTTGAACTGGCCCGGAATGCCAAGGAAAAATTTCCAGAAGACCCTGCCATTGCTGATACCCTTGGACTGGTATACTTTCAGAAAGGCTTATATGAAAATGCTGAGACGGAATTTATAGATGCTTTGAAAAAACTAAGCGATAACGCAGAAATTCATTTTCACCTTGGCCGGACTTATGCTAAAAAAGGGGAAAATAAGCTTGCTAAAAAATCTTTAAGCCGTGCCCTGGAGCTTAGCAATGACTTTGAGGGGCATGAAGAAGCAAAGCAATTGATTAATGAATTGAATTAATATTATTTAAAACATGAAATTTCAAAATATAACCTATTCAATTCCCTGGAATCTTTTTTTGATCACCCTGGGAAGTCTTATCGCCGGCTTTGGCCTGAAAGCCATTGTGATTCCCAATGGGATGATTACGGGCGGGTTTTCCGGTGCAGGAATTTTAGCCTTTTATTATACCAAAATTTTTACACCAGGCATCTGGTATTTTATTTTAAATATCCCGGTCTTTATCTTTGGATGGATCTTTGTCAGCAGGCGATTTTTATTATACAGCCTTTATGGCGCCATCGTCCTGACCCTTGCCATTGATTTGATCCGCTTTGAAATCCCGGTCAAGGATCTGATGCTGGCAGCCATGGCCGGGGGAGCCATCATTGGTGCAGGCGCCGGCATTATCTTTCGTTCCCTGGGTTCTGCCGGTGGTAATGATATTATCGCGATCATTTTAAATCAAAAATTTGGTATTCGAATCGGGACATACAATTTCAGTTTTAATTTTGTATTATTTTTTTTCAGTTTTGGATTTTTGGATACAGATTTGATTTTATATTCCATGGCCATGAGTTATATCATCTCCCAGGTGATTGAATATTTCATTGCTCTGCTTAACCAGAGAAAATTAATTTTTATCATCTCAAATAATCCCAGGCCGATCACCGATGAAATCATGAGAAAACTTAACAGGGGGGCAACCTTTTTAAAAGGAGAAGGAGCATACTCTGGCATGGAAAAAGATATCATCATGACAGTTGCCAATACGTACCAGATCAAAAGAATCGAGGAAATTGCATTTACCATTGATCCCGACGCCTTCTTGATTACTGAAAATACATTTAACGTACTTGGAAAAGGTTTTTCCAAAAGGAAAGTCTATTAACTCGTGCCTGACCAAAACCTGAAAATTTAATACCCTTTTTATTCATAAATAGTGTGCAGTTTCGGATCAAAGGCCTCTCTTATGCCTTCACCGATAAATGTGACCGTCATAAGGGTTATGACAAGGGCGGCTACAACAGAAGAAACAATCCACCAGGCCTCCATATTCTGCCAGCCCTGGGACAATAATTCCCCCCAGGAAGGTGTCGGGGCAGGCAGCCCAAACCCTAAGTAATCAAGTGAAGTTAAAGAGACAATTCCCCCTGAAATGGCAAAGGGAGCATAGGTCACAATCACTGAAATGGTATTGGGGATAATGTGTTTAAAGATGATCCGTGCATGGGAAGCGCCAAGGGTCCGCATTGCCAGGACATATTCCCTTTCCTTTTCCTTATAGGTCATGGTCCGCATGACCCAGGTAATGCCGATCCACCCGAAAAAAGCCATGATTAAAATTAGTATCAAAAAATTAGGTATCACAATGGAGGCAATGATAATAATCACATATAAAAACGGAACATTACTCCAGATTTCAATAATCCGCTGAAAAATTAAATCAAATTTGCCCCCAAAATACCCCATGGAACAGCCAATGGTAATACCAATGGTATAATTCAGGAGCAAAAGAACAAAGGAAAAAATAATGGCTGTCCTAAAGCCGTATACAAGACGTGCAAAAATATCCCTGCCCACATTGTCAGTACCTAAAAAATGATTTTCTTTAAAGGAAGGGGGAAACGGCGGATAAGAATTAAACTTTAAATCATTCTCATAAGGGTTGTAGGGCACAGGGGGCATGACCACAAAATTTAAAGAGTTTTTAAATTTTGTTTTAAGGTCCCGGTAATTGGTTTCATATTCATAGCCAAGCCCAAACGTAGAGCCCGGGATCATTTGTGTATAGGTTGGAAAATAAAGATTGCCATTATAATAGACCATTATCGCCCGGGAATTGATAAAGACCTCAGCAAAAAATGACACAAAAATCATGATAAGTAAAATAACAAATGACCAGAATCCCCTTTTTATGGATCGAAACCGTTTCATTTTTTTTAAAGTGCCGGGATTCATAAGGATCATTTAAACCTCACCCGGGGGTCGACAAAGGCAACGCAAAGGTCTGACAAAATATTACCCACCATGAACAACAAAGAAGAAATAACAAGGATACCCATTACCACAGGGTAATCCCGGTCCAGGATGGATTCATATCCCAAAAGTCCCATGCCATTGATATTGAATACTTTTTCAATCAAAAATGATCCCATTAAAATAATGGAAATATTATTTCCAAAACTGGTTGCTATGGGGATCAGGCTGTTTTGCATGGCATGATTCAGTACGGCTTTTTTAAAGGGAAGGCCCTTGGCAATGGCAGTCCTGACATAATCGGAAGACAAATTATCCATCAGGGTATTTTTCATCAAAAGCGTCATCACGGTAAACGAACCGACAACATAGGAAAATAATGGCAAAATGGTATGCCAGGCAATGTCCCTGGCTTTTTCAAACAAGCTCATCTCTTCAAAGAATTCAGATACAAGGCCTCCTAAGGGAAACACATCATAATTGGATGAAAACAATACCAGCATAAGTACGCCTGCCACCCATCCTGGAATGGCATACCCCATGAAAATAATAATGGAGGTGATATTATCAAACCCTGTTTTATGCCGGACGGCCTTTGCCAGACCAAGTGGAATGCAGACCCCGTAAATCATGATCAGGCTCAGGATACCAAAATAAAGGGAAATGGGAATTCTCTCTTTTATCATATCCCAGACGGGATCATAATAGCGTGTGGATTTGCCAAGATCCCCTTGCAACACTTTTGACAGCCAGAGAAAATAGCTGGTCAATACGGGTTTATCAAACCCGTAATATTCTTTTAATTTTTGAATTTGTTCTTCAGAAAGGGGTTGCCCGCCGCTGGGACCGGACGATGTGGATGATCCACCCTGCCCTGTCTGCATGGCCCTTGTATCGGAAATAATTCTTTCAATGGGGCCACCGGGCACAAAACGAGTGATGGTAAAAACCATAATGGTGATACCGATGAATGTCGGTATCACCAGAAGCAATCGTCTTATGAAATATGCGGTCATGACATAATTTTAAAAACAGATTCAAGTGCCTTATCAAGATTTTCAGGCTTTGTACCGCCGGCCTGGGCCATATCAGGACGGCCACCACCACCGCCGCCAACTATTTTAGCTGCTTCTTTTACAATATCCCCTGCCTTAAATTTTTTTGTCAAATCATCCGTCACAATAGAAATCAATAAAGCTTTTCCATTGGATTCGGCGCCCAGAAGAATGACCCCAGAGCCTATTTTTGTCTTGAATTTATCAGCAAGATCTCTTAACTGGGAAGGGTTTTCAATCTCCACCCGTTTTGAAATCACTTTGACTCCTTTTATTTCTCTTACAACATCATCAATGTTTTCCACAGACTTTGATGCCATTTTTGCTTTTAAAGATTCAAGTTCTTTTTCAAGATTTTTCTTATCCTTTAATAAGGCCTCAACCTTTGATACCACATCCTCTTTAGCCCCTTTTAACAAACCTGCAGCTGATTCAATAAGGCTTTGTTCCCTGTGAATATAATCAAGCGCTATTTGACCCGTTGCCGCCTCAATTCTTCGGATGCCCGATGCAATCCCTCCTTCTGACAGGATTTTAAATAATCCGATATCACCTGATTTATTTGTATGGGTTCCTCCGCAAAGCTCCTGGGAGAATGACCCCTGGGATACAACCCTTACCACATCTCCGTATTTTTCTTCAAAAAGTGCTGTGGCCCCTGCTTTTACAGCCTCATCAATATTCATCTCTATTGTTTCAATTGGATGATTTTCACGAATCCTTAAATTGACCTGATTTTCTATGACCTTGAGTTCTTCCGCAGAAACAAAAGAAAAGTGGGTGAAATCAAATCTTAATCTTGTGTCCGTCACAAGAGAGCCGGATTGTTTTACATGATCTCCTAAAACATTTCTTAAAGCTGAATGCAGAATATGGGTGGCGGAATGGTTTAAGGCTGTGTTCTGCCTTTTTGCAGCATTCACATTAAGAATAAACAAATCTCCTTTTTTTGCCTTGCCTTTTTCCACCAGACCTTTATGGATAACAATTCCCGTGGGGTCTTTTACCGTTTCCATAATGTTGATGACACAACTTTTATTTTCAAAAATTCCTGTGTCGCCGGCCTGACCTCCGGATTCTGCATAAAATACAGTGTCAGCAGTAACGATTTCTATGGCATCACCTTGTTGAGCTGTTGCAATTTCTTTATCGTCCCTGACAATGATGAGGACCTGGGATCTTGTTTCAATATTGTCATAGCCTTCAAAAACTGTTTTCACCCCTTTTGAGGTCAAGACTTTATAGGCTTCGCCAACGCCTGTGAATTTTTTAGTAGACTTTGACCTTGCTTTTTGTTCTGCCATATTCCTTTCAAACCCTTCCAGGTCAAGATCAATATCCATCTCTTTGACATGATCGATAATGATGTCCACGGGGAATCCAAAGGTATCATAGAGTTTAAAAATCACATCCCCGGGAATCATGGCACTCTTTTGTGCCTTTATTTCATCTATGGTGACTTCTAAGAGTTTCATACCCGTACCCAGAGTTTCAAGAAACTTTTCCTCTTCATTTTTCACTACGTTCAAAATAAATGCAGAAGAGTCTTTAAGCTCGGGATAGGCTTCATCCATAATCTTGAAAACCGTCTGTACCGTCTCATGCAAAAAAGGTTTGACAAGCCCGATACTTCTTCCATACCGGATGGCCCGTCTCATGATTCGGCGAAGCACATACCCGCGACCTTCATTGGAAGGCATAACCCCATCACATATCAAAAAAGCCGTTGCCCTGGAATGATCAGCAATGACTTTCATTGCCACTTCAACCTGGTTTGATTCATGACGTTTTTTATTGGAAAGCTCACCCACTTTTTCCATAATCGGCACAAAAAGATCTGTGTCATAATTTGTAGGGACCCCTTGAAGAACTGAAATCACCCGTTCAAGTCCCAGACCCGTATCGATACTTGGCTTTGGCAGTGGTGTCATATTGCCCTGCTCATCTTTTTCAAACTGCATAAAGACAAGGTTCCATAATTCCAGCCACCGGTCACAGTCACAACCCACTGCACAATCTTTTCTGTCACAACCAAATTCTTGACCGCGATCAATATGAATTTCACTACAGGGTCCGCAGGGCCCTGTATCTCCCATGGACCAGAAATTGTCTTCCTCTCCCAGCCTTACGATTTTTTCCTCTGGTACGCCAACCTGATCCCGCCAGATATTATAAGCTTCATCATCTTCATGGAAAACAGATACCCAGAGTTTTTCCTTGTCAAACCCATAGCCGTTTGTGAGAAGATCCCAGCCAAAGGCAATGGCTTTTGCCTTAAAATAGTCACCAAAAGAAAAATTGCCCAGCATTTCAAAAAAAGTGTGATGCCTTGCCGTATAACCGACATTTTCAAGGTCATTATGTTTTCCACCGGCCCTGACACATTTCTGTGCAGTTACGGCAGTTGAATATTCCCTTTTCTCATCTCCTGTGAACACACGTTTGAATTGCACCATACCGGCATTTACAAACAAAAGGGTTGGATCATCCTGGGGTACAAGGGAAGAAGATCTTACCTGCTGGTGATTATGTTTTTTAAAATACTCCATAAAAATTTTTCTGGCTTCATTGCCTGTCATGTCACAACTCCTAATTTGTACTGGACTGAAAACCGCTTATTTTTCCAATTACTTCTTTGGGCTCAAATACTAATTCAATATACCACTATGCTTTTGCTTCTTTTTTTTTATCATTGCGGCCAGGCTTTTCAATGCCCAATTGTTCTCGAACTTTAATCTCAATTTTTTCAAATATGTCTGGATTGTCAGTTAAAAAGATCTTTACATTCTCTCTACCCTGACCGATTCTTTCGCCTTCAAAAGAATACCAGGATCCGCTTTTATCTACAATCTCAAGGTCAACACCCATGTCAAGCAGATCCCCCGTTCTTGAGATACCTTCTCCATACATGAGATCAAACTCAATATCTTTGAATGGTGGTGCCAATTTGTTCTTCACAACCTTGACCTTGGTCCGGTTTCCGATGATTTCCTGGCCTTCTTTTATGGGAGCAGCCCTTCTGATTTCAAGACGCATGGAAGCATAAAATTTCAAGGCATTACCACCCGTGGTGGTTTCAGGATTCCCATAGACCACACCGATTTTCATCCGGATCTGGTTAATAAAAATAATGATGGTATTGGTTTTGCCGATGGTGCCTGCAAGCTTTCTTAAGGCCTGGGACATGAGTCGTGCCTGAAGTCCCATGTGGGAATCCCCCATGTCTCCTTCAATTTCAGCCCGGGGAACAAGGGCTGCCACAGAGTCCACAACCATGATATCAATGCCGCCGCTTCTGACCAGCATGTCTGCAATTTCAAGGGCCTGCTCTCCTGTATCGGGCTGGGACACTAAAAGTTCATCACAATCCACTCCAAGCCGTTTGGCATAGGCTACATCCAGGGCATGTTCTGCATCAATAAAGGCCGCGATCCCGCCATCCTTTTGCGCTTCGGCAACGGCATGAAGCGCCAGAGTTGTCTTTCCCGAAGATTCAGGACCATATATCTCAATCACCCTGCCCCTTGGATATCCGCCAACCCCCAGAGCCTTATCCAGTGCAAGGGAGCCTGATCGTATAACGGGAACAGCTTCAATTGCCCTGCCGCCCAGTTTCATGATAGATCCTTTGCCAAATTGGCGTTCAATCTGGCTCATTGCTGTTTTTACAGCCTTATCCTTTTCTAAATTTTTATCCATCTCTTTTCTCCTAAAATATGCCTGATAAATATAGAATTCTTAAAACAGCTGCAGATAAAATACCTGCCATAATATCATCCAGGACTATCCCTGCTCCTCCTGAAAAATTATTTTCAAAATATTTCACAGGCCCAGGTTTCACAATATCAAAAAACCTGAATATAAAAAACCCGGCCACAATCGTATAGATATTAATGGGAACCCACGACATGGTTACAACATATCCTGCAATTTCATCAATAACAATACAACCTGGATCTTTCTTTCCCAGGATCTTTTCAGCCTGATCGGAAAAATAAATAGCCACAAGGATTAAGCCTGTAATATAAATCCCGATAAAAGATGTGGGAATAATTAAAAAAACAAGTGCAAAAGGAATTGCTGCAATAGTTCCAAAGGTACCTGGTGCAAAGGGTGTTTTACCTGAATAGCATCCTGTGGCTATAAATATTATAAATTTCTGATTTAAGGTCATTTTGAAGTTTTATATTCTGCATCAGTCCCTGTCAAGAAGATTGGGTCAAGAGGATTGGGTCAAGTGACTTTGTATCAGATAAAATTTGGGTGTAAACATCTTTTAATGGAATCTTTTTTTCCTTTGCCACTTTTTTTGCAATATCATATTCCGGAACAAACCGGATACTATTGTCAGGATTAGTGATCTTTTTTACCTGTATTTTTCCATATAAAGTTTCAACAAAGGCTTTTTCCCTTAAAAGAAAAGACCGCTCGCATTCATAATGCCTCACACCAATAGATGTGGTCTGGGCAAGTATAATTTGAACAATATTATCCAGATCCTGTTTTCGACATATCACCTCCAGCTGAATCCCTGGTCTGTTTTTTTTCATTTGAATCGGGATATAACAGACATCAAGCACCTGGTTTTCAAACAGGGTTTCCATTAAAAATCCCAGAACCTCAGGGGTTGTGTCATCCACGTTTGTTTTGACAACATGAATGGCTTCCTTTTGAAAACCTGTTTTATTTTTATTTTCATCCTTCAGGGGTTCTCCCAGAATAATGCGCAGCAGATTGGGAAGGCCTGACCCCGTTTCCCTTTTGCCTGAACCATAACCGACCTGTTTTATGATTATTTCTGGCATGTGCCCGAAAGATGAGGCAAGTGTAGCAATAATGGCAGCCCCTGTCGGGGTAACAATCTCTGTTGTTGCATCAGATGATCTAACAGGAATATCTTTTAAAATGGCCATGGTTGCCGGAACGGGAACGGGTATCTGTCCATGGGCACAGGTCACAAAGCCAGACCCTAGAGGAATAGACGAGGCATATACCTTTTCAATGCCAAGATATTCCACACAGAGAAAAGAGCCGATAATATCAACAATGGAGTCTATTCCGCCGATTTCATGAAAATGAATTATTTCAATATCTTTACCATGAATATGGGACTCGGCCAGGGCGATTTTCCGGAAAGCTGAAAGACTGTTTTCTTTCACCTTTTCAGGCAGAGGACTGTTCGTAATCAATGCCTTTATTTCACTATAATTCCGTGATGTCCTGCCCTCATCAATGACATCTACAACCAGGTCTATTGCTTTTAAATGGTGCTTGTATACAATGCGTGTCTTTAATTGAAAGCCATTTAAAACATGACCTAATTTTTCTTTTAACCAGTCAAGTGGTACACCAAGATCAATCAGCGCGCCAAGGGTCATATCCCCGCTGATACCGGAAAACATATCAACATAGGCAATCATCCTTAAATTTCTCCTGCCGTATGAACCTTTAAAATCTCAAGTACCAACCTTGCTGCAGCTTCCATATCCTTGATGGCAACAGATTCATTTAAGGTGTGAACATCCGTCATGCCCGTTCCAAGAACCCCTGCAACAATGCCTTTGCCAAAAAATACATTTGCATCTGCACCACCGCCAATGGTCTTGCTTGCCAAAGAAATACCAAGGTTTTTGGCGGCTTTTTTGGCAAGTTTAATGGTCCTGTGATCTTCAGAAATATTTGTACTGGTAAAATCATTCTCAACAATGGCCTCTATCCTGGGAAGGTCTGAACCATTATTGAATTTTTTTGCGGCAGTGTAAAATGCAGATACAATATTGTCTGTAACTGCTTTTAATTTTTCAACATCATGGCTTCGGGCTTCCCCATGGATTTCAACAAAATCAGGGATAATATTGGTGGCCACTCCGCCTTTAATGGTGCCAAGATTACAGGTTGTCTCTTCATCAATCCTGCCTAATTTAAGCCCTGAAATTGCTTTAGATGCCACTAAAATAGCATTAATTCCATTTTCCGGTTCTGCGCCGGCATGGGCGGCTTTTCCAAAAATCTTTATGATGATCTTGTTTGCACCTGGAGCTTTTGTGACAATACCTTCTGTATCCGTTGAATCAAGGATATACCCGAATTTTGAATCCATTAAGGAATAATCAAAATGCTTTGCCCCTAAAAGACCGATTTCTTCACAAATAGTAAAAATAATCTCAACGGGCGGGTAATCTATCTTGTTTTCAAGGATCACAGCCATGACTTCAAGAATGATAGCAAGGGCTGATTTGTCATCTGCACCCAGGATGGTTGTTCCATCACTTCTAAAAATACCATCCTCAAACTGAACCTTTATACCCTTTCCTGGTCCGACAGTATCCATGTGACCACATAAAAATACAGGTTCTGCATCAATATTTCCCTTAAACTTAGCTACAAGGTTGGAGCAATTACCGCCCACCTTCACTTTTGCCGTATCATAACAGACCGTTGCACCCATTTTTGTTAATATTTTTTCAAGTTCCATTGCAACATCTTTTTCCTGGCAGGAAAGAGAATCAATCTCAACAAGGGCTTTAAATCTTTGGCCCAGTCTCTGTGAATTTATCATTTATCATTCCTTCAGTTAATCGAGTATTATAAAAGCAAACTGGCAAATCAAAAGAATAATATATACTAAATTTTTATTATTAATTCCATGATTAATTACGAAATTGCGCGGATCACTGGTGGGCTTTCTGTTTGATACAGGTTTCCCAGATCTCTGTTTGGGAAGAAAATGGGCAAGTTAAAATAGGGACGTTAAAACCCACAGAGCTTTTATCTGTTTTGAATGATTCTGAAGAATTAAAATTAATCGCCGAAGAAGTAGAAAACACAATCAAAACAATCATTGGGGAAGCAAAATAACTCGCCAAATTATATTTTTGATATGGGCCTAGAAATTATATGAAAATTTGTTGAAAAATCTTCCAAATTTTCTTTGTCTTTTAAAACAAAAACAGTAAAATTGCTTGACAAACAAGGGTCTTCAGGTGTACTGTTTTTTTCTATTCCGATGCGGAAGTGCGCGGCTCACTGGTGGGGCCCTCGGACTTCAAATCCGATGTGGGGCGTTAATACCGTCCCGGGTGGGTTCGATTCCCATGCACTTCCGCCATTTATATTAATAAAATCAATCACTTACAACAAATATTCTCTCAAAATACATTGTCAAAACATTGTCAGATTTTCTATGATTGAATTTTCTATATGAATAAAAATTCCATCAACAACAAAATGTTGTACCGGATTTTGATTTAGAAAAACTGATTTTTTTGATAATATTCCACACCACATCAGTATGTCTAAAACCCGGTTCTTTTCATTCCTCTCTATCTCCAATTATAAGGTAATGGACTCTTGATGAATTTGATTCTGTGTGTTT
>CAYWGN010000136.1:0-13933 GCA_964457495.1 uncultured Desulfobacula sp.
GCAGAGAACAGATCCAAAGTGATGTGTGTTCCAATGGATTACGCAAAAAAAGATCTGGGCAATAAGTTGTGTAATGCTGCAGTAAAAAATATAGGGCTGTATGTCATTATAGTGTATAGGCGATGCAATTATGGATCACTTTGCATTTTTGGGATATAAAACCCCATAAAGCCATAATTATCATGGATATTTATTTTGGCAATAATCGTATTTTTATTTCATGTCCATATGCCAACCTATTGTTTTTTTAAAGATTATTTTTTGTCTATGTCTTTGGGTTAACTATGCTTGCACATAAATGAGTCTCCTGGTACGCCTGTTGCTATATAGTTTATATTACAAAACATAAATGCAGTTTTTTTATAAAAAAAATAGTTAAGGAGGTTCTAATGGCAGCAAAATTACCTGATCAGGCTCAGATCATTATTATTGGCGGTGGTATTGTAGGATGCAGTACAGCCTATCATTTGACCAAGATGGGATTTAAAGATGTTCTTTTACTGGAACGAAAAGAGCTGGGTTGTGGTACAACCTTTGCTGCAGCAGGTTTGCTTGCACAATTACGTCAAAATCAAGAGATGACAAACCTTGCAAAATATGCATCTGAACTTTATTCAAAGCTTGGCAAAGAGACGGGTGTGGACCCATATTTTGTCAGAACCGGTGCAATCGGTGTTTGCCAGACAGAAGACAGGAGACTGGAATGGCTTCGTGGTGCTGCCATGGCAAAAGCTTTTGGCATTGATATGTATGAAATCAGCCTTAAAGAAGCAGAAGATATGGTTCCGGGAATGAGCGCAAAAGGTCTTATTTCAGCATTTTATCTTCCCAATGATGGCCAGGTCGATCCAATAGGCGCAACCCAGGCACTTGCCAAAGGCGCTAAAATGGGTGGAGCTGTCATTATTGAAAACTGCAAGGTTATTGACATAAAAACAGCAAATGGAGAGATTACAGGGGTTGATACAGAACATGGATCTGTCAAATGCCAGTATCTTGTTAATTGTGCCGGTATGTGGGGAAAAAATATCGGTAAAATGGTAAATGTAATCATTCCCCTCCATGCTGCTGAACATATGCACGCCATTACACTGCCCATTAAAGGATTGAAAAAACATTTTCCAACTGTGCGTGATTTTGATGGTGTCACCTATTTTAAAGAAGAATCCGGCGGAATCCTTTTGGGTGGTTTTGAAAAGGTTGCCAAACCCTGGGGTATGAAAGGAATTCCCGAAGACTGGAAATTTACTGAGCTTGCTGAAGACTGGGATCAGTTTGAAGTGTTCATGGAATGTGGTTTTGAACGGTTTCCTGCCCTGGAAGATGCCCAGATCAGACATCTGGAAGTATGTGCTGAAAGTTTTACACCGGATAATGCCTTTATGGTGGGTGAAGTTCCCGGTGTTAAGAACTTCTTTGTGGGATGCGGTATGAACTCGGTTGGTATTGCAGGTTCTGCAGGCACTGGACGCGCCCTTGCCCAGTGGATTTCCCAGGGGTATCCCGAGGAGCAGCTCTGGCCAGTTGATGTGCGCAGGTATTTTCCCTGGCAGGCCAATGCCAGATACCTCCATGACCGGGTTATTGAATCTGTTGGTATCCTATATGAACACCATTATCCAAACCGCCAGAGAACAACGGCCAGACCTGTTATATGTTCCCCTGTCCATGACCGCCTTAAGGAAAACGGCGCCTGTTTTTCAATGATTGCAGGATGGGAAAGAGCTGATTTTTTTGTGCCTGAAGGTGTTGACCCTGTCCATAAATATGACTGGAGATCACCCAATTGGCTTCCATTTCAGAAACAAGAACATCTTGCTGTCAGGCATGGAGTGGGTATGTATGACTTAAGCTCCATGGGCAACTTTCTGGTTCAGGGCCGTGATGCTCAATCGGTTCTGCAATACCTTTGTACCAATGATGTGGCAGTTGAAACAGGGAAGGTGGTTTACACACCCATGACAAATGAAAGAGGTGGATTTGAAACAGATATTACAGTAACAAGGCTTGATGATGAAACTTTTTTTATTGTTACAGCAGCAGGCACAACCATTCGGGACCTGGATTATATTAAACGTAGAATCCCGAAAGAAGCTGTATGCACCATAACAGATGTCACCCATGGATATGCCATGCTTGCTGTTATGGGACCAAAATCCAGAGACCTTCTTTCAGCTCTTACAGATGCGGATCTTTCCAACCAGGCGTTTGCCTACAGCACTGCACAATATATTGATCTTTCCTATGCAAGGGTTCTGGCTGTGAGGATGTCCTATGTTGGAGAGCTTGGATGGGAATTGTATATTCCCTCATTTTTCACTATTCCTGTTTTTGATGCCATTATGGAAGAAGGCAAAAAACATGGTCTGAAGCTTGTTGGAATGCAGGCTGTAAACTCGCTGCGCCTTGAAACAGGTCTTCGTCACTGGGAATCAGACATAACCCCTGATGACAATCCCTATGAAGCAGGTCTTGGTTTTGGTGTTAAACTGGACAAAGCAGATTTTCTGGGCAAACAAGCCCTTGCCAGACAAAAGGCGGGCAAACTTACCCGCAAACTTACCATGTTTACCTTAAATGATCCAGGCATCATGCTCTATGGAAATGAGCCTATCTTTCGAGATGGGGAATTTAACGGCACTACAACCTCCGGAGCTTATGGGTTTGAGGTCAAAACAGCTGTTGCCATGGGGTATCTGCGAAATCCAACAGGCATCACAGAAGAGTGGATCAAACAGGGAAAATACCAGATCATGGTTGAGGGAAATCTTGTGCCGGCTACTCTGGCTTCAGGCTCACCATATGATCCCAAAAACCTGAGGCCTAAAATGTAATTGTTTAACTCAAGTTTCGGCCTTAAATATTGTGGGGCTTTCCTTATTGACAATAACGACAATAAGGAAAGCCTGACCCCCATTTAATTATTTCAATATTTCTAGAACATCTTTTGCTATTTGAAGTTCTTCTTTGGTGGGGACCACCCATACCTGTACACGGCTTTCCCGGGAATGAATATAAAAGGGTTTAGGATTTTTTTGTCTGTTTTTTTCAGGATCTATCTGAATACCTAAAAATGAAAGATTCTCACAGGTTTTTGCCCTTATAATATGGTCATTTTCTCCCACACCTGCTGTAAACACCAGTGCATCAACATGGCCAAGAACAGCTGCGTAGGCACCGATATATTTTTTAACCTGAAAGCAAAACATTTCAACAGCAAGCAAGGCTTTTGTTTCGCCCTTTGCTGATGCTTCATGGATATCCCGCATATCATTCAATCCACAGATTCCTTTGAGCCCGCTCTTTTTATTTAATACAATATCCAGTTCCTGTATGCTCATACCCGTTTGTTCCATAAGGTATCCGATGATGGCAGGGTCAATATCTCCTGATCTGGTTCCCATCATAATGCCTGCCAGGGGTGTCATGCCCATGGAAGTATCTTTGCATTTGCCTTTTTCAATGGCACAGATGGAACACCCATTTCCAAGGTGGAGGGTAATGAGATTTATTTTGTTTATGTCCTTTTCCATAAGCATGGCAGTTTTTTTTGAAACATATTTGTGCGATGTCCCGTGAAAGCCATATCTGCGAACTTTAAATTTCGTATAATATTCATAGGGCAGGGCATAAAGAAATGCTTTGGGCGGAACGGTCCTGTGAAATTCAGTATCAAAAACAGCGATATTGGGTATGCCGGGAAAAAGTTCTTCAGCAACCTGGATGCCCATAAGATTTGGCGGATTGTGCAATGGTGCAAGAGGGGTGTTGTCCCTGATTGCCTGCTTGACTTTGGTATCAATAAGAACGGCAGATCCAAAGGCTTCTCCACCCTGGACCACGCGATGACCTATGGCATCAATCTGGCTTATATCATCAATAACACCGGTCTTTGGATCAATTATCAGTTTTGCAGCAAGATGCATTCCAAGTTTGTGTGTTTTTATTTCCTGCTCTTGGACAACTTTTTTATCCCTGCCCCGTATACATATATGATGGGTTAAAATACCCTGGGGTTCACCAATCCGTTCAATACTGCCCCTGGCCATTACACTGGCATTCTCCATATTAAAAAGCTGATACTTTAATGAAGAGCTTCCCGTATTAATAACCAATATTTTCATAGGGTAACCATCAAACCTTGTCAGGTTTTTTTATTCTTTTATATTGTAAAATTTTTTAATAAAATTTTTCTGGTACTCAAAGGACCAGTGGACATCCTTTAATGCCTTAGCCGCTTTTTCAGGCTTTCCCTGTTTTAGACAATCAATAAACGCTTGATGCTCTTTGCAGTTTTGTATTTCCCACTGGCTGATATAATTTTGTCTGGGAAAATCGTACAGGCGCTGTTTTATCGGAAGGATGAATTTTTTGATCAAATCATTGTTTGAAATATCCAGATAAACATCATGGAAGGCAACATTGGTGGTGAAAAGTTGTGTAAAATCATTTTTTTCAACGTCTATACGCATGGTCTCATTTAATTCTTCTAGTTTTAAAATGTGAGATGGCTCAATCCTGTCAAAACAATCCACAATAATGGATGCCTCCACCATTCCAATGGCCGTATAAGCATTTTTAACATCACTCAGCGTCAGCACATTCACACAAACCCCCCGCCGGGGCAGGATGGAGACAAAGCCTTCGACCTCAAGGTGAATCAGCGCATCTCTTAAGGGGGTTTTGCTGATACCCAGCTGGCTTGCGATTTCACCGATATTGATGGTTGAACCGGGAACCAGTACCCCAAGGCTCATCTGCTGACGTAAATAGGTATACACCTGCTCTCTAAGAGATAAAACATTCAATTCAATTTGCATTATGGTACTCCTTACCAGCATTTTTCAACAAGCATATAACCAAAACAAAAAGTCGTTGAGTACGGCCTTACTCTGCAGATTCCATTGCCTTTAAGGCCGAAATCAAATGGGTTGCAGTTGATGCTGCATCGTCTAACAGCATTATCGTTTTCGGATTTTCGTATAAGGTATTCTCTACCCCGGAATAACCCGGCTTTGCATCAAAATTGCAGACGATTATTGTTTTGGCTTCATGGGCCAAAAGTATCGGCATCCCGGAAATAGGAGTACCTTCCGTCTCCATTGCTGCCGGGTTTATGACGTCACAGGCACCAAAAACAAGAACAGCATCTGTTTGTGAAAATTCAGGATTGATGTCATCCATTTCACAAAGTATGTCATAATCGACTTCTGCTTCAGCAAGAAGAACATTCATGTGCCCGGGCATTCTTCCTGCAACGGGATGAATGGCAAATTTTACCTGGGCCCCCCGGGATTCAAGAATTGATGCAAGCTCTACCACTTTGAACTGTGCCTGTGCCAGAGCCATGCCATATCCGGGGATAATAATGATTTTTTTTGCGGATGCCAATGCAGTTATGGCTGAATCCAAGTGGCCCTTTGGTTTGTCTTGACTTGATGATTCTTCAACATCAGGTTTTATCTCTGAAAGATTTTCAAGCAATTGCCGGACTGTTTCTTTGGCATTCCCAAGAAGCATAATTGTATTATCGTTTTTATACAGAGGATTTTCAACACCTGAGTATCCGGGTTTATCATCCAGGTTACAGCACACCACATGTTTTGATTCATGGGTCAGTAAAATCGGCATGCCGGATATGGGGGAACCGTCAGTTTCTATGGCTGCAGGATTCACCACATCACAGGCACCTATAACCAGGGACAAATCAGTGTTTTTGAATTCAGGATTTATGGCATCCATTTCTTCCAGAATATCATAGTCAACACCCGCTTCAGCAAGAAGCACATTCATATGCCCGGGCATTCTTCCTGCAACGGGATGAATGGCAAATTTCACTTCCTTGCCCAGGGCAAGCAGTTTATTTGAAAAATCAATCACTTCGAATTGTGCCTGTGCCACAGCCATGCCATAGCCAGGAACAATAATGACTTTGTTTGCATTGCGGGCTATTTCAACAGCCGTTTGAAAATTATTTTTTTCAATGGGTTGATGAAGGATTTGTTTTTCAACAGGATCTGCAACCTGGGTTTGCTCAGTCTTAACTGCCGGCCTCATCCTGGGTTTTTCAAGAGGAACAAAAACCCTGAAAAGGCTGCGATTCATTGCCCTGCACATGACATGGGTCAGTATTGATCCTGAAGCTGCCACAGTAGCTCCGCAGGAGATTAACAGCTTGTTTTCGATAATCATGCCGCAAAAGGCAGCAGCCACACCTGCGGTTGCATTTAAAAATGAAATCAAAACCGGCATGTCAGCTCCGCCAATCCGAATGGAAAAAATAATTCCAAAGACAATTGACAATAAAATGATTGAAATATAAAAGAATATCCGGCTACCCATTGGCGCAAACACTGATGCAATAATCAAAGCGATAATGGCAGCAAGGTTTATCATTACAAGCCATGTGTGTTTTGGAAGTATGCGTGGGGTCTGCCCAAGCTTGTTTGACAGTTTCCCGCCGGCGATCATGGATCCGCTGAATGTCAAGGACCCAATAGCAAGGCCTAAGAGCCCGGAAATTTCATTCACCATCCCAAGGTGTTGAGAACCCCGCATCAGTTCGGCAAGGGAAAGACAAAAAGCAGCAACCCCTCCGGCACCATGCTGAAAGGCAACCATGGCCGGAATCTGAATCATGGTAATTCTCTTGGCCACCCAATATCCGGCCCCTGAACCGACCACAAGGGATAACAGCATAATACCAGGATACATGGTTCCGTTTCGATATAGAATCAGACCAGCAGCACAGGCTAATGCAAAAGCGGCAGTAAGGTTGCCGAACTTTGCCCTGTGGGGCCAGTGAAACAGCCAGATTCCCAGTATAAGGATGCCGATTACACAAAAATCCAGGAGCAGATTCATGGCAGAGTAGGTTTCTATCATGATTTTTCAGCCCCCCTTTCTTTTTTCTTAAACAGCCTTAACATCCTGTCGGTAATCGCAAAACCACCCACAAGGTTGAAAGATGCCATGACAAAGGCAATAGATCCTATAATCTGCTCGGTCCGGGTTGAAGCGACTGAGAAAAGAATCAAAACCCCTAATATGGTTACAGCGGAGATGGCATTTGTCATGGACATTAACGGTGTATGAAGCAAGGTGGGTATTCTGGAAATCAAAAAATATCCAACCACAAAGGAAAACCCAAAAACCCCGGCCATTAATAAAAGATTTGTCATTGGTTTGCTCCTGGAAAATTTTTAATGATCAGTTTGCCCCATGGCCTTGATAGTACCTTCGTGATAGAGTTTGCCTTTGTGGGTCACAAGAGCGCCTTTGATGATTTCATCGGTCATGTCAAATTCGTCTGTTCCGCCTTTATAAAGGTTCTCAATAAAATAATAAAGATTATTGGCATAGAGCCAGGAAGAATGAACTGGTACTGATCCAGGTATGTTTTTTATTCCACAGATATAGACGCCCTTATGCATTAATTCTTTCCCAGGATCTGTTATCTCACAATTTCCTCCCTGGTCAATGGATACATCAATGATAACAGATCCTGGTTTCATCGTTTCAACCATTTCTTTAGTGATCACATGCTGGGCAACTTCCCCCGGGATAAGGGCGCTGAGAATAATGATATCAGATTCTGCAACCAAAGGAGCCAAAGCTTGTCTTTCCTTGTCAAGCCATTCTTTAGAAAGTGCCTTGGCATATCCGCCTTCACCAACGGTAAGTTCGGGTGGTGCATCAAAACCCACAACCTTGACACCTAAGCTCTCAGCTTCTTTTTTTGCATCCGGCCTTATATCAACCGCCTTTACAATACCCCCCAGCCTTTTTCCTGTTGCTATTGCCTGAAGTCCGACAACACCACAACCAATCACCAGAATATTGGCTGGTTTTATCATTCCAATGGACGTACCGATCATGGGGATGAATTTTGGAAAATTAGCTGCAGCAATAATGATGGCTTTATAACCGGTTATGGCACTCATGGAAGTCAAGGGATCCATTCGCTGGGCCCTTGAAATCCTGGGAATGCCATCCATTGTAAATGCCGTGATGTTTCTTTCCTGTAGTCTTTTTACATCCCCATGATTTGAAGGAGCTGCCGGGTGGATAAAAGTAATAAGCCTCTGGTTTTCCTTTAACATGTCGATCTCATGCTTGTTGAACTGCTCGTTAAACATGGGTTCCTTGACTTTTAAAATAATATCTGATTTGTCAAAAACCTCGGCTGCATCAGCTGCAATTTGCGCCCCGGCTTTGGTATATGCTTCATCATCGGCAAAGGCCCCGGCCCCGGCTTTTGTTTCAACAATCACATCAAAACCCAGTTTTTTAAATTTTTCAATGGTTTCCGGGAGTGCTGCAACCCTTTTCTCTTTGTACATTATTTCTTTTGGTATTCCGATTAACATGGTTTATCTCCTTTAAATATGGATGGTTTTAGCTTGTTTTTAAAACGTTTTTTCTATGGCAGTTGCCACTGCGGCAACAATGGTATCTACCTGTTCCTTTGTGATGATCAGGCAGGGGGCAAAATTCATGACATTGTTCAGCCCGTGAAAACTTGCGTTGGTGCGTCCCACAATCACGTTTTGAGCCAGAACATTGCCCATGAGCTGTGCCATCTGTTCTTCGGTGACAGGTTCTCTGGTCTCTTTATTGTTGACATACTCAATACCGCAGAAAAGTCCTTTTCCTCTGACTTCACCCACGCAATTATATTTTTTCAGTTCATTTAATTTTTCAAGCAGGTACTCGCCCATAACTCTGCTGTTTTCAACAAGGTTTTCATCTTCTATGATTCTTGTGCTTTCAAGAGCCGCCGTCATTGGCGCAGTACATCCGCCATAGGTGCTGATGTCCCTGAAATAATCAAGACGGGTGGCAGGATTTGTCGGATCATTCAAAAACACATCATAGACTTTTTGTTTCACAACCGTTGCAGACAATGCTTCATATGAACTTGCAAGACCTTTTGCCATGGTAATAATATCCGGATCAAAGTCATAATGCTCATGGCCCCAGAATTTGCCTGTCCTCCCAAATCCGCAGACTACCTCATCCACGATAAGCCAGATATCATATTTTTTACAGATTTCCTGCAGGATCGGATAATATTCCTTAACCGGCACAAGGATTCCACCTCCTGCAGTTATGGGCTCGACAATCAGGCCACCAATTGTATCAGCGCCTTCCTTAAGGATGATATCCTCGACCTTGCGGACACACTCTATGTTACATTTTCCATAGGTTTTATCATAGGGGCATCGATAACAGGCGCAATGGGGAAATTCAACAAACCCTTCTAAAAAGGGCTCAAAACCCTGTTTCCGCTGGGCATGTCCGCTTGAGCTCATAGCACCGAAAGTGGTTCCATGATAATCACGATCCCGGTACATTATTTTATATTTGCCTTTTCGCCCAGGACTGATTCTGGATGCCTGTCGAACAATCTTATAGGCTTTTTCATTTGCTTCAGAGCCTGAGTTGGAGAAATAGACTTTGTCATGGTTGGGCAGTTTTTCCAAAAGCTTTTTAGCAAATTTAATGGCAGGTATATTGCCGTAGGCCCCTGCAAAATAATTCATTTTTTTCATTTGCTCGCAAACTGCCTCGGCAATGGAATCACGACCATACCCCACCATGACGCTCCAGACACCGCCAGAGGTGGCATCAAGGTATTCACGTCCCCGGATATCTTTGACCATGAGGCCTTTTCCCTCTACAATGATCATCTGCTCCTGGGTCTCAAAGCATTTGTGGGGCTTTAAATGATGCCACAGGGCATCTTTATCGCCCGCTACCATTTCTTCGACATCATATTCCAGCCAGTTCTTTTTTGTTTCCATGGGTTTTTCCTTTTAATTTTTTTTATGCATCTTCCTGAGGACGCATATCTGCCTTATCAATTCCTGCAACTATAACGGGCGCTGTCATGGCATCGCGACGGAAGGGTTCCCCCAGTTCCTGGTTGGTCATAACCTCTATGAAAGTGGTTTTGCCTTCTTCCATCTGAAGCCGTATGGCAGCGGAAAGTTTTTTAGTCAAATCATCCATGGAAGTTGCCTGAACACCTTCAACACCGCAGGCTTTTGCAATTTGCGCGTAGTTAACATCGCGGTTCAGCTCGGTTCCCACAAAGTTGTCGGCATACCAGAGGGTGGAGTTGCGTTTTTCAGCACCCCAATGAAAGTTGCGAAAGATGATCATGGTAATGGCAGGCCATTCGCCACGACCGCAGGAAGTCATTTCGTTCATGGAAATACCAAATGCACCGTCACCGGCAAAACCGACCACGGGAATATCCGGCTGTGCAATTTTGGCACCCAGGATGGCCGGGAAACCGTATCCGCAGGGTCCGAACATACCGGGAGCCAGGTATTTTCGGCCTTGTTCAAAGGTCGGATAGGCCGCACCAAGGGCACAGCTGTTTCCAATGTCTGAAGAGATAATTACGTTTTCGGGCAATGCCGGACATATAGCACGCCATGCCATACGGGAGGTGATTTTTTCAGGGTCACGCTTACGGGCTCGTTTGTTCCATGTCGTTCCTGCATCATCCTCTTCGTGATCCATGCCAACCAGTTGTTTGTCCCAGTCTGTTTTTGTTTTTTCTATGGTTGCTCTGCGCTCTTCCCTGCCTGCGTCCCCGGCTGTTGCTTCAAGTTGAGATAGAATACGAGTTGCAACTTTTTTGGCGTCACCAACAATGCCTATAGTCACAGGTTTTGTAAGACCAATACGGTTGGGGTTGATGTCCACCTGGATGATGGAAGCATTTGTCGGCCAATAGTCAATGCCGTAACCAGGCAGGGTGGAGAAGGGGTTCAGCCTCGTACCCAGGGCCAGAACAACATCTGCCTTGGCAATCAGTTCCATAGCCGCTTTTGAACCATTGTAACCCAAGGTACCTGTGTACAGCCGATGGCTGCCGGGAAAAGCGTCATTGTGCTGGTAGCCGCAGCATACCGGCGCATCCAGACGTTCAGCCAACGCCATTGCGTCCTTGATCGCACCGCCGATGACAACACCGCCGCCGTTCAGGATTACAGGGAACCTGGCTTTGGATAAAAGCGCTGCTGCCCGGGCAATTGCTTCCTCGCCACCAGACGGACGTTCGAAATCTACAATAGCGGGCAGTTCAATGTCGATCACCTGGGTCCAGAAGTCCCGGGGAATATTGATCTGGGCCGGGGCAGAGGCACGTTTTGCCTGCATGATCACCCGGTTGAGAACTTCAGCCACGCGGGAGGGATGACGAACTTCTTCCTGATAGGCAACCATGTCTTCAAACAGGGCCATCTGGGGAACTTCCTGAAAACCGCCCTGACCCATGGTCATATTTGCGGCCTGGGCTGTTATCAGCAGCAGAGGGGTGTGGTTCCAATAGGCGGTTTTTACAGGTGTAACAAAGTTGGTGATCCCAGGGCCGTTCTGGCCAACCATCATGGACATCTTGCCCGAGGCTCGGGTAAAACCGTCCGCCATCATACCAGCGCTGTATTCATGCCCACAATCCCAGAAAGTGATACCTGCTTTGGGAAACAGGTCAGAGA
The DNA here is from genome assembly GCA_964457495.1 of uncultured Desulfobacula sp. GTDB lineage: Bacteria > Desulfobacterota > Desulfobacteria > Desulfobacterales > Desulfobacteraceae > Desulfobacula. The sequence goes on from CAYWGN010000136.1 coordinate 11,514, forward strand.
CCGGCATCATTGCCGAACCAATAATACCAAACGCGTGTTCAATGCCATGCATCTGGAGAACTTTTATAAAGGCTTCTTCTGTGGTCATTTTCATTGCATTATCTCCATTATTAATTGTCTTTTCCATGTAGTTGCATGGATTTAAACCTGCAGCATTCCGCAGGTGATCATTTATTGTATTATAGATACTTGATATCTGATATATCACACATCAGATATCTGTCAAGAAAAAGTTTTCAACGATGAGTATTTAATATTAAAGGTGCCAGGCGGTATGAAAATCAGGCAATTCTAATCAATAGAGAGTCCGTGTTTTTTAAGTTTTCGTACCACTGTGGACTGGCTTATGCCAAGATGCTCAGCCAGATCCCGGGTTGAATCAAATCTGGTCAGGGCATGCTCAAGCTTGTTACGCTCAAATTCAAGCAATTCCTCGTTAAATCCCTGGGACAACACTGGTTTAAATGTGTCTGAGGAGGCGCTGTCCCTGGGTTTCAGTCTGGTTATGCCAGGGGAAAGGATTCTGTCCAGCACATCCTTTTCTTTTATCACAACTGCGTTTTTAATAATGTTTTTTAATTCACGTACATTTCCGGGAAAGTCGTATGCCTGAAGCTGCTCAAGACAATTTTCCGAAAATCGTTTTTTCTGCTTGTAAATTTTATTATATTTTTCCAGGTAAAAATTTGAAATTTTCAAGATATCTTCCCGTCTCTTCCTCAAGGACGGGATGCGGACCGGGAAAATATTGAGGCGAAAATACAGATCCTGGCGGAATTTTTTCCTTTGAACCAGTTCCTCAAGGTTTTGATTGGTGGCGGCAATGACAATGCAGTTAACCTTGATGGTCCGGGTTCCACCAAGTCTTCTGATTTCCCCGTCGTCGAGAAATTTGAGGAGTTTGGCCTGAACGGGAAAAGGCAGATCTCCGATTTCATCTAAAAAAATAGTTCCCTGATTGGCCAGTTCAAACAGTCCTGCTTTACCCGTATCAGAGGCCCCTGTGAAGGCGCCTTTTTCATACCCGAACAATTCAGCTTCCAGGAGCATGTCTGGCAGCGCTGCACAATTAATGGATATAAAGGGTTTATTCCTTCGGCTACCATTATGATGTACAAATTTAGACAAAAGTCCTTTTCCTGTGCCTGATTCTCCTGTGATAAGAATATTGGAGGCATCTATTTTTGCAAGTTTAAGCAGCACTGTTAACACCTGGTTCATTGCCGGAGCGTCGGCAATAATTTTACTGTTTTTTAATTCAAGAAGATTGCGATCGGACAATTCACTTTTAATGGTGTCGGCTACCTGGGTTACTTGATCCAGTCTTGCTCTCAACTCTTTTACAATGGTCATGTCATGCTCAATGACCACAACAAATAAAATTTTACCGTGTTCATCAAATATGGGCATGCCCGATGCCATGATATATTTATTGCTTTTAATGATGTAAAGCGGACGGGTCAATGGTTTTTTGAATTTTAATATGGCAGGAGTCAAGACTGTATCCACAATACCATTTTCAACAAGATCAGTGATTTTCGTTCCAATCACCTCCTCTTTTGTAAGCCCGATGAGCCCTGCGGCAACATCGTTGACCTTTAGGACGATCCCTTTGTGATCAAGGATGTATATCCCATAATAACTATGGTCCAGAAGGGTTTGAAACTGCATAAGCATCTCTTTGACTTTAGGCAGTTTCCAGGCCGATGCTTCAACCTTTTCAAGGGTTCGTATAAAGCAGGTAGCTCCGGTTGTACCATTGTCACAGGTCATCAAAGAGACCATGGTTTCAATTCCGCTCCCTGGTTTTTTGACATGAAATGTCTGGCTTTCTCTGCCTTGTTCAATGCAGGAGAGTACCTGTTCTGCCATACCGGCATCAATCTCTTTCAAGGAACCGCCCATGGCAATATTACAGTCAAGCAATTGTTCTGCCCGAGGATTGGCATATTGAATAATCCCGTTGTTGTCCACTCCAAGGACGCCGATGGAAGCATGTTGTAAAATGGTTTCAGGCTGTATGGGCATTTGATTTTTCCTGTTCAATTGAATTCTATAATATTTACCATATCAAGTTTGCAGTGCAGGGTCAATATCAGCCCTTAGTCTTAAGTCTTATGTCAATTCTTTTATGATATGCCTGACAAGATGTTCATCTATCTCGCCATGTATTGGGACAGGTTTTTTTCGGGCTCTAAAATGACAGACCCAGTTCCTTGCTCCGCCTTATGGAATCTAACTTTGACAGCAATTTATGCACCCTTCAAGGGGTGTTTTACCTACCGTCAAAGTTCTTCATTTGCTCCATGATTCTAACGCAATACTTAATTTTCAAACTAATCAATAACCAAAACTATTTACACGATGTTAATTGCCGCAATAAAATAGACAGAAAAGGGACAAAATTTTCAAAATATATT
>CAYWGN010000137.1:0-13905 GCA_964457495.1 uncultured Desulfobacula sp.
CGGTAGACGTTCTTCAGAGTATAAGCAGGGTAATGATCGATATTGTGGATGAAAATCACAGAAAAAAGGCGAATGCTATTAAAAATATCATAGCTACCTACAAAAAGGCGGAAGATCTTATTAATATAGGTGCCTACGTGGGAGGAAGTAATCCGGGAATAGACAATGCAATAAGAATGATAGACAGGGTAAATTCATTTTTAAGACAGGACATTGATGGAAAGATTGATTTTGAGGGAAGCAAAAAACAACTATTTGCACTTTTTGATTGAAAGTAGTCAAATTGGGGAACAATTTTCAATTATTTAACGAGGCCCGTATATGTTTGATTTTAGATTACAGGCGGTATTAAATTACAGAAAACAGACAGAAGAGAAACTGATGCTCGAGTTTGCAGATACAAAGAGACGTCTTTCTTGTGGAATAGAAAAATTGAAAAAATTGAGAAAAGAAAAGACGGATCTGACCTTCAGTTTGAAAAAGATGGGAGAACGTCGGATGAGCGCAGCAGATGTCTCAAATTACCTTTTTTATATTAATTATATAAGAGATGAGGAAAATCGTCAGGAAGAGATTGTCTGCAAGGTTGAAAAGGAGCTGGAAGAGAAAAGAATAGAACTTGTTGGCGCTTCAAGAAAAAGAAAAATCCTGGAGATCATTAAAGAAAAAAAGTTGAAAGAATACAGACTGTCTTTAATCACCAGGGAACAAAAACAACTGGATGAAGCTGGAATTATGAGGGCGTGAAATTGAAGAAATTAATAATTGTCTGTGAGGTTTTGATAGTATTTATTATTCTGGCAAAAATTGCCACAATTGGAGGAATAATAAAAAATTTAGACGTCGTTGATTTTCTTCTGCCTGCAAGCACGGCGGCGGCGAACTCAGGGGTTGCAGCAGCCCCTGTTCATCAGGCTAAGGACATATTCGAGGACAGCCTGTCAGAAGAAAGAAAGCTTTTGTCTTCATTGGTAAAAAAGCAAAAGACCCTTGAGGATCGGGAAAATTTTTTGAAATCTGAAGAGAGAAGATTAAATTCGTTAAGCAATGATATACTTTCCAAAATTGACAGATTGTCCGAGATAGAGGGAAGAGTAACAGTGCTTCTTGAAGTGTTTAAGGAAAAGGATAATAAAAAATATAAGGATTTGGCAAAGGTTTATGAGTCTACCCCCCCTGAACTGGCAGGTCCCATGCTTGAAAAATTGAACAGCAAAGCAGCCGCGGCTATCATCATGAATATGAAAGAAAAAAAAGCGGGAGCGATATGGGGGTATATAAAACCGAGCAAAGCCGTAGAGATAACCGGAGAGATAATAAAGTCAGGTGAAATTCAAAAATGAAGTCGGCATTTCTTTCAAATCAATAGGAAAAAGTTGCCTCATCTTAAGTTCCTTCCTTATTAATATTTTCGTAACATATTGATATTAAATATGATTTTTGAAGTGTGAAGAGTGGCATGTCTTTTGCTTTTACTCTTTTATAAAACATTTAAGAGGGAACTATTGGTGATGGAGTTCAATTTGGCAGATTCAATAAACAGTGCCGGCCTTTCGGGCGGTTCAAAAAAAATGCAAAAGGAAAATGCTGTCGGGGAACCGGGGCAGTTGATGTTGTTTGCCCCTATGATAGATCAGGCATCGCATATAGCGAAACAGGGTGAAGCGACTATGGTCGAGCATGGAAAAACAGGAGTTAATGAACTCACCGATCCTGAAATGAAGATTTTTCACAAGGAAATTCCATCAAAAGGAGTCGTTCCCGGGTCGTTGAAATCGGGGTCGCTGAAACCGGGGTTGAATAATCTGGGCATTGAATCAGGGTCGCTGAAACCGGAGTTAACTAATGCGGTTGTCGGAAAAGATGAGGCTAATAAGAAAAGCAGGGGTGCAGTGGGTAAGTATGGCAGTGGTAAAAATGAAATTGGAAATCTTTTGAAAAATTCGGGTCTTAAGGGTGAAAAGGCTATAGTCGAGCATGGGAAAACAGTAATTAATGAACTGACTGATCATAAAACAAAGATTCTTCACAAGGAAATTCCATCAAAAGGAGTCGTTCCCGGGTCGTTGAAATCGGGGTCGCTGAAACCGGGGTTGAATAATCTGGGCATTGAATCAGGGTCGCTGAAACCGGAGTTAACTAATGCGGTTGTCGGAAAAGATGAGGCTAATAAGAAAAGCAGGGGTGCAGTGGGTAAGGATGGCGGCGGCAAAGATGGAATTGAAAATCTTCTGAAAAATCCTGATCTTAAGAGTGAAAAAACTATAGTCGAGCATGGAAAAACAGGAGTTAAGGAATTCATCGATCCTAAAATAAAGATTCTTCACAAGGAAATGCCATCGTCGGCGCGTTTGGTTGATAAGATTTCTTCTGTGGGAGGATATCCTAATGCCACTTTTCATGCGGGCAGCAGTACGGCGGCCGTTAATGCGAGTGTGAACTATAACGGCATTGAACCCCGGGCTTTGATCAGTCAGATTGCAAATGGTGTGAACAGGGCTGGAAGGGTGAAGATTGTGCTCACCCCACCCCATCTGGGAACGCTGGATATGGATGTGATTGTCAGGAATAATAAAGTGCATATTATTCTGCAGACGGAGAATAATGATGTCAGGCATACATTGCAGTCAAATATGGAGACGCTTAAAATTGCTCTTCGCAGTCAGGGATTGATTGCAGATAATATTATAGTAATTATTCAAGAAAAATCGGACAGTACTGATTATTCTGGATTCGGGCGGAACGAAACATTATTTAAAGAAGACAATAATCAAAAAGAGAACAAAGAAGATCAGAGGGGGAAAATGGATTCTCTGGGTCATGCTCCTTCGTTGTTTGATGAAGAAAATCCACACGTCCGGATTGATGGGCGTATCAGTTTATTTGCGTAAGTATAATTCCGGCCTGGTCGGATGAGGAGGTATAAAATGTCTAGTATAGAAAGTATTAGCAGTGATGTCAACGCAGTTTCGAGTGTTATGCAGGCGAACAAGGCAGATACAGTGGGGAAGGATGAATTTCTTGAAATGATGATCGCCCAGCTTAAAAATCAGGATCCTCTCGATCCCCTCGATGGCACGGATTTTACAGCGCAGCTTGCTCAATTCTCCAGCCTTGAACAATTGGTCAATATGAATGAGCAATTGCAAAATATAGGCCTTTATCAATCCTCGTTGAACAATGCTCAATCTGTAAATCTCATTGGCAATGAGATAACGGCAGAAGGTGATACTATCCAAGCGGATGGTTCATCCGTTGATCTAATGTATAATTTATCGGGGAATGCCAAGGAAGTCACTATTAAGATTTATGATGAGGAGGGCAATCTTGTGGATACCCTCGAACCTGGAGGTCAAAACGAGGGAGAAAATTCTATTGCGTGGGATTGCACCAGCATCGCCAATGGTAATTATACCTTCGAGGCATCCGCAATCAATGATAATGGAGATGTGATAACTGCTTATACTATGATAACAGGGGAAGTTACTGGGGTCATTTTTAAGGAAGGTTTACCTTATCTCTCTGTGAACGGGCAGGATATACCCTTTGGGAATATAACCTCTGTTAATGCACCGGAAGTTTAAGAAAAAGGAGATAAAAAAATGGGAAGCTCATTGTTTGCAGGAATATCAGGCTTAAATGCCAGTTCCCAACAGATGGATGTTATCGGTAACAATATAGCGAACGTCAATACAGTAGGCTACAAGTCGGCAAAGATATCTTTTGGCGATATTTTGAGCCAGAGCATTGCGGGGGGCGTGTCATCCTTTATGCAGATTGGCCGGGGAGTGTCGGTAAACAGTGTCGGCACACAGTTTTTACCAGGGTCTTTTGAAACAACGGGAAGCGCAACCGATCTTGCCATCGATGGAAGCGGTTTTTTTATGGTAAATGATAGTGATGGCGGAAGTTACTATACAAGGGCAGGCACATTTCATTTAGACAGCAACGGCAATCTTGTGGATGTCAATGATTACAAGGTTCAGGGACATAGCTTTTTTGGTACTGATCCGAATATGGTAACCGACATTTCTCTGAAGAACGTTCAGTCTTCTCCTAAGGCGACATCCACTGTTTCCATCGGCGTGAACCTCGATGCACAAACAACAACAGGAGATACCTTTAACACGGCCCAGACAGTCTATGACTCCCTGGGCGCTGAACATACGCTGAAAACCACCTTTCAGAAAACAGAAGAAGCCGGCGTGTGGGCGGCTCAGGGCGATCTCGATAATGTTGATTCAACGTCACAAAACTATTATGGGGTCAAGTTTGATTCTAACGGTGTGCTGGATAAGGTTTATATGGGAACAGTGGGCACTGTTACTCCGACAGGTACAGGGGTCGCGACAGCCACAGTGGACAACCCCGGACAGGTGTCCCACACCGGCACATTTCTGTTGACGGCGGGAGCGACTGCGGCTGATTGGACAATAACCGATCCGGGTGGTTATACAAACGCGACGATTATTTCTGCAGATGCTTCTACTGTTAAAATAAGTCTTGACGGCACCAGCAGCACAGTGGCCGATGTTACACTTACTCTGACAACTGCCTTCTCAGACACGAATACTGCACAATTCACACTTACCGGATGTGAGGCGGGCCCAGGTCTTGTTACTAGTTCTGTTGCTGCTGCTTCTGCGTCGGCAGATCTGAATAACCCTGAAAAGTTTGTTGCCGCTGATACGTTTACGCTGACAAGGGGAGCTACGGCAGATTCATGGAGTGTCACGACAGCCGCTGGCTACACGAGCGCGGCAGTTCTTACATCCAGTGATACCGAAATTACAATGTCCCTTGATGGCGGCACGGACGCTGATATCACACTTACCCTGTCAGGCATTCCTGCTGCTGGTACTCTTATTTTCGATCTCGTTGCCGGCAATGCAATTAACCCGGTAGATATTACTTTAACCCTTCCCTCTATCTCCTCCGGCGCTACGATCGGCAGTTCTGGTGTGATTACGTGGGATATAGCCGGGGATTCAGCAGATATGATGACCGGATACGCCAGCACTTCGGCAGTGCAATCTCTGACCAGTGATGGATATAGTTCCGGTATTCTGCAGGATTTGTCTGTTACCCAGGATGGAACACTGAGCGGTTTCTTTACAAATGGTCAAACCCAGGATATTGGTCAGATTGTTCTTGCGGAGTTCTCCAATCCAGGGGGGTTGAATAGAATGGGAGATAATCTGTTTGGTGCAACCAATGAGTCGGGAGCGGCCATTCAGAATGTCCCGGGTTCAGCAGGCATGGGTGAAATCAATTCAAATTCGCTGGAGATGTCAAACGTCGATATCGCTGCGGAGTTTATCAATATGATAACCGCACAGAGGGCATATCAAGCCAGTTCCAAGGTTATCACAACCACTGATGCGATGATGTCCGAGCTTATGAATATCAAGAGGTAAGTGTCAGGTTCTTGACGACCTGTCAAAAAGTCTTTTAGTTCAGGAATCGGGGGCTGTTACGTTTTTTACCCTCGATTTCTGATTTCTGACCTTATAGTTCGGGGTTCAGAAGTGACAAAGGTAATTCATAAATCCTTCAACCAATCTGGCACAGTCTTTGCTTTATTAAAAAAATTATGGATATTTCAACTCTTTTAGGAATTGTGATCGGGTTCGGCCTTGTTCTCACCGCTATGGCAGGGGGTGGTGGGTTAGCATGGTTTATCAATGCGCCATCCGCAATGATCGTTGTGGGCGGAACCGTTGGTGCCACGCTTATCAACTACCCCATGTCTGATATCATCGGGGTGGTAAAGGTGGCAAAGAATGTATTTTTCGGTAAGGAGATGAAACCGGAAAAAATTATAGAAATGTTAGTGGATATTTCGAAAGCTTCTCGACGTGACGGGATCCTGGCCTTGGAGGACAAAGTCAAAGATATTAAAGATCCCTTCTTTGCCAAAGGAATAACGTTGATGGTAGATGGTATCGAACCGGCTGCCCTCTCCAGGATTCTTCAGACGGAACTTGAATTTATTTCCGAGAGGCACAGGCAGGGAGCGGAGATATTTACGACCATGGGTAATTTTGCGCCGGCCATGGGAATGGTGGGAACCCTGATCGGATTGATAAAGATGCTGGTACAGATGGATGACCCGTCCTCCATAGGGCCAGCCATGGCAGTTGCCCTGATAACTACTTTTTATGGCGTCATTCTGGCAAATCTGATTTTTCTGCCGGCCGCAGGCAAACTGAAGACACGAAGCACCAGTGAACTTATGCTAAAGCAGATGGTCATAAGCGGGATCCTCTCTGTCCAATCGGGAGACAATCCAAGATTATTAGAGGAGAAGCTCCATTCATTTATATCTCCGAACAAGAGAAAGGCTATGAATTAGAGATGGCAGCGGAGTACAAAAAGAACAGCCGGGGAGAAGAGTCCGGTGTTGCATCCTGGGAGACAATATACTGTGCTCTTGTGCTGATTCTGGTTGCTTTCTTTGCCATGCTTGCGTCGTATTCAAAAACAGAATCTAAGAAAATGGAACACTTCCTAGAAAAAAAAGTTGTTTTGGAAGATCCTGACATATCTGCAGCGCTATCCATGAAATCCTTAAAGAGACATTTCAAGAAGCTAGGTCTGGAGAAATCGGTTCAAATAGAAATAGAAAAGGAAGGGAGAGGGTTTAAGGCTACTTTTGAAAGCCAAGTATTCTTTTCATCAGGACTGGCTGTGATAAATAAAGAAGCATATCCGTTCCTTGATGAGATGATAAAAATAGCGCGAAAAGAGACTCTGTCTATAAGGGTGGAAGGTCATACGGATAATGTTCCGATAAACACTCCAAAGTTTCCGTCGAACTGGGAATTGTCGACGTCCCGGGCGGTCAATGTCCTGCGGTCTCTTCTTGAGAGGGGGGGGCTTCCCACACAGAGGCTGTCTGCGGTTGGATTCGGGCAACATCATCCTGTCGAATCAAATGATACACCTGAAGGTAGACAGAAAAACCGCCGGGTTGTTTTCTATTTTGAATTATCGAGTTGATCCTGGGGTCCTGAAATGAAGAGGAATCACGAAAATTCAGAAGATGAGGGTGGAAAATGGCTCTCAACCTTCAATGACATGGTGACACTGCTGCTTACATTTTTTGTCTTAATCCTTTCTCTTTCAACACCTGACACAGCCAAACTATCAGAGGTGGCTGCTTCCTTCAAGACTGCATTTGGCATGTTTGAGAGTGGATCAAAAATAGATGTGAATGTTTTTACCCCTTTTGTTATTCCCAAGAGAAAAAACAGGGCCAGTATAATTGAAAAAAATAAGAAAAAACTGGCAGGCCGTATAAACGGGGCAGTCAAAACGGTTCCAGGTTTAGAGAAAAGCACAATGGAGGTAAAGGTGGTAAAGGAAGGGGTTTTGGTTGTTCTTGGAGAAAAGTTATTATTCAAGACAGGTATGGCTGAAATTGAAGAAAAAAATTATCCCGTTCTTAAAACTGTCCTCTTCTCAATTCTTCAAGAAATTGATTGCCAGATAAGGGTAGAAGGGCATACAGACGATGTTCCCATAAGGAACGAACGATTTTCATCCAACTGGGAGCTTTCAATGGTCCGGGCTGTAAATGTTGTCAAATATTTTATTTCTGAAGGCGGCATTCTTCCGGAGAGGCTTTCTGCAACAGGTTATGCAGATTCAAAACCCCTATTCCCTGATGCGAACGACCATAACAGGGAACTCAATAGAAGGGTGGAAATCATTTTGACGTTAAAGAAAGGTTAAGGAGTACCACAATGGCTGATAAAGAAAAAGAAGAAAAAGAAGAAAAAGAACCCAAAAAAGGTATAAGTTCGGTCCTTAAATGGATTATAGTGCTTTTTGTCGTAGTGATTATAGGAGTTGCGGGTTTTGCGGGGTGGAAGTACTATGAAACTAACCTTTCCGGTTCAAAAAAGGCGGGCGAGGAACAGATTGTTCCCAAACCGGGCCTCTGGCCCATGGACAGCCAGATCGTAAATCTGATGGATAATAACGGTGAAAGGTATTTAAAGGCCAAAATCCAGATCGAAGTATCCAGTCAGGATTCTTTGTTGGAGCTGGACCTGCTGAAACCAAAAATTCTGGACAGCATTTTAGGCCTTCTTTCATCAAAAAACTATAGCGATATAGCAGGCTTTGAGGGCAAACAGCGCCTCAAAGATGAGATTGCAGTGCGTTTGAACGGCTACCTTACTAAAGGTCAGGTCAGAAGGGTTTACTTTACGGAATTTCTTGTACAATAATTTGAATGTTAGTTAATTGAGAAGGTATATATGTCCCAAGTTCTGTCACAAGAAGAAGTAGATGCTCTTTTAAGGGGAGTATCAAATGGTGAGATTGAAACCGAACAGGATGAGGTCGATGATCCATCAGAGGCCATGAAATACGATTTAACCGGTCAGGATAGAATCGTTCGAGGGAGGATGCCGACTCTTGAGATAATCAGTGAAAAATTCGCCAGATTGTTCAGTACAACCCTCTTATCTTTGTTAAGAAAAGTTACCACTGTCAATACCTTATCCGTGGACATGGTCAAGTATGGCAAGTTTGTCCAATCAATCCCTTTGCCGACAAGTCTCCATGCCTTTAAAATGGATCCATTAAAGGGCAGTTCACTTCTTGTGGTTGAGTCACAAGTCATATTTGCCCTGGTTGACATTATCTTTGGAGGATCCGGGCGGGCAGCGTTTAAAGTTGAGGGAAGAGATTTTACATCTATAGAAAATAACCTGATAAAAAGGGTTGTAGTGAGCGCTTTGTCTGATTTTGAAAAGGTGTGGGAGACAACTATGAAACTTAATGTCGTCTATCAAAGATCGGAAATCAATCCCCAATTTATGCAGATTGCAGCGCCTAGCGATGTCGTGATTATTGTGAAATTTGAAATCGATATGGACTTTTCTTCGGGCATAATGACTTTTTGCATACCTTATTCGACAATAGAGCCGATCAGAGAAAAATTGCAGGGAGGTTATCAAGCGGATAGGCTTGAGGTTGATAAAGAGTGGGCGAACAGGTTTACAGAGGGTCTTAGATGCACAAATGTAAACCTGACTGCCGAGCTGGGCAAAACAGAGCTAACCGGAAGGGAAATTGTAGAACTGAAAAATGGGGATGTGATTCCCCTGGATCAATATTTCAGTGATGGTCTGGATATTTATATAGAAGATGTCCTTAAGTTTAAAGGACAGCCAGGGGTCTATAAAGGCACCCAGGCTGTGGAGATATCAGAAATTATTGTTGGGGAAGAGGTGAATTGATATGGTACAGAATGAATTGATGGAAGAGGTAAAAGAAACAAAAAAGGATGAAGAAATTGGCTGGGGAGATGTTGAAGAGGAGATGAAGGCATCTGCCGGGCCTGTTGAAAAAAAGGATGAAGAAATTGGCTGGGGAGATGTTGAAGAGGAGATGAAGGCATCTGCCGGGCCTGTTGAAAAAAAAGAGGTCAGTAACGTCAGGTTCGGGGAAATAAAAAAAGGTGAAACAAAGGAAGCAGGTCTGGATATAGATTTTATTCTGGATTTACCGCTTTCAGTTACTGTTGAGCTGGGCAAAACAAAGATGTTGATAAGCGAGCTTCTTCAGTTGGGCCAGGGTTCGGTCGTGGAGTTAACGAAGTTTGCTGGGGAACCCATGGAGGTTTTTGTCAATAATCGATTGATTGCCCGGGGCGAAGTGGTTGTGGTTAATGAGAAATTCGGTGTTAGATTAACGAATGTTGTTTCCCATGCTGAAAGACTTAATAGATTAAAGTAGCTATTTTAGGAGCGCCATGAGTTCACCGGAATTATTTCCATCCCTTTTGAAGATCGTATCTGCCCTTGCCGTTACGGTGTGCGCCATGATTATTGCTGCGTATCTGTTCAAAAAGATCATGAAGAAGGGCGGAGTGAAAATGAATGATAGCGAATTGATAAAGATTTTGTCTGTTAAATACCTGGGGCCCAAGAACAGTATAATGCTTATTAATGTATTGGAACATATTATGGTGATCAGTATTTCGAGCAGTAAGATATCCTTGTTGACAGAGATTGTGGATACTGAATCTCTTGAACAACTGAAAGATATTCAGGGATCGGAAAGCAAAAGCGCCCCTTTCTCTGATTATTTAAAGGGGTTGTTAAAAGGGGCCAGAGTTTGATATTTAGCAATTTAAGATATGCCGAACAACGTGATATGATATCTGGGAAAGGATGTCAAAAGTCAAGGCACAACCCTGTTATGAAATATCTTATATGTATACTGGTAATTTGCGGATTGGTTTTTTTTGCCGGATCTTCATGGGGGGAGCAGTCATTTTCCATTCCCTCGATAAACCTGAGTGTGGGGGATGGCGGTGATGAACCAGTCAAGATGACTATAGCGCTGCAAATTTTGTTTTTATTTACGGTGCTGTCTCTAGCACCAGCAATACTTGTAATGGTGACTTCATTTACTCGAATCGTCATAGTCCTTTCCCTTCTCAGGCATGCGCTGGGCACACAGCAGATGCCGGCAAACCAGATTATCATTGGACTATCTCTTTTCCTGACCTTTTTTATCATGACTCCGGTCTGGAATGAGGTAAACTCCCAGGCGCTGCAGCCGTATATTAATGAAGAGATATCTGCTGAAAAAGCATTTGATCTGGCGACACAGCCCATAAAAGAATTTATGTTAAAGCAGACCAGAGAGAAAGACATGGCTCTTTTTGTAAAAATTTCAAAGGGGAAAAGACCTCAAAACCCAGATGACATCAAACTTCCAGTATTACTGCCCGCCTTTGCAATCAGTGAATTAAAGACGGCTTTTCAAATCGGGTTTATGATATATCTTCCTTTTTTGATACTGGATATGGTTGTTGCTAGCGTACTTTTATCAATGGGAATGATGATGCTTCCTCCTATAATGATAAGCCTGCCTTTCAAACTGCTCCTTTTTGTGCTTGTTGACGGGTGGAATTTAGTGGTTGGTTCGCTGGTGCAAAGTTTTGTTTAACACAGGAGTGTGCGCATGAATGTCGATCTTGTTATTGGGCTTGGGGCCGAAGCAATAAAGGTTACCTTGCTGCTTGCATCACCCATGCTCATTGTAGGCCTTGCTGTGGGTATAATTATCAGCATCTTCCAGGCAGTGACCCAGATTCAGGAAATGACCCTGACATTTGTTCCTAAAATAGTTGGCGTTCTGGCAGCCCTCATCATCGCGCTTCCATGGATGATCAATCTTATGGTCACTTATACACAGAACCTCTTTCATGCCATACCGATGTATATAAAATAACAGCCATGCTCTGGAGGGCACAACAAACTATGAAAGAGTAATGAATGGTGAATGGTGAGGGAAGCTAAGTTGGCGGTTTTTTTCACAACTCAAAATTCATATCTCAATACTTTCATATAAATGGTCAGAGAACCGGTAACCTTGAATCTTGAATATGCAGCAAATAACCCCAGAACAGATTGAGATGTTTATTCTTGTGCTCCTCAGGGTAAGCGCAATTGTTACAACCATGCCCATTGTGGGAAACAAACAGGTTCCCGTCAGGGTAAAAGGCGGGTTGTCTCTTATCATAGCATTTCTCCTCTTTCCTTTTGTTGAGCTCCACACCCCGCCTTCTGATATCCTGCTGTTAGTTTTGAGAATGGCCGGGGAGGTTATGGTTGGAATCACTTTGGGTTTCGCAGGCAGACTGGTCTTTGCCGGGGTACAATTAGCAGGGCAGCTTGCAGGCTTTCTGATGGGTTTTGGCATTGTAAATGTGTTTGATCCCATAACCAGTAGTCAGGTTTCGATTATAGCCCAGTTTCATTATCTGCTTGCCATGCTGATATTCCTTGCCGTTGATGGCCACCACATCTTTTTATACTCTATCGCAGAGAGCTACAGGATTGTTCCTCCCCTTGATTTTCATTTTTCAGGAGAGTTAACCCAGGCGATTGTTGAACTTTCAAAAGATATTTTTATTGTTGCTATCAAGGCCGGTGCTCTGGTTATTACAGCGCTTCTAATGATAGACATCGGCTTTGGATTGATTGCCAGAACTGTTCCCCAGATCAATATACTTATCATTGGATTCCCCATAAAGATAGCCATAGGGTTGATAGGTATCGGACTTGCTCTTCCGGCTTTTGCAAGGATGATGGGCAACATTTTTTTAAATTTTGGAGACACGTTAAATCTGCTTCTATCTCTGATGTGAGGTTTTTTTGACGGATACGTCAAGGAATGGTCAAACACTATTTAGTGCCCGACCAAAAACCGCCAATTTTTCAGATTATTGCGCTGGGGTCAAGCAAAGTTATAAAATTGGGTTAATCTTTAAACTACTCAACGAATAAACTACTCAACGAATAAACTACTCAACGAATAAACTACTCAACGAGATAAAAAATATGGCTGAACAGGATACAGATCAGGAAAAAACCGAGGAGGCAACTCCTAAGAAACGGGAAGATGCGAGGAAAAAGGGTCAGGTTGCAAAAAGCCGGGAAGCCGCGTCTGTGGCTGTTTTGATGGCCTGTCTAACCTTCTTCTGGTTTGGCACCTCAGGCATGATAGAAGAGATGATGTCTCTTGCAAAATGGCTGCTGATCCAGTCCAGCCAGTTCAATGTTAATACCAATAATATTCATGGCCTCGCGATCAGCCTTGCATATAATTTTTTTGCCATACTTTTCCCTCTTCTTTTGACGGCATTTTTCATGGCTCTGCTTGCCAATTATCTTCAGGTGGGTTTTGTTTTTTCCCTGGAATCGGTGCAGCCTAAATTCTCAAAGATCGACCCGATCAAGGGATTTGGTAAATTGTTTGCGATCAGGTCCCTTGTGGAATTGGCAAAGAATATATTCAAGATTTCGATCATCTCTTTTATTGTTTATATAACCCTTAAGGGGGAAATAGAGAATTTTATTCCGCTGATAGACCAGAGCGTATGGGGAATATTGATTTACATCGGCAAGCTTGCATTTAAGATTGTTTTCAGGGTCTGCCTGGTGCTTATAATCCTCGCAGTTTTAGATTATATTTATCAGAAGTGGGAATTTGAAAAAAATCTTAAAATGTCAAAGCAGGAGATAAAGGACGAATATAAACAGACAGAAGGAAATCCTCTTGTAAAGTCAAGGATAAAGCGTCTTCAGAGAGATGCGGCCAGAAAGAGAATGATGGCAAGCGTCCCGGAAGCGGATGTGGTTATAACCAACCCCACCCATCTTGCAGTGGCCCTTTGCTATGATCCGGCAAGCTTGTCTGCACCGAAGGTGGTCGCGAAAGGAGCCGGGTTCATAGCTGAAAATATAAAAGATATTGCAAAAAAAAATAAGGTACCAATTGTTAATAACAAACCGTTGGCACGGGTATTGTATAAGAGCGTAGATGTGGATGAAACGATACCGACAAATTTGTACAGGGCCGTAGCTGAAGTTCTGGCGTTTGTTTATAATATGAAAATGAAGCAAGGTTAAAAATGGCAGATTCTTACGTTAAAACCGATAGTTTTGTAGATCTGTTTAAAAGCAGCAATACGATGATGGCCATGGGGGTAGCAGGTATCCTTCTGGTTATGATGATACCCATGCACCCCTTTGTCCTCGACCTTCTCCTTTCTGTCAGCATCACCCTTTCTCTGATTATACTATTGCTTTCCGTTTATGTGACAAGACCTCTTGATTTTTCTGTTTTTCCATCCACCCTTTTAATCGCCACTTTGCTTCGTTTGTCCCTTAATGTGGCTTCCACACGCCTTATCCTTCTCCATGGCAATGAGGGTACAGGAGCCGCAGGACAAGTTATAAAGGCATTCGGTGCCTTTGTTGTCGGTGGCAATTATGTGGTTGGGTTTATTGTATTTCTGGTGCTTGTCCTGATTAATTTTATTGTGATAACCAAGGGGGCTACAAGGATAGCCGAAGTGGCGGCAAGATTCAC
>CAYWGN010000138.1:0-13846 GCA_964457495.1 uncultured Desulfobacula sp.
TGCAATCCTGTCCTGGGGGATGCCAAGGCGGTTCATGCGAAATATCTTGATGTCTCTGCCCATCTGGGTTGCAGCACAAAGATCGGCTATGTAAATGTGATCGAATTGAACCTCTTTTGGGAAGATCAGGATCACTTAAAGTTGTCTCCAAAGGATCCCGTATTGATTGCAAGGGTATAGTTTGCTGTATTTAGGGAAGCCTTGTTCATCAATAACAAGTGCCGGGGTTAAGAGTTACAATATTTGAATCTTAGCAAACAATATAAAAATATTATTTTTGTTGACAATAATATTATATTCATTTTATATTCACATTATATTTACTTTATATTATTATTGCCACAAAAAAAGGCTACAAAAAATGAAATCTTCTTTATCTCAGAAGGCATATCTATTAATCCGAAATAAAATTATTTGTCATGAACTAAAACCCGGGGATATGATTGACGCCAAAAGTCTGAGTGAAACATTAATAATTGGTAAAACCCCAATAAGAGAAGCATTTCTACGCCTTGCTTTTGAAAAACTTTTAAGAAATGAGCCGGGAAAAGGATTTTTCATAAGCGATATAGGATTTAGTGACATTAAATCAATTCTGGAAACAGCAACAATTCTTTATAGAGCCGTGGGTGCGCTATCCCCTGATAGAATTCAACCACATGAAATTGGATGTCTTGAAAAAACTTCCAAGGCTCTTAATAAAGCAATGGTTAAACATGACTATCTTAAAGTTGTACTTTATAACAGCAAATTTCATAAAATAATAAATGACTCAATTGCCAATCCTTTTCTAAGCTCAACTGCTGACCACATTGAGTCTCAATATTCAAGGCTTTGTTATCTGAGTTTCAGTGATTTATCAGCAAAAAACAAGCAAGACCTTGAAAACCATTACAAAAAAACAAGGGAAGATCATGAAAATATGATAGAAGCCCTTAAAAATAGAAATCCAAAAGCGATGATACAATTGATCGATAATCATTTAGAACTTTTCAGCCAGCAACTGTCTAAATATATCAAGCCTAACGAAGCGATAATAGATTTAACATCTATTTCATATGACCAAATAAAAAAAAGGTGAATAAAATGAGTAATAGCTATAGAATTGCAGTAGATACAGGAGGAACATTTACCGACCTTTGTGTTCTGGAAGAAAATAGCGGTTCAATGTTTGTCACTAAAGTACCGTCAACACCCAAAAATCCAGCATTTGCTGTTATCAACGGTTTTACTCAAATCATGGACAGCATCAAATTTAAAGCATCTGAAATCAGTTTTTTCATACATGGAACAACTGTAGCCACCAATGCACTTCTGGAAGGGAAAGGGGCAAAGATTTCATTCATAACCACAAAAGGTTTTGAAGATGTACTGCA
Organism: uncultured Desulfobacula sp.; assembly: GCA_964457495.1. Taxonomy (GTDB): domain Bacteria; phylum Desulfobacterota; class Desulfobacteria; order Desulfobacterales; family Desulfobacteraceae; genus Desulfobacula. The sequence goes on from CAYWGN010000138.1 coordinate 1,377, forward strand.
TATAGGACGTCAGAACAGACCGGATTTATATAACCACTGGATCCGAAAACCCAAACCAATGGTAAGCCGTCAGCAATGCTATGGAGTAGATGAAAGAATTTTACATACAGGGGAAGTATTAAAGTCTATTGAAAAAGATGATGTTTTACAAATTATTAAAAAAATAAAAAACGACGGTATAAAATCCATAGGTGTCTCATTACTGCACTCTTACGCCAACCCCGTACATGAAAACAAATTGATAGAGATCATTAATAAAGAGTATCCTGAAGCCTATGTTACTTTATCTTCCAAAGTTCTTCCCGAGTTTCGAGAATACGAAAGAGGCAGTACCATATGTATCAATTCCTATGTTATGCCTAAAATCAACGATTATATTGCATTCCTGGAAAACAAACTAAATGAAGTCGGACTTTCATCTGGTCTATATATAATGCAGTCCAATGGTGGCGTAATAACGGCAGAAACCGCCCGTAAGATCAGTGCAAGAACCGTTCTTTCCGGTCCTGCAGGAGGAGCCCTTACAGGAGCACTTTTGGCAAAAAACAGCAGTCGGCAAGGCAATGTCATTACAATTGATATAGGAGGCACATCAAGCGATATCTCTCTTATAGAGGACAGCACCACAACCTTAACCACGGAAGGCTCAATCGAAGGTTATCCGATTAAGCTTCCCATGATAGATATCAATACAATTGGTGCAGGCGGAGGGTCAATAGCCTGGATTGACTCAGGCGGAGCATTACAGGTAGGCCCTGAAAGCGCTGGCGCAGTTCCGGGACCTGTATGTTATGGTGGTGGCGGAAAACTACCAACGGTTACAGATGCAAATGCTATACTGGGAAGGATTAATCCGGAATATCTTCTGGACGGGGCAATGAAGATTTATATTGATGATGCGATAAAGGTTATGAAAGAAAAGGTATCAAAACCGCTTGGGATATCGCTTCTTGAGGCTGCAGAAGGCATAATAAAAATAGTAAATGCCAATATGATACGCGGAATAAGAAGAGTTTCTGTGGAAAAGGGATTTGATCCAAGAGAGTTTGACCTTGCTCCATTTGGCGGAGCAGGCCCCCTCCATGGATTAGAGATCGCAGAATCTTTGAATATTAACCGTGTGATTATTCCTGCTCATCCCGGTATTGGAAGTGCGTTCGGGATGCTTTTTGCCGATGTCAGACATGACTTTGTAAAAACATATATCAGGCTCATAGAAAACGCTGACCAAGATAAAGTTGAATCTTTTTTCAATGCCATGGAAAAAGATGCAATATCACAACTTTTCCATGAAGGATTCTCAAAGGAAGATATAATTTTAACAAGACGAATTGATGTCCGATACTACCGTCAGGCATACGAACTGACTGTTCCTGTCAGCAGCTCAACATTCAAAGATTCCACAATTGTAGAGCTGGTCAAAGGATTTACTCAACTGCACAATAAAAGCTATGGTTATGCGCGGGATAACGAACCAGTAGAAATAGTGAACCTCAGGCTTGTTGCCCTTGGTAAGTTACCATCAATGGACTTAAAACCTGTTGAAAAGCTAAACAAGACTCCTGCAAAAAAAAGTTCCCGCTCTGTCTACTTTGACGGTGAAAAATTAGAAACCCCTGTATTCCATAGAGACTCCCTATCTTTTGGAAAGGTTATTGAAGGGCCGGCAATTATAGAGCAGCTTGACAGCACAATTCTTGTAACACCCAAATTCAATGCGAGTTTAGACTCTTATAATAATTTGATTTTAAGCAGCAAGGAGATTTAAAAATGAAACAGGTTGACCCTATAACCCTCGAAGTCATGAGAAATGCGTTTCAGTCAGTTGCCGAAGAGATGGGTGCTGCTCTTATTCGTACAGCATTATCTCCCAATATAAAAGATAGAAGAGATTGTTCTACTGCGATTTATACCAATAAAGGAAAGCTGGTTGCCCAAGCAGAACACATTCCTCTTCACCTTGGACTCATGAGTTCTGTTGTAAAAAAAGTATTGGAGGATTATCCGGTTGAAGAAATGAGCAAAGGAGATGCAATAATCACAAATGATCCTTATATATCAGGCTCTCATCTCCCTGACATATGCATGATATCTCCTGTTTTCACCAATGGGAAGTGCGCTGCTATTGTAGCCAACCTTGCCCACCATGTAGATGTGGGCGGAATAACTCCAGGAGGAATGCCTACAATAAGCCGTGAAATATTTCAGGAAGGAATAAGAATTCCACCTGTGAAATTAAAAAAGAATGGATGCTTAGATAAGGAAATGCTCAGACTTATTACCAACAATGTAAGAACCGCTTACGAATGTAAAGGCGACTTCAGTGCTCAGCTTGCTGCTAATAATGTTGGAGAGAAACGTCTTATTGAAATTGTTACAAAACATGGCGAAGATAAAACTTCACTATATATGAATGAATTGATCAAATATTCGAAAAGAAGAATGCTTGCCGCCATTTCAAAACTCCCCAAAGGAACATTTGATTTCGAAGATTATCTTGAAGGAGATGGGATAGAGGATAAGCTATTAAAAATAAAAGCAACTATCATCATCGAAGATGAAAAAATCTCCGTTGATTTTACAGGAACATCAGATCAAGCGAAAGGATCCATAAATGCAACAAGGGCCGTTACTCTTGCCTGTGTATACTATTCACTTAAATCTGTAATAGGACCGGATTTGCCTTCATGCGCCGGAACTTTTCAGCCTGTGGAAGTAATTACTCCGCTTGGAACCATTGTAAATCCAAAATTCCCGGCACCTGTAAGCAATGCAAACATAAACACCTCCCAACGAATTGCAGATGTGGTATTCGGGGCTTTATTCAAAGTTATTCCAAAATCGGTTCCAGCTGCTTCAACAGGAAGCATGAGCATCTTTACAATTGGCGGGATCAATCCTGATACAAAAGAATATTTTTCCTATGTTGAAACATACGGTGGGGGCCAGGGAGCAGTTTATAATAAAGATGGCATGGACGGCGTTCATACAAATATGACAAACACCCGTAACACTCCTGTTGAGGTTATTGAAATAGCCTATCCCTTACGAGTGGAGAAATACGGCTTGGTAAAGGACAGCGATGGCGCAGGAAAATACAGAGGCGGCCTTGGTTTAACCAGAGAAATAACCATCCTGGCTGATGATGTAACTGTCAGTCTTGGAACAGAACGAAGAAAGATTCGCCCATGGGGACTGGAAGGAGGATCTTCAGGAGGATGTTCCAACAGTTGGACAGAATCTGAAAAAGGAGAAAAGACAATCTTACCTTCAAAGGTTACAACCATCTTAAAAAGTAATACCAAAATAGGCCTTCAGACTGCTGGCGGAGGAGGCTACGGTCATCCTTTTGAAAGAAAAGTGGAAGATGTACTAAATGATATAGTACAGGAATTTATCACTAAAGAGAGGGCAGAAAAGGAATATGGCGTTGTACTTGAGTCCAACCAAATAAAAGTAAATAGGACCCAAACTGATCTTTTGCGCAATAATCTTAAATAGAAAGGAGAACATTATGAAACTTTTGCAATAGCACCATCAGGAAGGGATTGATCCCTGCGGAAGGAAGGACGTTGGGAACATTAAAAGGTCAGATACATAGTTTGACTTTGAGTATTTGGAAAATATTTTTCGACACCCCGACAATACACATATGTATATTGGTAGGGATAATATCTACACTTAATATTAATCGAATAAAACCAAAATTTTATTCGATTTTTCAGACAATACTGCACAGGGGATAAATTAGAAACCAACTATTATAACAAATAAAAAAGGATAATTTAAAAATGAAAAAACTATGGATATCACTGATTATTTTGTTAACTGTCACGTTGCTATATGCCACAAGCTACGCAAAAGAAGTAGAATATAAATGGGATATGGCAAATGAGTATGCTGAAACATCAGTTCATGCAGAAGCTGATAAAATGTTTATCAAAACTCTGGAAGAATTATCTGAAGGTCGAATTAAAATTGCGTATCACCCTGGAGCGTCTCTTGGCTATAAGTCAAAAGATCAGTGGGATGCAGTTGGTGATGGTGCAATACCTCTGGCTAACACAATTATGGGACCATTACGTGGAATAGATCCAATTTTTTTGCTTAGTTCATTACCTTTTGTAACAAGCACTGTTGAGCAATCCAGAATAATGCTGGAAAAAGTAGCTCGACCCTATTACGATAAAATACTTAGGGACAATAATCAAATTTTTCTTTATGCTTCTCCTTGGCCTCCTTCCGGGCTATGGTCAAAAAATCCTGTGAAAAGTATTGCAGATATAAAAAAATTAAAAGTTAGAACCTATGACCCAAATGGAACCATTACTTTTAAAGCTGCCGGCTCAGCTCCAATACAGTTATCATGGGCAGACGTTGTCCCACAACTGAGCACCGGGGGCATAAATTCAGTTCTTACTTCTGCCGAAGGTGGATGTAATGTTAACTATTGGGATTTTCTTACTGATTTTACAGAAATTAACTATTGTTCACCACTGGATATGGCTCATATGAATGCAAATATATTCAATGACCTGCCAAAAGATTTGCAGGAAGCTGTTTTAAAAGCCGCAGATGTTGCCAATAATTTTGCATGGAAAAATGTTCAAGCAAGAGTAGCAAAGAATTATAAAGAGATGGCAGATCATAATATCGCTATAAATACTGATATTTCATCAGAATTATCAAATCATCTTTCAAAATCAGCTCAGGTAGCAGTTGATGAATGGCTTAAAAAGATGGGACCCGAAGGGCACAAAATTCTGAATCAATTTAAAGCCGCTATGAATAAATAATGAATACAGCCGGCATGGGTGCTAATCATAAAAATGTAATACCCATGCTGGCTTAGGGATACAATAATGAATTTTATAGACAAGTTATCAGAAAAATTAGGGGATTTAGCGTTCAAGCTTGCAGGAATAATACTGATTTACATGGTTTTGCACATCGTATACGAGATTACTCTTCGCGCATTCTTTTCTTCGTCCACATATGTATTAGACGAATTTGTAGCCTATGGGACAGCAGGCCTGACCTTTCTTTGCATGGCAAAATCAATGCGGAATAAAACATTAATTCGTGTGGGAATTGTTTTAGATCGACTATCCGGTTTGCCAAGATTAATTATGGAGGCTACCAGTCTTTCCATAACTCTTTTTCTCTCCTGGTATATTATTTATTTTTTCTGGTTTAATATTTTCTGGAGAAATATTATGCGTGGAAGAGTTAGTGAAAGTATTGCTGAAATCCCACTTTGGATACCGGAATCATTTGTAATGATAGGTCTTTTACTATTTAGTTTTCAGGTATTGGTAATGCTGATCAAAGTTTTAGTAAATGGTATAGGTGAACATGAAGAATTAACCCAAGCTGATTGAGGGTAATATGGAAGCGCTATATACGAGTTTTTTTTTACTGGGAGTGTTAATTTTATTTTTAAGCGCAGGTGTATGGATTTTTGTATCTCTGATGTTGGTAAGTATTATTTCTTTATTCGTGATCTTAGGATATCCTCTGGACAGAATTGGGGCCATTATGATATCCCGATTTCACCAAGCATCTGGTAGCTGGGAGATCGCCTGTATTCCAATGTTTATGTGGATGGGAGAAATAGTTGTACGAACAGATATTGCACAAAGACTTTTCAGGGGATTAAGCCCGATAGTAAATAATTTGCCGGGTCGACTTCTGCATACAAATGTAGCAGGTTGTGCAATCTTTGCAGCTCTCAGCGGTTCTTCAACTGCAACAACTGCAACCATTGGAAAAATCACCCTTGGCGAATTGCAGAAAAGAGGCTATGATACCGATCTATCACTAGGCTCTCTGGCCGGAGCAGGTAGTTTTGGGCTTATGATTCCGCCATCTATTATATTTATTATATATGGAGTACTATCAGAGCAATCCATAGCTAAGCTATTTTTGGCGGGTGTTTTTCCGGGGCTTTTGCTGGCAGTATTGTACTCTCTATACATCATTGTCCGATCCTTGCTAAATCCTAATATTGCACCAAAACTTGATCAAAAATACACTTTTAAGGATTATACTAACTGCTTTTTCCTTATGCTTCCGATTTTAATTTTGATCGTTGTTGTTTTAGGCTCAATTTATACAGGTATCGCAACCCCAACGGAAGCCGCTGCTGTTGGTGTTGTTGTAGCATTACTGATGGTTACATTAATGGGACAGATGACGACAAAAATCTTCTGGAGCTCTATTAAAGGAGCACTGGAAACATCCTGCATGGTTTGTACATTATTGGCTGCAGCAGCATTCTTATCCACGGGGATGGGGCTATTGCATATACCTCAGGATATCTCCAATGCAATTGGCAACTTTGACCTATCTCCATACCAGCTCTTATCGGTTTTGGCGATATTTTATATCTTGCTTGGCTTTTTTCTTGATGGAATATCCATTACTATAATGAGCCTTCCAATTTGTCTTCCTTTAATAATCAGTGCAGGATTCAGTCCTATCTGGTTTGGAGTATTTTTGGTAACAATGACTGAGCTTGCCATGATAACTCCACCTGTTGGATTCAATCTTTTTGTAATTCAGGGTATGAGCGGATACTCCATAGGAAGAGTTGCAAAAGCAGCCATCCCATTTTTCTTTTTGATGGTATTAGGGGTGATCATAATAAGTATCTATCCCAGAATTGCTCTTTGGCTTCCGGATCTATTTTTCCCGGGGAAATAGTTAGTGTCAAAAATTTTATGGAAAGAGAAATACATAATGAAAGCATAAAAAGAATCCTGTGCGTCGACAGATTTTTGAGAGTCTATTCTCACCCAGGCTTCTTTTTATGTTTGTCACAATAGCCAACAGGCAAAGTTATCATAGTTTTGTTCTTTGGCAATCTGTTTTTGAGAGTTACGCTGCAACCTGCTTAATTAGCGCAAGCCATTTATCCGGCATGAGGTGTCGCTTTTTAGGGAGATAGGGTATTTAACGTTAAACCTAATTTAAAAAAAGTAATTGCGAAAAAATATAAGTAAAACTTTGATAAAAAGGAAAAATAAAAAAGGAGGCAATAAACAAACATATGAAAAATTTTGATACTATCAAGGCCAATCTAAAATTAAACAATAGTGGTCTCTTTTTAGGTGAAGTACCTATGGTTTTAATACCTCGATGGTTCTTTCGAGACATACTTGAAAAAACTATTGATAATGCTGGTTTGAATTTAGCAAAAAAAATTTATCAAGAGGCTGGATATCAAGGGGCTTATGACTGGTGCAACGCTCAAATGAAAGCCGGATACAATGGCCATAAAGCAATGGAACAATATCTTGAGTCCATGAGTTGTCGAGGCTGGGGGGAGTTTTATATTGAAAAATATAACCCTGAAAAAGGTTCCGGTGTATTCCATTATAAGATGTTTAAACCATCTGATGCACCACCAATTGAAAATCTTTGCCTTTGGGTGGCAGGAGCAATGACAGGAGGAGTGCAAGCTGTTCTTGATCAGTTGGGGATTCGCCTTAAAGCAACGGGAAAAGAATTGTCTTGCACGAACCATGGCAAAGAAAGCTGTAAAATTAGTGTTGTTTCAATATAAATTTCAGCTTTTTTAAATTTTAACACTCTTTACAACATCTTTTTGGATAATTTAAAAGTTGAGTGAACTATAAAAAAATCAAGCTACCAAAATAATTAGAAGTAGCCGGGATTTTAGGAGAATGATTATGGATTACAAAAAATTTCATAGCGATATACTGGTGATTGATGGACTTAATATTTCTAAATGGGATAGGGAAATTTTTGAAGACATGCGCAAAGGTGGCCTTGATGTTGTCCAATGTACATGCTCTATCTGGCATAATTTCAAAAAGACAATGGACAATATAGCCCTCTGGAAAAAATGGTTCAAACAATACGATGACATTATTATACAGGTTTATTCAACGGATGATATCATCAAAGCCAAAAAATTGGGGAAAACAGGCATTATATTAGGATTTCAAAACACAAGCGCTTTTGAAGATCAATTATCCTACGTACCTTTATTCTATGAACTGGGTGTTCGGGTAGTTCAAATGTGTTATAACACCCAAAACTTTTCAGGTTCTGGGTGTTATGAAGAATTCGACGGCGGCTTAAGTGGTTTTGGCAGAGAATTAGTTTCAATCATGAACGAATCGGGTATGGTGATTGATCTTTCACATGTTGGAATAAATACATCCAAGGATGTGATTGAAGTGTCTCAGGAACCAGTGTGTTTTTCCCACACAATCCCTTTTGGGTTAAAGAACCATCCCCGCAACAGAAACGATAAAGAGCTTGAAGCAATTGTAAAAAAAGGGGGCTTTGTTGGCGCAACTTTTTTTCCCCCTCTATTACCAAAAGGAACTGATTCAAATGTTGACGACTTGATCGCAGTCATCCAATACCTGATAGATCTTTTAGGCGAAAATAACGTTGGAATTGGCACCGATTTTACACAGGGGTATGGGGATGACTTTTTTCATACCATAAGCCACGATAAAGGGTATGCAAGGAAATTGGTTGAATTCGGTTCAACTGAAAATCCCGATTGCCTCAAAACAATTGGAGATTTTCCCAACCTGACAAAAGGTATGTTAAAAGCCGGCTGGCCTCAAGAACGAATTAAAAATATAATGGGAAGAAACTGGTTTGAATTTTACAAAAAAAGTTGGAAGTAATTAAATCCCAAATTGATGATTCCATATTGGTTAATGTTATCCGGGCCTCAATCATTTCATAGCACAAAAATGGACTGGGCAATCCGACAATTATTTAATAAAGACTAGAGCGTTGCATTTTGTTTTACAACAAAACCTTAAAACAAAATATTTTTTTTTATAGAGGAAATCATGAAAGATAACATCAGACAAAACATAACCATAATCAACGGACTCCGGGTTTCTTACACCATCACCAGCGGTAAAGAGCCCGCTCTGCTCTTCCTGCACGGATGGACCTGCAACAGTACCTTCTGGAATAATCAAATTGAAGCTTTCAAAGGGAATCATAAAATCATTGCCGTTGACTTCAGAGGCCACGGGGAATCACAAATCACGGCTGAGGGAAACACTGTCCAGCAGCTTGCCGATGATGTTTACTCATTGGTATGTTATCTTGGGCTCCAGAATTTCGTTATAATTGGTCACTCAATGGGAGGCATGGTGGCTCAACAATTCTGTGTGGATCATCTTGAGTGTGTAAAGGCCCTGGTTCTGGTTACGACTATAGCCTCAGACTTGGAAAATAAGTTGATCTCCAAAAAAATAGAAGCAGAAACACAAAAGGTGGGCTATCGCAATGCCTTTTTGAAGTATTTTTATGGCTGGATGAATCCTGACACCGATCCTAAAATCATTGAGTGGACTATGGATGAGATGTTGAATGTTCCTGACGATGTAGCAAACAGCCTGGTAAGGTCATATCGCTCTTTTAATCTCACAAACCATCTGCCGGAATTCCAAGTACCTAGTCTAGTAGTGGGTGCCGGTTTAGATACATCCGCTGTTCCCAAAGAGACAAAAACAATAGCTGCTTTACTACCGCAATCAAAACTTGTAATGATTGAAAACTGCGGCCATTTCCCCATGCTGGAGAAACCAGAAAGACTTAATCACGAATTGAATAAATTTTTAGTTTCTTTACCATAAATAATGATTGAGAATCCCACCTATAAAGGGTCGTGTTATTATTTTTACCCATAAAAGTTTTTACTAACGCTTGCATGATAAAAGAAAGGGGAGTTTATTTTGAAAGTAATGGCATTTAACGGCAGTCCAAGGAAAAAAAACTGGAACACCATTACATTGCTAACTAAAGCATTAGAAGGGGCTGCTTCAATAGGCGCTGAGACTGAACTCGTCCAGCTTTATGGCCTGAATTTTTCCGGCTGTATAAGCTGCTTTTCATGCAAAAAAATCAATCGAAAAAAAAATGGGACATGTGCAATACAGGATGACCTGACTTGTGTGCTCGACCGTGTTAAAAACGCTGATGCTTTGATCATAGGAACACCCGTCTATTATGGGACAGAATCCGCTTCCACTCGTGCTTTATTAGAACGGCTTTGCTTCCCTTACAAAGATTACTCCAAAGATATGAAATCTCTTTTTCCAAGGCACATTAATACGGCTTTGATTTATACTATGAATGTAAACGAAGAATCACTCAAAATGTTGGGCTATGACCGGCATTTTGGTGTGACTAGGATGAATCTTGAGATGCATTTCGGTGCATGCGAATTGCTTTTGTCCACAGATACCCTGCAGTACAGCGACTATGACAAGTACGAATCGGAAATGTTTGACGGTAAAGCGAAAGTCAAACGTCATGCAAAGGTCTTTCCAGAAGATTGTAAACGCGCCTTTGAATTAGGTATTCGTATGGCATCAATAGGATAGGAGTACCAGTTTAAAGTCAACCCTTTTTTTCAACATTTTTTCAGGACATAGCTATCCCATATCAATCCAGGTTGGTTTTTTCAACTTAAAACCACCTTAACCGGTTTTAGAAATGAATGTAGAAAATTACGGCGTAGCCGTTGGCAAGACCTATACTTGATCAGGCGAATGTGCCAATTGACTCTATTCAAAAAATTCTTGGTCATAAAAACAGAACAACAACTGAAATTTACCTTCATACGATTGGTAATGCTGAAAAAGATGCAATGGTAATGTTGGATTTGCAATTTGAACAAGAGTCTCACACAGATTCTCACACAGAAGCAAAAAAGGTTTTCGACAGGCTGTTACTGAATAGAATTGTCGTAAAAATTGCGACCGACCCCGTGTGGGGAGGGATGAAAAATTTTAAAATTCCTTATCTCCACGCAGAGGTAAAATTTTATTTAGGCTAAAAATTCCATATAACAAGGCGTTTGTTTGTTCAAATATGGACGCTCCAGGGGGGATTTGATGCTTTATACATATACCACTTGTCCAACCTTCCTGGAACTTACTCCAGGCAGGCATCAAAACTGATGGCATGTTTGTCGCAATATGTTGCTATCTTTTTCATGTTGTGGGCGATACACATCAGGTCAAACTCTCCTTTTACCTTTGAAATGCCTCTCACTAAAAATTGCCTGAAGCCCAAATTGAATTTTATATTGCCAAAAACAGGTTCAACTGTGTGCATCCTCTTTTGATATTCTTTACGCCCTTCCTCACTTATAAGGTTGCCCCTGTTTTTTTCAATAAGATGTTCATGTTTCCCTCGGAACAGTACTTTATATTTTGCTTTTTTTGCGCATTCTGATTTAGCAGGGCATTCCAGGCATTCTTTGCACTTATAAATTGATTTTCTTCATCAACACTGGCCTGAACATTATAATTTGTTCTGATGCACCCATTACGTTCTTTCATATAATTGGCATCATGGTCAGTCAGGTTTATTTTTTTTCTTTCAATCATTTTTTCTTCGGTTTTGCTGAGCTTATCCTTTTTCTCAAGTAGCTCCTTTTTCAACTCAGCTTTTTCTTTTCTTAATTCTTGTAAGGCGCTTTCAATGTTTTCTTTTCTGAACTCTAATTGCTGAACTGTTTCCGGAAGCTCATCTCCACGTTGATTGCCAAGCTCCAGATCTTCTTTCTGATCAATCTCTTCAGCCTCTTTTAACATGCGGGCAGCTTTTTCTTTTACATCTGACAATAATTTTTCCAATCCTTTTTCATCTTTGCTCAGTTTGCCGGATGCATTTGCTCTCATTTTTGAACCATCTATCGAAAGCTTTATATTTCCAATTTTTACAAGGCCAAGTTTTATCCCTATTAAAATGATTTCTTGAAATAATTCCGATATCTCTGATAAATTTTCTCTTCTAAATTCACTGATTGTCTTATAACTGGGATGAAGTTTTTCTGTCAGGTACATGAAATCTACTCTCTCTTCACAAGCCTTTGATAGTTTGCGAGAGCTTCTAATCCCAATTGAATATCCATAAAAAAGGATTAATAGTAAGGTCCTGGGAGAAAATGCTTTTTGGCCGATAGTGCTAAATTTGGAGCTGATTTTATCTATATTCAATTTTAAAACGATTGATAACACAAGCTTTGCCAAATGATTTTCAGGGATATAATCATTGATGCTTTCAGGAAAAAAGACCATCTGATTTCTTGACTCACCACTTTTAAAATTTAACATAAACTCCCCCTTGATTATTTGGAGGAATAATAACATTTATTATAATTTATTGCAAGAGTAAAATTTAATATTTATCTATTATTTCAGTTAGTTAAAGTATAGATACAGCATGATTTATATACGCAACTCTATCCATTTTTCGATAGATATTACCCACAATATTTTTCAATAAAATCATGAGATATGCATAAGCGCGTTGAAATAAATCTGTAGTCCCGGATGGCCACAAACTTTCTCCCATCTGTGGCCACTTAGGTGGGGGATTTTAAAGTGGCCATCTGGGGTAGTCAGGAAAAATACTCGGCGAATTGGATATTTAGTTCCGTAACAGCCTGTCGA
>CAYWGN010000139.1:0-13775 GCA_964457495.1 uncultured Desulfobacula sp.
ACGGACATAATTTTTTTTTTCGAATTCGGAAAACAAAGAGTTAAAGGTAAGCTGTATAAAGAGAACACCTACCATATTAAGTCCCATGATGTAACAAACCGCACAAAGGCATGGGAGATGGCTATAAAATCTGGCAAACTCGGGTTGGGAGTCTATTATAAAAAAGAAGGGCCGACACTGAATGATTCTTTAAGCTGCTATAAAAAAGATACTTCTCCACTTTACAAACGAAAATGTAATGAGAAAAAGCTCGTCGAACTGATCCATTCACGGGTATAAATAATGAGAAATCATTTGCAATGGTTAATCTTTCCACTTTAATGCGCTTTTCAACCTCTCAAAAAATTTATTAGCAGAATTAGATGCGTTGTCCGAAAATTTTTCGTTTATTGTTATCCCCCGTAATTTCATAATGTAGCTATCTACTGTTTCTTTTTGTAAACGATTTGATGGCCATGATGGTGTAGACCGCATCATCTTCCGAGCTGTCTTAAAATCATGCCCGGAATACATCAAAAATGCCAATACAATAGTTCCGGTTCGCCCAATTCCATACCTGCAGTGAACCAGAATCGGATTCCCTGATTTAATTTGCTGACTCATCCACTCAATCAACTTCTCCAGTTCTTGTATTTCTGGTGCGTATTCATCCGCAATGGGAAGATAGTAAACTTCAAAATTTGAATTTCTTTCTGTTTCATGTAAATCATAGCATTCGGAACAAAGATTAACGATCGCTCTTATCCCGGCGCTATGTATTGACTGCAAGTGATTCTCGGAGCGGGGAGCGTACCCCACAGCCAGTGATTTTGTAATCCATTTTAAAGGATATTCCATTGATTTTTCCATAATTCTCCTTTTTTATATTGTTATTGTCAATAATCCAATAAGGCATTCCCCAGAGCAATTTGTGGATTGCCACTCCACAAACCCGTCTGCGCTATAGGCCAGGAATACTATCCCAAAAGTTACATAAGTCAAATTCATTACCATGAGAGTTCACATGTTCCTGTCCCTGGATATTTATAAAACTATCACTGAATTTTCACAACAGATTGAACTGAACTCATTTGGGATCAAAGAAGCAATCCTTTGAATTCCCTGACAGAAAAAAAGTAGTGTATAGTTAATTGAGATTATCATAAAGCAAATGAGAATTACAGGCAAATGTATTTGATTATGTTACTCATTTGGTCTATCCTTAAACGTAAAAATAAACCTGATTCAAATAAGTCGGATGCAATTATATCAAACTAATGATCTATGATGACCGTCCATAACAATTGAGGAGACCTATCCATGTCAACCTGGACAACTGATTTTATGAATATTTTTTTTCCTATCCATTCATGATCGCTTTGAATACAACCACATCTTTTTTGCTGAAAAGAATCGGGGTTGAAAGTGTTTCAGAACATGAGGCGGTCTACAGCGAAGAAGAAATCAAATCAGAAGGCCCCGGCAAATTTACAGTGCCTGGCGGAACCTCGATTAGGACCATAAACCAACAACTGAAACTTCAGCTTAAAAGTATTGAAGCTGAAACACTTTCCGGCTTTTTAATGGAAAAAACAGGCCAGGTTCTAACCGTTCGAGAGCGAATCGAATTGGATGGTGCTGTGGCTCAAGTATTGGAAATCAGCGGCTCACGGGCTGTTTCCATCCACATGGAATTGCCACAGCCATCTATGGGAGAAATCTGAAATGACGTTGATAAGTTTTATAACAGGGTTGAACCCGGCCTTTAGAATTCTTCTCATCATCGCTTTAACTGTTGCAGCACATTTTATCGTCAAAATCATCCGCCGGCTCAGCCAGTATCTGTTAACCATGAAATTCGACAGCAAAGACATATCAGAACAGATTCTGGTCCGGAAATACCCCAAGTTTGCTACCATTATAACCCTCCTGGTCAGTGCGGTGACGTTCACCATTTACTTTGTGGCAGTTGGTATGATTTTTCACGAATTCAAAGTTTCTCTGACAACTTATTTTGCCAGCGCAACAGTCATTGGACTGGCTGTCGGTTTTGGTCTGCAAGGTTTTGTGCAGGATCTGGTCATCGGCCTTACCCTGATTTTCTCAAATGCACTTAGCATTGGGGAGGTAGTTAAACTGAGTGATGAAATCGGCAGGATTGATACCATCGGACTTAGATTCACTGCACTGATTAACCTGCACGGCCAGCGGATTTTGATTCCCAATAGAAATATTGCTGTTATCAGCAAGTTCCACGGCGGATGCATCCGTGCCTATGTGGATATTCAATTGCCCCGTGAAATAAATGAGAATGATATGGTTAAATCAATCCAGGCAATTGCAAACGGTATGTATCAGCAACACAAATCCATTATTCTATCCCTCCCGGAAATTTTTGGAGTCAAGGACGCGAATGATGATCAATGGCGATATATAAGAATCAAGTTCAAGCTTTGGCCGGGGCAGATAAAAATTATTGAAGAAACATTCAAGGAGAGAGTTGTCCAACTGCTCAAAAAATCCCATTCAGAATACGCTCCCTGGATGATTACCGTAACTTACAAGGTAGAATAAGTCGAAAGTTAATGAACCCCATAGGAGATTAAAAAGAATGCATATGGATCCTGTCATGCCAGCCATACTGGCCGGAATCCTGGAGAAACAGTGTTTATGCCGGTGCTCTGCTTGCCCAGATTGGAGAGTTCAGTTTTGTGATTGCCGCCATTGGGGAGCAGATGGGCATCATTCAACCCTATGGTTGTCAACTGGCGTTATCAACCATTGCCATGACACTTTTATTGACAGTCCTGTGGACAACGCCGATCAGGCGATAGTACATGGCCTTTAAAAAAACCCCAGACAAATGACAATAAAAATATTGAAAGGATGATAACAATGACCCTTTACAAAAGTGTTAGAAATTTTTTACCAGTTTTCATAAGTTTTTTTCTGTTATTGATACTGATGATGATCACCAGCTGTGCAGAAGTAGCGGTGACACATCGGCGGGGGATGCATCTTGTGTCCAACGCTCAATTGAACACGACAAGCTTTCAGGAGTATGATCGGGTACTCAAAGAATCTAAACTTTCCACTGATAAAGGCAGGATAGACATGGTGAAACGAGTGGGAAACCGTATTGCAAAGGCAGCCGAGGCTTTTCTGGAAGATACGGGCCAAGGGCAGAAAATAAAAGATTATAAATGGGAATTTAACGTTATAGAGGATGAAAAAACCGCCAATGCGTGGTGCATGCCTGGTGGCAAGGTAGCGGTCTACACCGGAATTCTCCCCTATACTTTAAATGAGACTGGTCTTGCTGTTGTCATGGGGCATGAAGTGGCTCATGCCTTGGCAGACCATGGAAACGAGAGGATGAGCCAGGAGCTTTTAACCCAACTGGGCGGTATGGCACTTTCAACAGCACTAAACCAGACCGCCCGTACTTCTGGCAACGCATCCAGCTCCTGAGTCGCGTATTGCAGGTATCAGAGAAATCCTGCCTGAAGCGATTCAATACTTTGATCAATCAAAGATACAAAATTAGAATGAGACCGTCAGGGTTAATGAACCGATGATCTGACCTTGTTCCTGGTTATCAAACTGTTTGGTTCTGAAAAGATGCCTATAGGTTACTTTGAACATATCAATGTTGAATGAAAGCTCCACGGAAAGATCTGCCACTAAATTTATGACTATTTTCCTTGTTATAAAAAAAATATTTGTTATTTTTGGGAAAAACAGTAAAGATACTTACCGGACATGATCATCCCCTAAAAGGGAAATCTTGATAGGAATGGACAATAAAGGTATGATTGCTGGCAGCTGGGACATTATTGTGCTTTTAGGACAAAATATAAAAAACAGACCATGACCCGTCACTTTCCCAGCAGAAAGCCAAGATGGGAACTTGATTTTATTTTTCACAGTCCTGAAATCACGGTGAACAAGATGATTGTGCCGCAAATCATATTGTCTGATCACCTGCCCCTGGTCTGTGATTTTACCTTAAGAACCTGAGGAAAAAAATGCCCTTATGGAATAGCCTGCTGGTTGCTGCAGTGTACGTTTATCTTTTTATTGTGATCATCTACCTTCTTTTAGAAAATCGAGAAACCGCTACCACTTTTTCATGGCTCCTGATTTTTATTTTTCTCCCTTTTGTCGGTATTATCTTTTATCTTCTTTTTGGAAGGCGGCTGAAAAAAAAGACAAAAAAAATATTTATCCAGCAGAATCTTGTCAATCGATTGTCTGATACCCATGACCACCTCATAAAACAGCAGGAACAGGTGATTGAAAATCTGCATCAAAAATATATCTCTTCAGAAAACAGAAAGCTGACGCAGCTTTTATACAGGAATTCAGACTCAATCCTGACACGGTTGAATTCTGTGCAGATCTTTTTTAATGGAAAGGAGAAGTTTGATGTTTTAATTGAGGATCTGAAAAAAGCTCAGAACCATATTCATATGGAATACTTTATCTGGAAATCTGACCTGCTGACCGTCAGAGTAGTGGATGTTCTTAAGGAGCGGGCTGCATCAGGCGTGCAGATCAGGATTATGTATGATTCAGTGGGAAATTATCTTTCCGGCCGATATCTGAAGAAACTCAGAAATTTCGGCATACAGATTTATCCATATTATAATTTTATGTCACCTTTGAAACTGCATACGCTCAATTACAGGAACCACCGGAAAATGATTGTTATAGACGGGGTAACCGGATACCTGGGCGGGATGAACATGGGAGGCGAATACATCACAGGGGGTAAGCGGTTTCCATCCTGGCGGGATACCCATATCCGGATACAGGGGGAATCCGTTGCCGTACTGCAGGGTATTTTTTCCGTAAGCTGGACAAACACCACAAAAGAGATCCTGAATATGAAACCCATTATCCAGACCCTGTGCCCGGACAATTCAAATACCCATATTCAGATCACCGCATCAGGTCCGGATTCAGTCTGGGAGTCCATTAAACAGCTTTATTTCCTGCTGATATCATCTGCAGAACACTCCATTTTCATTCAAACGCCGTATTTCATTCCGGACGCAAGCATTGTCATGGCGCTTAAGACAGCCGCCTTAAGCGGTATTGATGTCCGTATCATGCTCACCGGGTGGATTGATAAACGTCTCCCCTTCTGGACAGCCCATACTTACATGAAAGATCTGCTGGAAGCAGGTGTGCGGTTTTTTTACTATACAAAAGGATTCATGCATGCAAAAACCATTGTTGTAGATGCAAGGATTTGCTCCATTGGAACTGCCAACATGGATATCCGAAGCTTTACACTGAATTATGAAATCAATGCCCTGATATATAATGAAACCATTGCCGGAATCCTTGCGACTCAGTTTTCTGTTGACCTTGAGTCCTCCCGGGAGTTCACCCTGGAGGATTATAGCCGTTTATCCAGGCTCAAGCGGCTGAGAAACAGCCTGGCAAGACTTTTTGCGCCGCTGCTGTGATCTCCTGCGCTATATTCTGAAAATTATGGTTAGCCCTTAATTGGGATTACAGGGGTATGATATAAACCTTGCCGTCTGTAAAAAATGGATTGCCTATGAAATTTTTGCCGATTTGCGGGGCGACCAATTGTTCTTTCAGGCTGCCTGTTCTTTTCTTTGCCCGGTTAAGGTCCAGGAACAGTCGCTCCCGCTCAATATCAAGATCCGGGGCAATCTTTGGGATAATACCCCAATTAAATCCATCATTGGCGTTAACCAACCCGACATAGACATAATTTCCATTCTTTAATACAAAATGTGTCCGCCAGATTTTTACATGATGTGCATTAATGAGCCAGTTTGTCCTGGCTGTTTTTGCGAAACTGATATCCTGTGTTTTCGCATGCCAGAAAGAGGGAGAAATCGGTGCCCTCGGGTGGGGGGTTTTCAAAATCAAGGTTTTAACCGCCCTGAAAAATGAGGATATATCCGCCCTGTCTGTTAATGTCCAGCCTGCCTGGTGAAATATCGAAATCAACTGGCTGTTATCCCTGGCAATAAAAATACAATTGATGGGTTCCTGCCGGCTTCCGGTCAGTGTCTCCGTATATTTTATCTGTTCATTTGTGAAAATATCAGTGGCTTTCGATACAACAATGGTGGGAACTTGTGAAGCGGGTGCCGATGGTAAATAATATTTTGCTGCAAATCCGATATAGAATAAAACGGCCATGGACACGAGAATAAAAGTGATGAGGCGAACACCGGCAAAAAAAGGTTTGGATTGAGGCCTTTCTTTATGCCTGAGCCATTCGGAAAAAGCAACAGCCAGAATCAGCCAGATTGCTCCGACAAGATAGCCGCTCCAGACATCACTTATATAATGCACCCCAAGATATATCCGACTGAAACCTATCGCCAGGATTAGAACCAGTGTGCTAAAAAGAATATTGACCTTTTTATTCCAGTTTTGGGCAAGGCCCATAAGGAGATACCCGAGAAACCCGTAAAAAGAAACAGCAATGGTTGCATGCCCGCTTGGAAAGGAAAAAGAGTGTTCAAGATATACTGCCATGTCTGGGCGGGGGCGGTGAAAGGCCAGTTTTCCTAAATGTGTAAATGCTTCACTGCCAGCAACAGCCATATAAAGTGGCAGAATGCAGTACTTTTTCTGCCACAGCCAGAGGAGCAGCGTTGAAACAAAGATGAAAACCAGTATGACCTGAGTTTTCCCGAGCAGGGTAATCCAGGTAAAAAAATCGGTTAATCCCTGTGTACGGAAAACAGAGATAAGATCTGCCATGCGGATATCCACGGCAATGATGGAATCTGATGTTATAAAGTCTTCCACAACACCTGCAAACAACGCCAGAACATAGACCAGAGCCAGTGTAAATATGGACAGGGTGAGTCCTGAAAATGCGGTTGTATCCATCCGTGCCGTTATAAATGAAAGGGGTCGCGGATGTTTCTGCGCCCATAACATCAGGTGATTATTCCTTGTCACCACCTTTTTAATCGATTGACCAAAAGAGGAAAAAAAAGCCAAAAACTGTTTGCCCTTCCTGATCATCAGCCATCTGAACATACTCAGAAAAATGACAAAAATGAAGAGAAATGCGAAAAACAGGCCGGTCCGGGACAGCCATACTTGTGCAAGATTAAGGGATTGCGCAAAAATATAGCCGGCAAGAACCCATTCAAATCCCCAGCCAATAGCCCCGAGAATATTCCACAGCATGAATGTTTTTTTGTCCATCTTCAGGCTGCCGGCAATAAAGGGAACAATCTCTTTTACGGTTGGTATGAACCGGCCGAAAAAAACACTCTTTGCCCCATGTGCACCCATAAAATCTTTTGCCTTTTCAACATGGCTGGTCTTAAGCAACCATAGGCCGTCTTTCAACCATTTGGCGCCGTATTTTTTCCCTAGAGTATAGTTTATATTATCTCCAAAGATTGCACCAAGGGTGGAAAACCAGATGAGATCACCGACGTCGAGATAACCGCGAGCAGACAGCGCCCCGAGAAAAAGGATGATGGTTGACCCAGGCAAAATCAGGCCGATACCAACAGTCGTCTCAAAAAGGGCGGCAAAAAAAGCAATCCAATAGCCCCACACCTGGAAATGTTCAATTGATGGAAGCAGTTTATTTATCAAGTCTAATACCATTGTTTCTCACTGTTTGTATTGCTACAGGATGCCACCGAATCAGATTCAGAGCAAGAGATTCCCAGAAAACACACGGTAAATTGATTCCAACAATTTTTTGATATAAAATAAAAGAGTGGACTTATCAAAAGCAAAAAAGTCAAAATTATTGCTCAAAAAATGCGTCAACGACTTTTAAACACGCGTGCTGTTTTTGATTATTTAAATGACTTGGAATAGCCAAGTGTCTTACTGCATTGTTCGGTAGAACAAATTTACAGTGGGATCTAATTGTTTGTTGAGTTTTATTTAATTTTGTGATTCAGTAAAATCGATACCCTTTTCAACCAGAAAGAATTTGCTTCCATCTATTTTTAATTGATAAAATTTTGATTTTTTAAAACTGTTGCCGAAAATAAATTAAATATAAATACAGGGGTCTATAGATGCTGTTTAAAACCATAACTAAAAGTAATTTTAAAACGTTTGTAAATAATATCATTAAGGAAAATCAGACGATAGGCCCTGTGAAAACAGGCAAAAATGCAAAAGGAAAGTTTATTTATCAGTTTGAAGAGATTAATGATTTTGATGAAATGGCTATAGATTACAATATTACCTATTCTTCAGTAAAAAACTTTTTCCTGCCTTATAAAGAAAAACTTTCCACCTTTGATTTTAAAGATGGGACCTGGCATCAGGAAATTGAGTATACCATTCATCCGCGTGTGATTATTGGATTAAGACCATATGATATTAATGGGCTTTTAAAACTTGATAAAGTATTAATGAAAGGCAAATTTCCATTTCCATATTATGTGGCACGCAGAAAAAATACCTTTATTATCGGTATGGATAATAACCCGCCACCAGGATGTTTTGCCCAATCTTTGGGGACTGATGTTGCCTTGCATGGCTTTGATATTTTCTTAACAGATATTGGCAATAAATATTTTATGGAAATAAATTCTTCAAAAGCTTTTAATCTCTTAAAAAATATTGAAACAAAGGAAATTACAGGCAAGGATCAGAAAAAATTCATTGAAGAAAAAAAAAGAATCGAACTCCTATATAAAACCGAAGTGGATGTGACTGGTTTGCCATCCCTGATGGATATAGAATTTGAATCAGATGTTTGGAAAAAATGGGGAGATAAATGTCTGAGCTGTGGCAGCTGTGCCATGGTATGTCCTACCTGTTATTGTTACACAGTAAAAGAGACCATAGATGTATCACTTCAAACGGCTTCAAAAGAAAGGATGCTTTATTCCTGCAATCTTGTAGATTTTGCTCAAGTTGCCGGAGGGCATAATTTCAGGCCCAGTTCAATGAGCAGGCTTAAATATCGATTTTATCACCAATACCGCGGGTTTGTGGAAAGCTATGATGAAGCTAAATGCGTGGGCTGTAACCGGTGCGGCAATGCATGTCCAACCGATATAAACCCGGTTGATGTTATTCATGATCTTAGAATGGAGAAGGCATAATGTCTTATAAAATTTTAGAAGAAAATATAAATATCAAGCCGTTTATGGAAAAATTGCCTGACTATAAAAGATCAGATACTCTCATGCGGACAGATAAAGTTTATCAAGCAGTCATTACCAATATTGTACAACTGACAAAAATGGAAAAACTATTTCATGTTCAGATAATAGATCCTGTGGAAACAAAACTTTTTTCATTTCTGCCGGGCCAGTTTGTCATGGTAGAACTGCCAGGATTTGGAGAAGTGCCGATTTCCATATCCAGCTCTACCACTCGCAAAGGGCATTTGGGGCTTTGTATTCGAAAAGCCGGCAAGGTTACGAATATGCTTCATAAAGCGCAAATAAATACAAAGATCGGGCTGCGCGGACCTTTTGGAACCCATTTTCCGATGGAAAAAATGGTGGATCATAATATTCTGCTCATTGCCGGCGGCCTCGGTCTGGCGCCATTGCGAGCGCCAATTTTCTGGATCAATGAACACCGGTCTGAATATAAAAATGTGTCTCTTCTTTATGGAACCAAAAGACCTGAAGATATCTTATTTGACTATCAATTTGAAATGTGGGCAAAAATTTACAACTATGACATTCATCTTATTGTTGAAGAACCTGATAAAAACTGGAAGCATAAAACCGGGATGATAACCAAACTGTTTGAAGACATTACCATTATTCCAGATGACACCTATGCAATCGTTTGCGGCCCGCCTGTCATGTTCAAGTTTGTCTGTTCGCATCTGAATAAGATCGGTGTGCCCATGGACCGCATGTTTGTTGATCTTGAAAGACGCATGCACTGCGGTATGGGCAAGTGCTGCAGGTGCATGGTGGGTTCAACGTTTACCTGTGAGGATGGCCCGGTCATGGATTTTTGGACAGTTATGAATCTAAAAGAAGCCATATAAGGAGATTTCATTTGGAATACCTGGGAATAAAAATAGAAAAACCAAAAGTGGCGTTTTTTGAATTTACCTGCTGTGAAGGCTGTCAGCTTCAGATCTCAAATAAGGAAGATACATTAATCGATCTTCTTTCTTTAGTTGAAGTGGTTAACTTCAGGGAAATATCTTCTGATCAAAAAGATAATTATGATATTGCTTTTATTGAAGGGGCGATCTCTCGGCAGGATCAGATCGATAAAATTAAGAAAATCAGAAAAAATGCCCGGCTTCTTATTTCCCTTGGCACTTGTGCGTGCAGCGGTGGGGTGAACTCTCTTATTAACCGCCACTGTTCTGAAGATGCAGTTGCTGAAGTTTATGGTGAATATAAAAAAGAAACCCTTCCTGTGAAAAGTGCAAAAGAAGTGGTTAAAATAGATTTAGAAATTCCAGGATGCCCGATTAATAAAGATGAATTTGAAAATATCGTAGTACATTTGATTACCGGTGCTGATTTCAGTTTTTTAAAATATTCGGTTTGTGTGGAATGCAAACAAAATTTAAATCATTGCCTTCTTGATGAAAATAAAATTTGTCTTGGGCCGATTACCCGCGCCGGATGCGACGCACCGTGCCCAGGAGGGAAACTTGCCTGTTATGGATGCAGAGGACCGGCAGATGAACACAATTGGCCGGCTCTTAAACAGACCCTTATTGAAAAAGGATTTACCTTGGAAGATATACACGAAAAAGTTTCTTTTTTTAATATGCTTACAGAGGTAACAGATAATGAAAGTTAATATTGATATAAATGTTCATCACGTTACACGAACCGAGGGACATGGTAATATACATATAAAAATAAAAAATGGAAAACTAATTAAATCACAATGGGAAGTCGTTGAAACTCCAAGATTTTTCGAAGTCATGTTAAAGGGAATGTCTTATGAAATGGCGCACCTTTTGACCGCAAGAATTTGTGGCATTTGTTCCATAGGTCATGCCCTTGCTTCTTTACGGGCAACAGAAGATGCATTCGATATTAAAATCCCGGAAGCTGCCGGGAATTTAAGGCTTTTATCTAAACATGGAGAAACCCTGCAAAGTCATTTTCTGCATTTGTTTTTTCTTGCAGCACCTGATTTTTTTAATGTGGGAAGTGTAATCCCTCTGATTGACACGAATCGGGATATTGTGGATATGGCACTTCGATTAAAAAAATGTGCCAATGACATGTGTGATATTCTTGCAGGAAGAACTACCCATCCCACAAGCTTTTGTGTGGGTGGTATGAGCAAAGCCCCAAAAAAGAAAGCTCTGAAAAAAATTAAAAAAGAATTGTTAGATCGAGCCGTTGATGCTCAAAAAACAATTGATCTTTTTAAATCTATAAAGATACCTGAATTTGAAAGGAAAACAGAATTTGTGTCATTGAAAGGAGAAAAAAATTATCCATGGATTGGTGGAGACTTGATTTCAACAGATGGTATCATAAAGCAGGAGTCCTGTTATCTTGACATGACAAATGAATATGTTGTTGATTTTTCTACCAGTAAATTTGCGAAATTAAGCCGTGAATCTTTAGCGGTTGGCGCACTTGCGAGAATAAACAACAACTATAATTTCCTTGATCCCCGTGCAAAGCAGGTTGCAGAAGAATTAAATTTAAAACCAGTAAATTACAACCCTTACATGAATAATATTGCCCAGCTTGTAGAATGTGTGCATATTATTAACGAATCCGTTAAAATGATCGATGAACTGCTTGATAAGCCGTTGGATAATATCTGTGCAAAATTTAAAGTCACAGCCGGTGAAGGCATCTCTGCGGTGGAAGTACCTAGAGGTATTCTTTATCATCACTATCAAATTAATAATTCTGGTAAAATTACAAAAGCCAATTGTGTTATCCCAACGACTCAAAACAATGCAAATATTCACCATGACATGTCTGAGCTTGTAAAACAGGAAGTGAAAAATGGCAAATCTGATACAGAAATCACAAAAATGGCTGAAATGCTTGTCAGGTCTTATGACCCCTGTATCTCATGTTCGGTGCATTGAAATGATGTATATATCGGCGACAGAATCCTACTGGTATGACCGTAGATTCTGGTTCACTAAAATGATAAAAGGAGAAAAAACATGACGATTACACTACCCGACTTACCATATGAAAAAGAAGCTCTCGAACCTTATATCGGCGCTAGGACTTTAGATTTCCATCACGGGAAACACCATAACGCTTATGTTACCAACCTGAACAAACTGATCAAGGGAACGGATCTGATCAGTGATGGGATAGAGGATATCATCAAGAAGACAGTAAATAATGCTGACAAAGCTGGAATTTATAACAACGCAGCTCAGGTTTGGAATCATACATTTTACTGGAAATCCATGAAACCTAATGGTGGTGGATTACCCACAGGCACCATTGCAAAGAAGATCGACGTCGATTTCGGAGGCTATGACAACTTCATTGAACAGTTGAAGAATGCTGGTCTCTCTCAATTCGGTAGCGGTTGGGTATGGCTGGTAATGAAAGATGGTAAGCTTGAAATGATGAAAACATCAAATGCCGATACCCCAATAGCTCATTCCGTAAAACCTTTATTGACTGTGGATGTCTGGGAACATGCGTATTATCTTGACTATCAAAACAATCGTGGTGCGTATCTTGATGTATTCATTAAGAATCTTATAAACTGGGACTTTGCCAATTCTAATCTTGTTTAGCTAGCCCGGCGCCTGGGAATAAAATTATGGAGTAAAATGTTTAAAAAATGCAACAAATGCGGTCATCAGTGGGAAACAAGAGATGATTTTTTATCTGATAAAACAATTCGGGTGATTGGATACCAGGTTTTTTTTGAAGATCTGAAATTTGGTCTGTTTTTGTTCAATCACTCGTGCAATACCACTATAGCGATTGATACCGATTTACTACTGGATTTGTATGACGGCCCCTTTTTTTTTGATAGAAAACCTGATGGCAGGGAATGCCCTGGACGCTGTTTGAATGAAAATATATTGTCACCTTGTTCAAGTGAATGCAAGTGCGCTTTTATTAGTGAAATCATGCAGGTTATTAAAAATTGGGGCGTTAACAGATGATATCCTATTCAAATGGCCCCAAACAGCTGCTATTATAAAATAAGAAAGCAGAGTATCATTATAATGGTCGGTATAAGGGCACTTAAAAACAGTTTCCCAGGGGAGATGCCATTTCCAATCGGAAAATATGCCACATGATTTTTGATTATAGGTGTTATTAAACATTTGGCTGAAAATCCCTATTACGCCTTTCCGCAATTGTTTGTATAAATAAATATATGTATAGCATATCTTTTCCATGTTTGTATTTCTGAATCAAAAAAAATCTATTATAATAATGTATAGGCCTTTCTGTAAATCCATTTTTTGGCAGTGACACAGGATTATTGAATCTTGGGGTGACAGAAAAATAACCTATAACGGCAGCCGCCCAAAACCTGCCATACAAAAGAACATACCAACAGATGGCAATGTCGAAAATGCGGACAAACAGCTGTTAATCCCATGTTGTTGTGTGAACCGGAAAAACTGGAAATATCAGAATGATTTTGAACCGGTTACAATAGGCATCAGAGGAGGTTGGGTATTATCGGCATAACAATCTCAACTTCTTTCTGAAGTGGAGCAAAATTGTTACAGCCACTGGTGATGCAGGTCGTTCAGTAAAGCAGCAGCAATCAATGTGAATTATCCACCTCTAATTTATTGTTATTGCTTTTCCATCTGGAACAACACTCCCCCGGAAAACACACTTTACCGC
>CAYWGN010000140.1:0-13675 GCA_964457495.1 uncultured Desulfobacula sp.
TAACTCCTTTGTTTACTCCCCTGGTTTACAATCGGGGCAATGGTCCTGTGGATTGCCGGCATGGGCAACAGCTGCAACAATTTTTGCATATCCCGTGCACCGGCAGATGTTTCCAGCCAGGGCTTTTCGAATGGTTTTTTCATCGGGCCTGGAATTTTCTTTGAGCAAAGCATCAGCACTCATGAGCATGCCGGGGGTGCAGAATCCGCACTGGACAGCCCCGTGATCAATAAAAGACTGCTGAAGATCTGACAATTGCTCATCGTTGGCAAGGCCTTCCACTGTTGTGATTTTTGTTCCCACAGCTTCCATGGCAAGGGTCAGGCAGGACCGGACAGGATTTCCATCCATATGAACGGTGCAGGACCCGCAAACACCTTCACCGCAGCTTTCTTTTGACCCGGTCAGGTCAAGTTGGTCCCGCAATACTTCCAGAAGTGTATCATTTGAATAGATCATGACCTCACAGGGTTTGTTATTTATATTTAAGAAGATCTGAATTTTTTCCATTTTAAAAATACTCCAATATTTATCTGTTATGCCTTTATCGCTGCAGCAGCCTGTTCAAGAGCACGGAGAACCATTTGGGACACCATGGCACAACGGTACTCAAGGGTTGCTCCCACATTATGAACGGCAAAGGGTGCGGAAGCGTTCATTGAATCGTCAGCGGCTTTTTTAAAGGCTGCCATATCTGTGAAGCTTTTCCTCTTTAAAGAAGAGGATGCCTTGGCAAGGAAGAGCGGGGATCTGCCCATGGCACCAACAACGATCCTTGCATCTGCTATTTCATTTTTTGGAGATGGCTTTAAAAGAACCCCTGCACAGACAATGGGGTAATCAATGGCAGACCTGTAGGCAAGCCTGTGATATGCACTTTGACCTCCGTGGACAGGTATGATGATTTCCTTTAAAAGTTCATGGGATTCCATGGCATGCGGCATGATGCCGTCCGTGGTATAAAAGTCTGCAAGATCCACGGTTCTTTCCCCGGTTTTTTGTGCCAGGATGATGCTGGCACCCAGGGCCATCAGAGCTGTGGCTCCGTCGGACTGGCAGGTGGAGTTGCACCGGTCTGATTCATCTCTTGCATAACATATTTTTCCGCCGGCCTTGTGGCAGGCCTTGTGGCCAGACCTGTGGAAATCAGACTGGTTGTAATGATGACACCTATTGTCCTGAAGAATATTCCCTCCGATGGTTCCCCTGAAATGCTGGATGGTTATGGCACCTACTCGTTCGCATGCCTGGAATAAAGCTTTGGCTTCTTTTTGAATAAGATCAGAAGCAATAATGTCTGCAAGGGGTGTTCTGGCACCGATTTTTATAGAGGCATCTTCTTTTTTGATATAGGATAATTCATTCAATGCTTTAAGACTGATGAGAATTTTTGGTTTTAAAACTCCCTTTTTCATCCTGACTAGAAGATCTGTCCCCCCGGCAAGAATTTTTGCATCATCTTTGTGGGTGGCAAGCAGGTCAAGGGCCTGGTCAATCGTTTCGGGTCCTAAATAGTCAAACCTTGGTAACCGCACGTTTTGTCTCCTTGAGTTTGTTTTTATTAATTCAAGAGGTTCGGTAAAAATAGAACCACTTTTGGAAAAAGCATCATTAAAATTACACAGATAATATAGGCCGGTAGAAAATAGGCAACCCCTTTAAATACCTTTTCAAGGGGCACATCCTTTGCCATACCGCCTACCACATAGGTGGTGGCACCCACGGGCGGGGTTACAGCCCCCAATGTGGTGACAATGGTAATGGTGACACCAAACCAGATGGGGTCATAGCCCAATTCCATTGCCACGGGAAAGAAAATGGGAATGGTTATAAGCAAAAGGGCCAGGGCATCCATGACGGCCCCGCCAATGATATAGATTCCAAAAATAATGGCCATAATGGTTATTTTGGAAAAGGGAAGGGCCACAACCCAGTCGGCAATATCAAAGGGTATTCTTGTGATGGCTAAAAATCGTCCGAATATCATTGCACCTGTAATAATAACGATCACCATGCAGGAAATTCTTAAAGTATCGAAAATGGAATTATAAAAGTCGTTCCAGGAAAGTTTTCTTTGAACCAGAGCAATGACAACGGCAAAAAATGATCCAATGGCTCCAGCTTCTGTCGGGGTAAACAGCCCGAAATAGAGCCCGAGCATGACCACCATAAATAGAATCAGCATTTCAACGGCGCCTGCCAGGGATTTAATTTTTTCTTTAAATGTGGTTTTTTTTCCCACAGGTCCCCATTCAGGGTGGATGGTGCAAAGCACGTAGACTGTTAGGGTTAAAAGGATAGCTAAAAGGAGTCCGGCTCCCAGACCCCCGTAAAAGAGTTTGGCAATGGACTGTTCCGTGGAAAGACCGATAATGATCAGGACAACACTTGGGGGAATGACCACTCCAAGGGTTGATCCACAGGCAATGGCCCCCGTGCTGAGCATGGGCTCATATTTGTATTTATTCATCTGGGGCAGGGCAACAGTGGTCATGGTGGCTGCAGTTGCAGCATTAGATCCGCAGATTGCGGCAAAGGCTGCACAGGCCATAACAGTTGCCATGGCAATGCCTCCCCTGATATGACCCACCCATGTAAAGGCAGCATTGTAAAGTTTTTCATTAACCCCGGAATAAAAAGCAATCTGGCCCATGAAGATAAACAGCGGGATTACCGTTAACCCATAGCTGGAAAAGGTGTCCCAGGTGACGGAGGCCAGCATGTTAAAGCCTGCATCAAGCGTTATTACATAGGAAAAGCCACAGAAACCCACAATACCCATGGCAAATCCCACAGGAATGCCAAATACAAACAGGATAAACAGCAGCATTAAAATACCGGTGATGCCAATCAGTGTCAGGCTCATTTTACGCTCCCTTTTTGTACCAGCAAGGCCTTTAAAAAGTCTGTAAAAAGAGCCAGAGCAAGAATCAGACAGCCCAATGCCACAGCAAAGATAAAAGGATAATATATAATTCTCAAGGTTTCCGAGATTTCATTTGCATTTTTAAGTGTTAAAGCTTTTTGAACAATATACCAGGAAGCGATAAAGAAAAAAAAGCAGCAGACCCCATGGTTGATAATGGAGATGAACCGTTTAAGTGGTTTGGGGTAAGCATTGACAAGGACATCAACCGAGATGTGCCCGTTTGTGAACTGGGTGTATCCAAGGGCAAATGCCGTCACAACGGCGCCGGCATACCCCATGAGTTCAAAGGTTCCCGGAATGGGGCCATAAACCTGCCGGCTAAGGATATTGGCACAGGTCAGAAGGATCATGCCTACAAGCAATGCCCCCCCGGTCAGTGTGAGCATTTTATTTAAAAATTTATTGATTTTTATTAAAAAATCCATTGAAAGTCTCCGAAATATGGGGACAGATTTAAAATCTGTCCCCAGTCGAACAAAAAAGGTTATTGGGCAAATGCTTTGATGTCCTTGATAATTTCTTCTGCAGGAAGACCCTTTTCTTTAGCAGTCTTAATCCAGTTATCAACTAGAAAACCAAGCTTGCTGTCCCATTTTGCTTTTTCAGAAGCCGAAAGGGAAATAAATTCAACATTGTTGCTTTCTTTTGACCATGCAATGGCTTTTTGAATCTGCTCATCCATGTAAGTTCCAGTCCAGAGAGCCTGCTCAACTTTTAGATCCATCATGACTTTTTGTACGTCTGCGGGAAGAGAATTGAATTTTGCTTTATTCATGATAACAGCAAATGGATAGAGGACTGTTTCAGTCATGGTGACATATTTACAGTTTTCAGCAAATTTAAAGTCCTTCATGACTTCCAGAGAAGAGAAAAGACCTTTAACTGTTCCTTTTTGAAGTGCTTCAACTGTTGCAGGCATGGGCATTCCCACAGGATTGGCACCCCAGGCTTTCAGAATCTGGGCCGCACCACCGGAAGCTCTTAAATCCAGACCTTTGATATCTTCAATAGTTTTTACGGGAACTTTTGACATGACATTTCCAGGGGCATTAGTGAACATGGTAAGAACCACGACATCTTTAAACGCTTCGGGTTTATATTTCTCATAGAGTTTTAAAAGGGCCATACTACCTGTTTTGGCATCTTTTATTCCCAGGGGAAGGCTTGTGGCATT
The DNA here is from genome assembly GCA_964457495.1 of uncultured Desulfobacula sp. Taxonomy (GTDB): domain Bacteria; phylum Desulfobacterota; class Desulfobacteria; order Desulfobacterales; family Desulfobacteraceae; genus Desulfobacula. Next base: position 4,104 of record CAYWGN010000140.1, read on the forward strand.
GGTGACGATGAACCTGCCCGGCTGATAGGCCATGCAGATATTTCCGATATCAGCCTGTCCTGCAATAACACCATCCATCATTGCCTTGGCACCCAGAAGGGTCCCGCCTGGGAAAGTATTGATCGAAACCTGGCCGTTAGTACGTTTTTCAACTTCAACCTTCCATCTTTCCATCTGGACGCATGGGAATGTGGGTGCAGGGGGAAAGTTGGCAAAATTGAGTTTAATTGTACCTGCAATTGCCGGAGTTTGAAATACAAACAGGCAGGAGACAATCGTAAATAAAAAAACTAGCGTGAGCGTTACTGAAAAAAATGATCGTTTTACCATGGCATAAACCTCCATTTATGAGCAATGATTTGCTCTGTTTAATATAAACAACAACTTAGGATCGGAAATGAAATTACTTAAACGCAATTGCTTGTCTTTTGGTCCATCTACTGCGTTGCATCAAAGGCCGAATACATCAAGTATTCAACCTTTAATGCGCCTTGTATATGAACCAAAATTCTTCGCAATTTCTGTTCAATTTATATAATTTCCAATCCTTATTTTTAGCTATTGTTTCTACTTGTTTTTCTCCTTTAAAGCAGCCAGCACTTTTTCAGGCGTAATGGGAAGATCTTTAATTCTAACACCAACAGCATCATAAATCGCATTTGCAACAGCCGGAGCTGTGGGGACACATCCGGGCTCTCCAATTCCTTTGGCACCAAAAGGTCCCTCCTTATCAGGCGTTTCCAGGATAGGTGCTTTTATCTTTACTGCATCCTTGGCTGTAAACAATTTATAGTCCCTGAAATTGGCATTCATGTTTTCTCCGTTTTTATGCACGACTTCTTCGGTCAGGGCATAGCCAAGACCCATGACCACACCGCCGTATACCTGACCCTCAAGGAGCAAGGGATTGATGGCACGTCCCACATCATGGGCTGCTATATATTCAAGCACCTCTACCTTGCCGGTTTCTTCATCCACCTTGACTTTTACGCCGTGAACACCAAAGGTATAGGTCATGGACATATTCCCTTTAAAGTCCTTGCCCATATTTTCATTTTTGGGATCATAGAAATGATCTGCCATGAGCATGGTACCACCCGGTGAAAAATGGACTTTTCTTAAAAGCTTGTCAATGGGCATACTCTTTTCCGGGTCATCCGGGACAAATATAAGCCTGTTTCTCAAAACAAGATTCTCAGCGGGTGCATCCAGTATTTTTGAACCCAGTTTGAGAAGTTTCTTTTTTACTTTTTTTGCAGCTCCAAGCGCTGCGTTTCCTGCCACAAAGGTACTCCTGCTGGCATGGGCACCCACATCCCAGGGGCAGACGTCTGTATCCGTATGCACCACATTGATGTCTTCAACAAATAGCCCAAGTTCTTCCGCCACAATCTGGGCCGTTATATTATCCATGCCCTGGCCCATGTCTGTACCACCCGTGAAGATATTCACCTTGCCGTAGTCATCCATTTTTAATATGGCACCGCAGCCGTCTGATTTATAAATTCTGGCCCCGCCCCCTACATGAATCAGGGACGCAACGCCGATACCGACCCCTTTTTCTTTTGGGGTATCGTTTATCAATTCTTTTTCAACTTCATCAATACATTCGCCAAGACCGCAGGTGGTAATTTTAAATCCCTGGGGAGTATTATCCCCTGGATGGTTGCGGTTAATTCTGCGGAACTCAATGGGCTTAATGCCTGCCTTTTCTGCCAGCATATCCATGCTGCTTTCAATGGCAAAAGTGGCCTGGGGGTTTCCATATCCTCTCATGGCCTGGGAATAGGTATTATTTGTATAAACACACTTGGCATCGTACCTGACATTTTCAACCCTGTAAAGGGATGTTATGGGCATCATCATGACCGAAGGTGTTGTGGCACCCCAGGAAGTATATGCTCCATTATCCAGGATCATTTTGATATCCCTGAACAATAGTTTTCCATTCCTGTCACAACCCTGTTTGATATTAATAATGGCAGGTTGCCGGGTTGAAGTTGCCTTGAATTCTTCCACCCTGTCAAAGGTGACTTTAACTGGTTTTCTGCATTTGTACGCCAGAAGGATGGCAATATGTTCATAGGCATAGGTATCCAGCTTGCTGCCAAATCCTCCGCCAATAATGGGTTTGATAACTCTTGCCCGCTTGTTTTCAAGACCCATGGCTTTCAGTGCTTCCAAAAAATCCTTCTGGGCAAGAGAAGGGATTTGTGTATTGCTGTATATGGTCAGGTTGTCTGAGGCATCAAAGAGTGCGACAGCCCCGCTGGTACCCATACAGCAATGGGTAACCCAGGTTGTGGTAAATCTGTCCTCAACCACAAAGGCTGCTTCTTTCTGAGCTTTTTCCACATCCCCGTAATGCAGTTTCCATGGCAGATTGAGAACATTTGATTTATGGTATTCATGTACCAGGGGAGAGTCTTTTTCCATGGCTCGTTCAGGATCAAATATGCCGGGAAGCTCCTCATACTGGATTTCAATGAGATCCAGGGCCTTTTTGGCAATTTCAGGACTTGTGGCTGCAACAGCCGCTACTTCATCCCTGAATGAACAGACCTTGCCTTTTTTTATGGGCGGATTGTCCTTGTAAAATCCCATTTTCATTTTTTTAGGCACATCTTCACCAGTTAGAACCGCATGGACACCGGACAATGCCATGGCTTTGGAGGTATCAATTTTGACAATGTTTGCATGGGCATATTTGCTGTAAAGGATTTTTCCATAAAGCATGCCGGGCATTTTTATATCCTGAATATATTCAGCCCTGCCCATGGCTTTCTGTGCTGCATCCAGTTTGGGAATTCGTTTTCCAACTGCGCTAAACTCGCTGCTAAACTCGCTGTTATTGTTACTCATCTTTCCCTCCCTTATTTGCTGCAACCTTTTCCTGTGCCGCTTCAACAGATTCAAAAATCTGTATATATCCTGTGCACCTACAGATATTCCCGGCAAGGGCATGCTTGATCTCTTCACGACTTGCATCTGGATTTTCATCCAGTAATGCCTTGGAAGACATGATCATTCCCGGAGAGCAGAATCCGCACTGGATACCTCCATTGTCCACAAAAGACTGCTGAATCGGATGCAGGGTCCCATCTGTTGAGGCAAGACCCTCAATGGTTTCAATAGTTTTCCCGTCAGCCTCAATGGCCAGGTAAAGGCAGGAATTTACGGCCATCTTATCTATAATAACAGTGCAGGCGCCGCATTCACCATTTCCGCACCCTTCTTTTGTTCCTATAAGGCCAAGTTTTTCCCTTAAAAGGTGTAACAGGGTCCAATGTTCCTTGATATCATAGGAGATCTTGTCACCATTTAATAAAAAAGATATGTTTGTTGTCATGGGTAAAGTTTCCTTTATGGTTGATTAATGACCGGCATTTATTAATTCTAGACATTTTTGGCCCATTCTTTTCACATGGACCCTTATCATTTCTTTTCTGTGCCAGGCTTTTCCCCTGACAGAGTCCCTGACCTTGGATTCATCTGCTGCAATTTTGCCGGCTTCTATCAAAATGGTCTCATCAATTTTTTTGCCCATCAGCAGCTTTTCTGCATCAAAGGCCCGCATTGGGGTAGGGGCTGCAACACCCAGACAGATTCTTGCCTTTGTACAGGTTCCATGGATCTCATCCAGAGTTAATAGAACCCCGATACCAATCAAGGGTAGCTCCATGGCAGCCCTGCGGCCGAATTTGATATAAGCGCTTCCCGTATGGGGGGCCTGGGTGGGGATGGTAATTTTTTTCAGGATTTCCCTGGGTTTTAAAATGGTTTTATAGGGTGAAACAAATAGATCCTTCACCGGGACAGATCTTTCTCCTTCAGGGCCGTGAAGCAGGGCTACACCATCCAGAGCAATCAAGGGGATGGCACCATCAGCAGAGGGTACTGCATTGATAAGGTTGCCGCCGATGGTTCCAACGTTTCTCACCTGCAATGACCCGATATTGGAAACTGCATCATAAATAATGGGATATTCATTCTGGATCATGAGAGATTTTTCCAGGGTGGCATGGGTCACCATTGCACCAATGGAAAGTTCGCCCGTTGCATCATTTTTATGCAGTTCGCCCATTTCTTTTATCTTTTTCAGGGAAATCAGAAAATCCGGTTCCATCCACCCTTCCTTGACCTTGACAATCACATCTGTCCCCCCGCCCATATATTTGGCAGTCTCGCTGTGCTGGCCATGAAAAGCAATGGCTTCTTCAATAGTTGTGGGGGATAAATACTTAAATGCTTTCATACTATTTCCTTTCTTTAACTGCGGTTATCAAAGATACGCCTGGCTTTTCCTTCAAACCGGGGCAAATCACCATAGGTACATATGTGAGCATCACAGCTGACCATGATTTTTGATTGCACATTTTTTTTAATTTTGGTTGTTATATCATCCATATCTGCTGCATCAAGTCCCTGCCTTATTTCTGTTTTGATGGTCATATAATCCTTCCCATCATCCTTTCTTTCAAGATGCAGCTGGTATTCGCTTCCCACCTCAGGTATGGTAGACAGCACCTCATCAATCTGTCCTGGGTAGATGTTAACCCCCCTTAAGATGATCATGTCATCGGAACGGCCCATGATTTTGTCATGCATGGGAAGTATATTCCCGCAGGAACAAGGGGTACTGATTTTACGTGTCAGATCCCTTGTCCTGTATCGTACAAGAGGGGACGCTTCTTTGCACAGGGTTGTGACCACCATTTCACCTATTTCCCCGTCTTTAACCGGTTCAAGCGTATCCGGGTTTAAAATTTCAAGGATATATTTGTCAGCCCAATAGTGAATCCCTTCATGTTTATGGCAGTCAAGTCCCGTTCCAGGGCCGTAAAGTTCAGTCATGCCTGTTATGTCAAACATGTCTTCAAGCCCCAGAAGATCTTTGATCTTTGCACGCATGGCAGAACTGCTTCGCTCAGATCCCAGGATGATTTTTTTTAAATTAATCTGCTCTTTAATGCCCCGTTTATTAACTTCTTCAGCCATGAGAAGGGCCATGGATGCAGTACAGCAGAAAACCGTGGATTGCAGGTCGACAAGAAACTGGCATTGCATGTCAATATTGCCGGGACCCACAGGAATTGCCATGGCACCCAAGCGTTCACATCCCAGCTGAAATCCCATGCCTGCTGTCCAGACACCATAACCCACAGCAATCTGCACCCGGTCTTCCTTTGTCAATCCTGCCATTTCATAGCACCGGGCAAACATATCAAACCATCCATCCAGATCTTTGGCCGTATAGGAAAGAATTTTTCGTTTTCCTGTGGTGCCCGAGGAGGCATGAATGCGGACAACATCTTTTTGGGGTACAGACAAAAGGGGCAAAGGATAGCCTTCCTTGAGATCGTTCCCTGTGGTAAAGGGAAGAAGGGACAGGTCATCCAGGGATTTTATATCCAAAGGCTGTATGCCGGCTTTGTCAAATTGTTTTCTGTAAAAGGGTGAGCCCTTGTAAGTATGGGCAATTGTCCATTTGAGCCCTTCAAGCTGATGATCAAACAATTGCCCTGAATCTTTAAACTGTGGCATAAAGGTATGTGTCATTTTGTCTCCTATATTTAACTTCCACCATTTTAATATTTGTCCGGCCAATTACTTAATAGTATATTTTGTTCCTATATCTAAAGTTATTATTTGCTGTTGCGCAGTTGCAGCGTTGCATCCAGATCAAGAGTCAGAGAATCAGGGTCAATAATAACTCCGTAATCCTGTTTTGCCCTTTCAATACTCACATACTCGTATTGAACATCTTTTTCAACCAGTTTTGGATCACGTTCAAAGGGATTTCCATATCCGCCGCCTCCGGCACTGACAAATGTAATACGATCACCGGGATCCATAAAGGTAAGGGTGCTCGGGTCTGCATTCTCGCCGTTTTTCTGGAATTTGGCCAATGATCCGTCTTTTCCTTCAAACATGCCCTGGGGCGGATAAATATAACGTCCGGCCTGAACAGCAATGGAGACTGTTCCACAGGAATTTTCCCCTTCATCCGGAGAACGGAAGATCATTCGCCTGCCAATACCACCACGCTGTTTACCAGGGCCACCTGAGTCCTGTATCAGGCTTCTTTCTTCAACAATCATGGAGGTATCACTTTCAAGAATTTCAACGGGTGTGTTAGCACCATTGGCTGGGAAAATTGCACAGTGATGGCCGTCAAATCTTGAAGAAGCTCCCATTCCGCCACCGCGGATAATCATGGTGTGCCATGGTTTACCATTGGCAAAAGAGCCATGAAAAATATTGGTCTGGGCAGGGGTTCCACCGGAGCCTGCAATGATATTATGGGGAGCGGCCTTTGCCAGGGCTTTAAAAACCATTTCAGTCATAAAATGGCCCACAACCATTCGTGCTGCTACTGCTGCCGGAAATTTGCAATTGACAATAGAACCTTCAGGGGCTGTCATTGTTATGGGGCGAATAGCTCCCTCATTAATTGGTACTCCAGGGTCAAATGCGGATTTAATGGCCATGAACACATAGGCATAGGTGAAATTGTAAACCACATTCACCCCCCATTGTACCTGTTTGGATGTGCCTTCAAAATCAACATGAATTTTTGAACCCTCGACTTTGACAGCTAATTTGATTGGAATATCGGGCTTGTTCCCGGCACCTTCAATAATGCCTTTGTGTTCATAGATCCCATCAGGAATCTTTGAAATAGCGGACCGCATGCTTATTTCAGTCCGGTCGATAATCTCATCCGCAAGGTCATCTAAGGTATCAAGCCCTTCATCTTCCATCATTTCTATGATTTTTTGAGAACAAACGTGATTTGCTGCTACCTGGGAACGGATATCTCCGTCAAACTCTGTAGCTGTTCTTACATTCCAGCGGATCATATTAACAAGCTCTTTATTGAGCTTGCCGGCATCATAGAGCTTTGTTAAAGGTATATATAGGCCTTCTGCATAGACATCACGGTTGTCGGAAGCGGGTCTTCCACCAATATCCGTATGATGGAAGATGCATGACGTAAATGCCACAGGTCTGCCCTTGAAAAAGATAGGGCTCCATACGCAGACATCATTTAAATGTCCTGCCAGAAGCCAGGGGTCATTGATAATAAACACATCGCCTTCATTATATGCTTCAAGGGGAATGGAGTTGACAATCTTTTTCATACCCAGCGCCATGGCGCCGGCCATACCGGGAGTACACAATGTCCCTTGAACAAGCTCCTGGCCCCGGCTGTCTGTGAACATGCAGGTATAATCATGGGCATCCCTTAAAAGACTTGAAAAGGCTGTTCTGATAACAGATGCATCAGATTCATCCACTATGGAAACAAGCCGTTTCCATAGGATTTCTAAAGTAATCGGGTCGAATTTGCTCTTTGTTTTATTCATTATTTGCCCCTCCTGCCTGATCTGGCCCGCCTGATTGGGCTAGTTTGATCCATATGAAACCAAAGTCATCCACCCTGGCTGTGGCATCCTCTCCCATGACAATGGTGGATTCACGTTCTTCAATAATGGCAGGTCCTTCAAACTGCGCCTTGGGAAATAGTTTTGACCGGTCATAAACTGTAAAGGGCAGATACTCTTTTTTGATAATAGAAAATGCCGGCCTTTGACCCTTGATACAGGCTTTAATGTCGCGGTTTTGGGTTGATAGTTTTGAAATCGTAAACGGCTTTTTAGGGAGGCTTGCCCGCACCTTGAAGGTTACAAATTCAACCGGTGATTCAGCAGAGGTTCTTCCATAAAGCCGCTTATATTCTTCATCAAACATGGTTCGGATTTCAGCTTTTGAAAATTTTGTAAAGTCTTTGATTTCAATTGAAAGATCAATCTCAGCACCTTGCCCTACAAAGCGCATTAACAACGTTCTTTCAAATATAATTTTATCACCGCTTTGGGCGCCTTCCAAAATTTTGGCACTCTCATGTTCAAGCTCATTAAAAAGAAGTTCGATTTCTTTGAAATCTGCTTCATCAAGAACTTTTCTGTGGCTTCTGGATAGGTCAAATGCCACAGGAGCTGTAAAGAAACCAAGTGCCGATCCAACGCCTGCAAGGGGCGGTACCAGAATGGCTCCAGCACCAATTTTTTTGGCAAGTCCGTAGGTGTGAACCGGCCCTGCGCCACCAAAGGCGGATACGGTAACGATGTTTGGGTTGCCGCCTTTTTCCGCAATATGGGTTTTGGCGGCCGAAGCCATGGTTTCGTTGATAAGATCATGGATACCGAACGCGGCTTCCACCATGGTGGTCCCTAAGGGTTTGGCTATTTTTTCTTCTATGGCTTGTTTGGAAAGCTCAATATCAAGGGCCATGGTTCCGCCAAGAAAAAAATCAGGATCAAGATATCCCAGAACAAGGTCAGCATCCGTTACCGTGGGGTTATCCCCACCTTGCTTATAGCAGGCAGGTCCCGGGTCTGCACCTGCGCTTTCAGGGCCAACCTGTAACAACCCTAGATTGCTGATTTTAGCAATACTTCCGCCGCCGGCACCAATTTCCATAAGATCTACAACAGGCACCTGGATGGGAAGACCGCTGCCTTTTTGGAAGCGTTGAACCCGTCCGACCTCAAATGTGGATACCAATCCTGCGTGGCCATCCTGAATCAGGCATGATTTTGCCGTTGTCCCGCCCATGTCAAAGCAGAACATATCCTTGATATTAAACATCTTTCCATAATGCTGGGATGCAATAACAGCAGCTGTCGGGCCTGATTCAATGATCCTGACGGGAAAATTTTTGGCCGTTTCAATGGAAGTGATCCCACCCGAGGAAAGCATGATAAAAAATTTACCATTAAACCCGATGATTCCAAGGCGGGTAATAAGTTTGTTTAAATACCAGTATGTTATGGGCTTTACATAGGCATTGACAGCAGTCGTACAGGTCCGTTCATATTCCTTGATTTCCGGAAGGACTTCAAATGATGCGGATAAAAATAAATCCGGTGAATGTTTTTCAATAATCTCTTTTACTCGTTTTTCATTTACAAAGTTTTCATAAGAATTGATAAAGCAGACAGCAATGGATTCTATTCCGTCTTTTTTAAATTTTTCCAGAACTTGTACGACTTTTTTCTCATCTACATCTTTAAGTACTCTGCCGTCAAAAGTAAGGCGTTCATCAATTTCTGCTCTGTCAGCTCTCGGTACGATAGGTTCAGGATACTCGCTGAAAATATCATAGGCATCATAGCGTTTTTCACGTCCAAGTTCCAGAATATCCCTGAACCCTTTGGTCGTTATCAAGCCAGTTCTGGCCCCTTTCCTTTCAATAATGGCATTGATCACCAGGGTGGTTCCATGAATGATTTCTTCAACATTGTCCATAAACCCCGGCAGGATTTGATCAAGTTCCCTTATGCCCTGTTCAATAGCATCCGACGGATCTGAAGGAGTGGTCAAACATTTATTTGTATGAAATTCTCCTGTTATATTATTTACAAGGACAAAATCGGTAAATGTACCACCAATGTCACACCCTAAGCGGTATGTCGGCTGTTCCAAGTTTAACCTCCCAATGAAGTTATTATTATGTTTATTTATTAATTACCCGTTCCAGGATGTTTCCCTTACAGTCGCTGGAT
>CAYWGN010000141.1:0-13614 GCA_964457495.1 uncultured Desulfobacula sp.
TTTTTCAGAACCAAAGTCAAGAAATCCTTACCTTGTTTGAAATGGCAGAGAACAGGTCCAAAGTGATGTGTGTTCCAATGGATTACGCAAAAAAAGATCATATGATCTTTTTTTGCAATGGTAATGGGAAAATTCTCCGCAAACCATTCTCAATAAAAAATTCACTGGATGGTAAACGTTATCTAATTGAGCAAGTCACAAAATCTTGCCATCACCATGGAATCAATCTTCAGCATGTTTTATTTGGCGGTGAAGATTGTGGATCTTATGCTGATAATTTTACGTGTGACCTTAAGGTTATTACAGCTTTACGTTCAGACAAGTGGCTGGTTGCAGGAGTAAATGCCCATGATGCAAAAACCTATCGTGAAAATATGCAGGCCAGCACTGATAGCTTGGATTTATTGGGGATCAGCAAAATGCTCATTAATTGTAGAGGGAATTGTTCTCCTGCTCAATCCGGTATCTATTTGGATTTGCGGATGATTGTTCGGCAAAGGCGAAAACTTGTTAACATGGCAACCGGAATGAAAAATAGAATTCATACCACTGTGGATCGGATTTTACCTGGTTTTTTAGACGAAAATAAGAGTGGAATTGCTCCATTTTCAAAATGCTCCTTATTATTAATGGAAGATCGATTCAGTGCACCTCAAATTCACCGGCGCCAAGGTCCTACATTAACCAAATTACTTAGCCGCCAGGGGGTACAAAGACCCGATCATTGCGTTGAAAAACTTCAGAAGTTAGCTGCCCAGGCTCTTAGACCACCAGAACAACATATTGCAACTTTACAAATTTCATTGAAACAACAAGTCAAGCTCTTTACCTGTTTACAAGAAAGCATTCAACAATTGTGTGAGGAAATCGCTCATAATTTAGCTCAAACCCAGGGCGCTTTTTTAACCAGTATTCAGGGTATTGGAATCGTTCTCGCCGCAGGTGTAACTGCAGAAATTGGAAATCCTGATAAACAAAAATCTTTGAGCAATATAGTCTCATATTCTGGTATAATTCCAAAGGTTAAACAAACCGGAGGCATTCAGGGAAAAACCAGGACTAAAAAAGTAGGGAAACGCTGTAATCATATCCTGAAGGATTATGTTGTCCAATCAGCCTCCCACATGGGGTTACATGGGCCGGAAGATTTAATATCGGATTACAAAAGGCGCGATGCACAAGGGCAACATGCAGATTTTGGAATGGCTAGAAGATATCTGCGTATGGCTATGGGCATGATGCGAACTTATCAGACTTACCTGCCGAAAAGATTGCGAAGCACAAAAATCAATATGAAAGAACGGGCAGCATATTATTTAATCTCATGGCCCAAACTTCGTGAAAAATGGCACAAGGCAAGTTCTTTGGATATTGCATTTGATAATGACATGCCTTTAGGTCAGTGGCGCAACATAATACAGGAGCTTTATGGCATAGAACTCAAGCTATAAAATAAATACAAACCTGAGTTAATTTTTAAAATTAAAGATTTGATAAATTTTGCGGACTGGATGGCTTTGGTAAAACTGTCGCAGTACTCCGGATACACCGGTGTTACTGACGGCTTTGCGTAGAATGTCTTACCATGTCCGCTCCAATAATAATTATGGCTTCGAGGTGCTTTGATCCTTAAATTTATTCTAAGAGATCTTGTCATACCAGTTTGTCAAAATTGGACATTATGGATATGGGGTTCCACCAGGCGTGCAAAATTTTGAAAATCCACGGTTTTAAAGATAAAATCGGTTTCATGTAAAATTAAAAAAAACCGATATAATCGGATAGGTGGAGTATGGTCTTAAAAAATGTTTAAAAAAAGCCTTGCTTTTCTCCTGGTGCTCTACCTGCCTTTTTTATATGTATTTTTCTATTTATGGCTAACGCCTTAGCGGGTCGGCTGTATTGACTCGTTAGCCTCCGTTTTGATTAGAATCGGTGAAGCCCCGATACCCTTATACTCGTAGATTGCTCTTGCTCTTTTCACTAGTCGTCTATCCTCCGACAATATGGCGGCGCAAAAAGCACCCATTGCGATATGAGCAGAGTCACTTCTTACGTTATGAATTTTATTTACCTTTCTGCATTTCTTTTCAGCTTGAAACCCTAATATATCCATCACAGCGCAACATCCTATAATGCCAAGATACATCGGCCAGGATTCGTATCCCTGCTTATCAATTGGGTCAAAACCGAAAAATTGGTCACAGCTTACGCCAGTACCGGTCATGGTAGTAGATATTAATTCCCATATCTTTTCGATTTGGTGTTCGCCTGATATACCGCCAATTGCTCCCTTTTCATTACCGAAGGCAGCCCTCGTTTTATTAATATCATTACCATTCGATATCATTTTTTTAATCATTGAGTCGAATTCGGGTTTAATCGAATCAACCTTATTTATCATTTCCGTAGTATCGAATGGTAGTTCTGAAGTTAATCTAAGGATTTGCTTGGCAAAATTATCAGAAACCTGTTTTAGAGGTCCTTCATCACCACCGCCATTTACCCAAACTTGAAATGGATCGAATAAGGTGCCATCAAAATCTACATCACTATTTGCATCAATATAGCTTTCGTAATGTTGATGTGGAATTCCGTGACTAATTAAACTCGCTTCCTCAGTAATCTTCCAATATTCGTTTAGTGTAAGATCTAATAGTTTTGCATCGATATTCTTTAATACCTCTAAGTATTGCTCCGGATCATTAGACCTTCTGATTTCTGCAAAATGTTCCTTTGAGTAAACCCATACAAGATCATCTCTCTTGCTAAGATTTAAAGCCCCCTTCAATTGTAACCCGATAATGTTTTGGTCAATGTAGACTAAGGGGTTGCTCATATCTCTCCTATAAGGGTTCGGTGGAGTTCAGGGGCCGCCGACCGTAGGGAGGGAACTTGGGAAGGCGAAGCCGCCCCAATCGGTCCGCTGCAAAGACGGGTTGAACAATGGATTGAGAACAACCTTATCAGTTCGTATCAATGCTTTAGGGTTATGTTGAATTTTAAAATCGCTGTTAAGGTTTTGTTTTTTTGCTCAAAAAATAAGGATTTGCTGTTTGATTAAACTCAAATAAAATTTTCTTTGCTTCGTAAAGAAAACAATTAAGCATTTCAGCAGACTCGGGATCAAATAGAGAAATATTATATCCTTCAGAAAGCATGCTTTTATATACTACTCCATCAAACCCATTTTTCTTAAACAATTCGGCAATAATCTGTGTCGGGGCATAATGAGCTTGATTTTCATTTTGCGTGACAGGAGCTGAAAATGCTTTGTCGATATGTGCCCATACAGCTTTTTCTCTTTTCTCTTTGTCGGGTTCATAGAATCCATTGTCCAAATTAAAATAAAATGGATTTGCTGAATGATTTACAGAGCAATCTATGACTGTTAGTTTTTTTTTGACTTTAAACTGAGCCACTGATATTTCACTGCCTATCCACGGACGAACTTCACTCATCGCTGTTTCTTTCGATGTTGCCAGATAAAGGTAAGGAATCCCTTTAGGATTGGCTCTTCCTTCATTTGCTATATATTTTAGTGGATGCATTCGTTCTTTAGGGAGCGGGCAAGGTTCGTCAGCAATTTCATCCCCAGCATCATCAAATACAGGCCGGGTAGAGCCCCCTAATTGAGACCGCCAGAGAATAGTTCCTGACTTTATTGTTTTTTGTCTTGATTTGCTGCTGTTAAGGACTTCTTGTAGAAAGATTTCTGTTTCCTCATCAAATATATACCGATTGCTATCGGTGATAGCAGTCCGAAATTTCCAATAGCTTTGCCAAGATTTAAACGACATAAGTTAAATCCTATAAAACATAACAATAAGTTAACCTGTTTTTTTTCTGTATAACTCCGTTTGTCGGATAACACTCAACGTGTACCAACTAAAATAGGTTTTGATAATTTAAATATGTAGATGTTATGCTGTTTTCTAACAGTATAACACTCAAATTTGCGTGATAAACAGAAAACTGGATAAATACAAATGATTCAAATTGAAGCTGAATTGCTAAATAAATTTAATTTGATTTTGGGAAAAATGGTTTTTTCCGACAAAACAGTTAACTTATGTAAAGGAGTCAAAAGAATACAGACGGTATGCACAGCTCCGCCCTGTCGGTTACCAGGTCAGAATATGTGATGTGTTTTAGAAAATATTATTTCGCGTATGTTATCTATATAAAGGTAGGTCGAAAAAAGCAATAAGAGAAAACCCCTATTTTTGTAAAAAATCCGGGCTGTTGACTCTATCTGTAATTTTCACTGATTTTTGTCAATACGTGATTTCCCGGGCACAGATCCTTTTCCGTCAGAGCGTTCAGGGGTTTGTCTGTGGTCTCGAGGATATCATGGGTGTCCTTGAGCGTTTCGTTGATGTGAAGGATTCCCGTAAGGATCTGTCCTTTTTCACGGCACTGTTCCATAGCTTCAAGGGAAGACAGTCTTTGGGTCACATCAAAGGAATTATCAGTTTTATGCAGACGGATAACACTACCGTCATGGAGGGTGACATTCTGGGTGGCACCTTGTTCATAGTCTGTGGTGATCTCCTGCCTTGATGGGATAAAATCAAACGTGGCAGTTGCCTCCATATGGTCACGGGCCCAATGATAACTCTTAGTGGATGCAGGGGTATTGTTAAAGGTTACACAGGGGGAGATTATATCCAGAAGGGCAAAGCCTCTATGCCCCATGGCCGCTTTTAACAGAGGCACAAGCTGGTCTTTGTCACCGGAAAATCCCCTGGCCACAAAACCGGCCCCCATCTGAACCGCAGTTTCGCACAAATCAATGGCTTCAAATGGATTTGGCCTTCCTTTCCTGCTGGACGAGCCCTTGTCCGCCGTTGCTGAATCCTGACCCTTGGTGAGGCCGTAACACCCATTGTTCATAACGATATAAACCATATTCAAATTTCTCCGGACAATGTGGACGAATTGTCCCATACCGATGGAGGCCGTGTCGCCATCTCCGGAAACGCCGATATACAGCAGATCTTTATTGGCCATATTGGCCCCCGTGGCAACAGAGGGCATCCGGCCATGGACAGAATTGATCCCATGAGATTTTCCAAGAAAATATGCCGGTGATTTAGAGGAACAACCGATACCGGACAGTTTGGCTACCCTGTGTGGTTCGATGGACAGCTCAAAACAGGCCTGGATGATGGCATGGGTAATGGAATCATGGCCGCATCCGGCACAGAGGGTGGAATCCAGGCCTTCATAATCGCGGACAGTATACCCGAGATCATTTTTCGGAAGATGGGGGTGGCGGAAAACAGGGCGGCGGGAACTCATGCAGCACCTCCTTTGGGGGTCTTTGGTTTGGGTTCGTCAATCAACAAAGCTTCAATGGACCGGGTGATAGACAGGGCATCAATGGGGGTGCCGGCAACATGGGCGATTGAAATCAGCTTGTTCGGCTGCATACCCAATTCATTGATCAGCAGGGTTCGCATCTGACCGTCCCTGTTTTGTTCAATAACAAAAACCGGATCGTGTTGATTCATAAACTCAAGGACCTCATCCTTAAATGGAAAGCCCCTGACCCGCAAGCTGTTCAGGACAATGCCCTTTTCACCGAGCTGTTCAATGGCCTCATTGGCCGCATGGGTAGTGGTGCCGTAAAAGATAGCACCCAGCTTGCCCGCCTTTGCGTTTATTTGTATATGGGGTGCCGGCATAAAATCTCTGGCTGTCTCAAATTTTCGGGTCAGCCGCTCCATGCATCTTTTATATGCTTCAGTGTCCTCTGTATAAGCGGCATATTCATCATGGGATGATCCCCTTGTAAAATAGGCCCCTTTTTCCGGATGGGTTCCCGGATAGGTTCGATAACAGATGCCATCATTGTCTGAATCAAGATACCGGCCCCAATCCCGGACCATGGAATCAAGAGCGGCCCTGTCAAGGACCTTCCCCCGGTCGTATTTACGGGTATCGTCCCATTCCATGGGCATGCTGACATGATCATTCATGCCAAGGTCCAGATCGCTCATGACAATCACGGGTGTCTGGAGTCTGTCCGCAAGGTCAAAGCTTTTGGCCGTCATTTCAAAGCATTCTTTTGGATCACAGGGGAAAAGCAGAACATGTTTGGTGTCCCCGTGGGACGCATAGGCACAGGCCAGGACATCCGACTGCTGCGTGCGAGTGGGCATCCCCGTACTGGGCCCGGCCCTCTGGACATTAATCAGTACAACGGGTATCTCAGAAAAATATGCCAGGCCGAGCAGTTCGTTCATGAGGGATACCCCTGGACCGGATGTGGCAGTAAAGGCCCGGGCACCATTCCAGGCGGCTCCCAGAGCAATTCCCATGGCGGACAATTCATCTTCAGCCTGAATAATGGCGGCCTTTCTTTTCCCGGATTCATCCATCCGATATTGACGGGTAAACTTTTCAAAGGCCTCGATCACGGAAGTGGACGGGGTGATGGGGTACCATCCGGCAACGGTTGCACCGCCATACAAAGCCCCCAGGCCTGTTGCACTATTGCCGTCGATCAGAATATGGTCGGCCAGCTTGTCGCTTCGCTTCAACGAAAGCTCGCAGGTGTGGGCAAAATGCTCGGATGCATATTCAAGCCCCAGCTTAAGAGCCCGGATATTGGGTTCTGCCAGCTTGGGTTTTTTGCTGAACTGTTTGGCTATGGAATCGGTCAAAATGGAAAAATCCATGTCCAGCAGATAGGCCAGAGCCCCCACATAGATGATATTCTTAAGCAATGGCCGGAGCTTGGGATTGTCGATTTCCCGGTTACAGATGTCGGTTAAAGGCATACCGATCAATGTGATATCTGTGCGCGTGTATTCTTCGGTCAGGGATTTGGTGGAATCATAAAAAAAATACCCCCCGGACCCCAGATCCTCATAATCTTTTTTCAGGGTCTGTCCGTTAACGGCAACGATAAAATCATACCCGCCTCTTCGGCCCAGATATCCTTTTTCGCAGACCCGGACTTCGTACCAGGTCGGCAGGCCCTGTATATTGGACGGAAAAATATTTTTAGGACTGACGGGAATGCCCAGTCGGAAGACGGCTTTAGCAAACAGGTTGTTGGCACTGGCCGAGCCGGAACCATTTACATTGGCAAACCGGATCACAAAATCATTTATAGAGTTCAGTTTTTTCATCGTTGCCCTGCTTTTGGCGGTTTATAGGTGAACTTCTGCATGTCCCAGGCTGCTGTTGGGCACTTTTCCGCGCAGAGTCCGCAATGAAGGCAGACATCCTCATCCTTGATCATCACCCTTCCCGTGGGAAGTACATCCGACACATAGAGCGGCTGGGACTTATTTTTCGCCGGCATTGACAGCCGTGATCTGAGGTCTTCCTCCGGGCCGTTTTTACGAAAATTAATACAGGTGGTGGGGCAAATATCCACACAGGCATCGCATTCAATACATTCTTTGACATTAAAAACGGTTTGAACATCGCAGTTCAGACAGCGCCGGGATTCCTTGAGACCGATTTTGGGGTTAAACCCGAGTTCGACTTCCATCAGACGGTCCTTAATGGACTTCACCTTTGGCACCATGGGAACATTATGCCGTTCTTCACCGGACACGACGCTATTATACATCCAGTCTTTCATCCCCATCTTCTGGCCGGCAAGGGTTGTAAACGGAAAAGGCCTTTGGGTCAGATCCCTGCCATTGCAAAAAAGGTCTATGGAGATGGCTGCCTCATGGCCGTGTGCCACGGCCGTAATAACGTTTTTGGGCCCAAATGCGGCATCGCCGCCAAAAAAAACATGTGCCAGATCCGATTGAAAGGTTATTTCATTGACCCGGGGACGTCCGGCATCATCAAAAACCAAGCCCGTATCCTTTTCAATCCAGGGGAAGGCATTTTGCTGACCCACGGCCAGCAGTACCTCGTCGCAGGGGATGAAAACCGTTTCCGGATCACCAGAACCGTCCGGTTGAACACGCTGAAACATCGTTCCTTTCAACCGGTCATTTTCCATGACAAATTCAATGGGGCTAAGGTTTTCCAGGATCGGGATATCCTCCATTATGGCATCTTCAATCTCCCAGGGAGAGGCTTTCATGTTTTCACGGGCTCCCCGGATAATGACCTTTACCGCTTTGCCGCCAAGCCGCCGGGCCGTCCTGCAGCAATCCATGGCCGTATTACCACCACCAATCACCAGTGTGATCTTTTTTGATTTTTTGATGTGCCCATACTGAACACTGGCAAGCCATTGGATACCGATGTGAATAAATAGTTTTCCGGCCTGTCTGCCCGGCAGGTCAAGATCTCTGCCCCTTGGAGCACCCGTACCGATAAAAATGGCATCATACCCCCGGGTAAGGAATTCCTTCAGGCTTGCGATATAGGTCTTTAAATGGCTAGTCACCCCCATATTCAGGATGACGTTGACCTCTTCATTCAGTACTTTTTCAGGCAACCGAAAAGACGGCACCTGACTTCTCACGAAACCACCGGCTGAGGCCTGATCATCATAGAGATCAACCTGGTATCCCAGCGGCAAAAGGTCCCGGGCCACGGTGAGAGAGGCGGGTCCACCGCCGATAAGCGCTATTTTTTTTCCATTTTTTTTCTTTGAAACGCCAGGCAGACGGCCAGGCATGAGACCAGGCACATCCCCTTTATTGTCCGCACACACCCGTTTCAGACGGCAGATGGCAACCGCCTTCTCCTCCACCCGGCCTCTCCGGCAGGCTGGCTCACAGGGCCTGTCGCATATCCTGCCCAGGATACCCGGGAAAACATTTGATTCCCAGTTGATCATATAAGCATCCGCATACTTTTTTTCAGTGATCAGCCGGATGTATTCCGGTACAGGGGTGTGTGCCGGACATGCAAGCTGGCAGTCAATCACGCCATGAAAATATTCAGGATCATTAATATCAGTTGGATTCAATACCTTACTCCCTCTTTTTCAAATATTTTTCAGATCAACAATATATATGGTTTTAACTCATATTAGAGAACTTGAAAAGAACTTGTTTTTTTCAATTAGTCGATTTAAGAAATTTTTCTTCAATAATTAAATTGTTAGCTTGACAAAGCAGACAAGAAAGATTAATTTTTTTAGACTAAAAAACGAAAATGGTCGAATTGATGAATATGCGACTATGGAGATCAAAAAATAAATATAGTCGAAACTATAAAGGTTGGTATACATGGAAGAAAATAAGGAAGTGAGACAGACAATCATTGTTGCAGCTAAAGAACTTTTTTCCCGCTTCGGCCTTGCGAAAACAACTATGGAAGACATCGCCACCGCTTCAAAAAAAGCAAAAAGTACTCTTTATTATTATTTTAAGAGCAAGGAAGAAGTCTTTGCCAGCGTTATAATGCAAGAAATTTTTGGATTGAAAGCAGCCATAAATAAGGCCGTTCAGAATGAGGATGACCCATATTACAAACTCAGAAAATTTGTCG
Source organism: uncultured Desulfobacula sp. (assembly GCA_964457495.1). GTDB lineage: Bacteria > Desulfobacterota > Desulfobacteria > Desulfobacterales > Desulfobacteraceae > Desulfobacula. The sequence goes on from CAYWGN010000141.1 coordinate 9,424, forward strand.
GTACACGACTTGAATATTTGTCAAAAAAGGCGGATCAATATACTTCCATAAAAGAAGAATATCTGAAAAATCATGAGTTTATTCGAGAAGCGCTTGATGATTATTCAAGATGGGAAATATCTACTATTAAGGATATAATTGAATATGGCAGAGAAAAAGGGCTTTTTGAGGTTACAGATTCTATAGAGATTTCCAGAGCACTATTTTTCGCTCTAAAAGGGCTAGAATATCCATGGACTGTTAATTTTTCAAAAAAAGAACTGGAAAAAAGTGCCGAAATCTTACTTGATATTCTTTTGAAAGGAGTAAGTCGGCAGTAATTTTTTTTGTTATAATTTCGACCAAAAAACGATAATCGTATGATTGATAACAAATTTATCAATTAATTCAAATTTTGAGGAGACTGGGTATGTGTTGGAGTGGTGAAGCATCTGCTGTACTCGCTACTATTGGTTTGGGGAGTACCGTCTATATGGCAGTAAAAAAAGAAAAAAAAGATATCATGGTTCATTTATGGACTATGTTTTTTCGGAACAATATTAATGATAATTAAAATGTATCCGTTTGCTTGGGGTGGAGATTGCGAATGTAAAGTGACACCCATGTGTGCAAGAAATCTTTGCTCAGTTCATGGGAGTTGGCACATTGCCTGGAACGTTCCGATTAATGCAATTGGCTACTTATATTTTTTGGGATATACGTTCCCGGCTTTTATCTTGCCGATATTTTATGGATCATGGAAAATGTCTCTTTATCATGCCTTGGTAGGGACTGGTTTGGCGTTTTTATTAACTGATAATTATAATGAATGGCCTGCTGTATGGTGTCTTTTTTCGATTGCATTGTTGTTGGCTGTTATTAAAACACCGCTTAGAAAAGTTTTTCATGTTACAAAATTATATTTCTGGAAATATCCTTTTCTAAATAAAAAATTCAAAGGATGAAAATACATGAAATTTAAAAAAAATGAACCGGTAAGTGCATCAATTCATATTGTTGGATTGCTTTTTTCAATAGCAGGATTTGTGGTTTTAATGATTTTTACTAAAGAATATGGAACGATTTTTCATTTAATCGGATTCATTTTTTTTGGGATAAGTTTAATATTACTTTATACAATCAGCGTTTTATATCATTTCTTTCCAAAAGTCAGCAGATTCAAAAAGAGATTACGACGTATGGATCATATAATGATCTATATCTTTATGGCAAGTACGTATACTCCAATTTGCCTAACAATTGATAACAGGCTGTGTGGGTGGGGATTACTCGCAATTTCATGGAGTTTTGCAGTAACTGGTATAATTATAAAGATGGTGGATCTAAAAATTAAGGAATGGATTTCAGTCGTGATGTATGTGCTATTTGGCCTGCTCATATTAAGTGTAATCGGACCGGTGCTACAGTGGCTCCCAAAGGATGGTGTCGCTCTCCTGTATGGAGGCGGATCTTTTTATTTGATTGGTGTAATATTTTATATTCTGGAAGACTATGGGCCCAAAAAAATAAATGTTGATTTTCATGCAATCTGGCATTTATTTGTAATTGCCGGAAGTTTTAGTCATGCATGCTTGATGCTAAAGTATGTTTTATACATATAATTAACATGAAATACATCGTTAAATGACTGATTGGAACGGCCATACTACCCTTGAAAATATGAATTTAAAAACCAGTTAAACAACAGCCAGTTTACAGCCAAGGGCCTTGCCAATTCTTTTTCTTTCTCTATTGCATCATAAACTTCTTGAACATCTCCCAGCATTTCTCTAATATCTCTCACAAAGCTTTTGAAGTGTATTTTTCCTGTTCTTCCTCCGTCCATGAAAAATATTCAGATTTTGCAGCTATTATTGCTCTGCGAAGGATCGCTTCCTGTTCTCTTTTGTATTTTTCTTTATTCACACATATCACCATTGCCGGTTGTCCACTGGACTGATGGGTTATGTCTTGATTTCATCTATGGGTAATATTTGTTTTCCGTGTCGAATAGTCAAAATTGAGATTTGTTTTATTTCCATACGGTAAATAATTCGGTAATTACCATAAATAAGCTCTCTAAACTTATTATCTGAGATTTCAGGCACAACTCGACCAATTTGAGGAGAGGATTTAAGTTGCTCGACTTTTGTGAACACCTCATTTATCCATCGCTTGGCTGCAGATGGTTTGTCTTGAGCGATATAATCAGCTATTTCTGATGCTCTACTTATAGCAAGTGGAGACCAAATTATTTTCATATAGAAATTTGCTCAAGTAGCATATTTTTAGCATCTTTATGCTTGATTCCTTCTCCTTTTTCCAATTGACTTAGAGAAGAGTGAATGTCGGTTAGGAGTTCAATCTTTTCTTGCATCGCTTCAAATTCTTGAACATCAATTAGAACAGCAGCACTTTTGCCTCGTTGAGTAATAATCAAAGGCCTTTTAGTTTCATGGATTTGTTTAATATAGGTTGCCATACCATTTCTGACTTCAGATAGTGGTTTTATATCTTGATCAATCCTTAGCTTTTGCATTTTGCACCTCTTAAATAAGTTTTGTACAGTATAACGCACAACTAATAGTACATACAAGTGTTATTTTGGGGAGGCATAAACTCAAAATCGCACTGGTTTCCCGGTCCGCGTCCACGCAGTCGTTATTATGCTTTTTGTTTTTGTTAAATTCCTTTTGTATATTGGACGTTGGTTGAAGGATGAATCATCTGTTCAAGTTCATTTTTTGAATCGTGATCTCCATTCAGGAGTTGTTCAAAAAGCCCTATTATTCCGGGTTTATCCATCCCTATTCTGGTTTCGGTTTTTATATCCCTCAGGTCAATGAAAAAACTGGAAAAAACATCTGGTAAATCAGTGACGATATCTGTGTTCAAGAAATTTTTATTGTTATAGATACAATGATAGTTGCCCTTTGATTTTTTAATAAATAATGGAACTTTGTTTAGATTTGTAATAGATGAAGATTTCCGGCATTTTTGAATACAGTCCTCATCAATGCTGCTTTTTTCACATCCAATAACCTGTTGATGTAAACATTGCCTGCTGGTCATAAGTGAAATGGGATGATAGATGCTATAGTACAGTTTGAAATTCTCAGGTTTAATAATGCTTTTTATCTGATTTCTGCTGATTTCATTTGAAATAAATGAACCATAACTATTGAAATTCTCTTTTAAACATAAAAGGCTGAATGAATTGACTATGTTAAGAAAGGGGCCGGCTATCCAGGGGATTGCTTTTTTACAGGCTTCATAAGCGATGCCGGTATTATTTGTTACAATAAGTTCCGGTTGCACCTGTTTAAGAAAATTTACAGCAGCAGTATAGTTTTCCCCTATCAAAACAGAAGGGAACCAGGGGATTATTTTTCTGTTTTTAAGAAAAAGATCTATAAACCCGGAACATTCATTTTTTAAACAATCAGGAAGTTGAAAAAAGATATCCGCAGAGGTCTTATCACAGAGGTGCAAATCTTTTTGGGAGGAGATTAATACAGAAAGAGCGGGTTTAATACCGGGTGTACTTTGTTTGTTTAAGAAGGGAACGTCAATCGGGTCAATAAATTTTTTTGAACCATTTAATACAGAAAAAATTCTTTTTTTTATTGAAGTGATCTCTTTATAAGATATAAAAAGATCACTTTGAAGGTTTTCCAGCTCTATACGCTTAATGTAATATGCCGTATTATTTAAGGCACTGAGTCTTTTTAATAAAAAATCGTGATTCAGGCACATAGCGGAGCTTTTATTGTTTTTCAGGGGGGGACGGTTTAGGGTGTATGGGCCGGCACTTAACAGATTGGTTTCTGACAGTACACTAATTGAACTGTCCGGAGTTTTTACAGATATTTTTAAAGGGGTACCTAATTTTCCTGAAGCGCTTATCGTTAAAGGGCTTTTGGCTATACTTAGCTGTTTGATTTTGTTTTGAACAATAGCTGTGGTTTCTGCTTTTTCTTCATTAAAGTTTATTCGGTTTTCTTCCATCTTTTTTTTCGTGTGATAATTATCAATTTTCGAAAGCTGTCTAATTGAATTATCACGGGGACTATCAATATACATATTTTTATTAATATCCCCCTTTAAATAGGAATTTGAAAGATCCCGGTTAAACACCTTATAAAGATCATAGTTGCCATTATTCAGTCTGTTTTGATCATAAAAACTCCGGATCTGTTTTTTCCAGCAATT
>CAYWGN010000142.1:0-13587 GCA_964457495.1 uncultured Desulfobacula sp.
TATACTTGTGATTTATTAACATATTTATCAGGATCTTCTGGCAATAACTGAACAGTTTTAATATCCTCTAACACTCCTGGCCCAGGATAATCACATACCGGCTGACAACACCCAGTATGTTTTTTTTCTGCATTGCAGACACCACCCCGGCGCTGAAACGCTGGGTCGACATGGGGGCCTGGATAATATGCGTATGATACCATCCCGTCTTTTTCAGGATATCAAGGTAGTCGTCTATGAGAATGCCGCCCTTATACCTTTCTTCTTCTGCCTGTTTATTCTGAAAATCTCTCCAGTCGGCATTGATAAACGCCAACCGGGTCTTCTTTTTGACGTTGCATTTCAGCAGAACAAAAAAGGCCTCAAGAAATTCAAGGTATTCATTTCTGGGCAGGCTGGATATGCTTTTTTCATCATAGTCAGCCGCTTTTTTGTCAAAGTAGGGCGGATCAAAGAGGATCAGATCGGGTTTTTCCTTTGCGCTGACAGGCCATGAAAGCTGTTGATCAGACAGAACACCCCATGTGAAGGGTTCGATCTCAGGACGTGTTTCCGGCCGGTCCATCATATCAAAGGCCCAGCATCTGCGGCCCATGGCAAGACAGGTATCAGGAGTCACACCCCCTCCGGCCATGGGGTCAAGGATCAGGTCACCCGGTTTTGAGAAATATTTGAGAATATGGGCTACCAGTTGAGCCGGAATCCGTCCGGGCCAGTCATCCCCAAATCTTTTATCACAATCATTCCATGCCCATTGGTCCCAGGTCCGAAGTCCCCAGCCAAGCTCTTTGAATCTGTCACGATCATTTTTGCCTTCAAGGGCCAGTGACCAGACCATAGGGTCAGGCCAATCGTACTTTTGGGCCACCTGGGCAACTGTGAAGCCTTTGGACAAATCAGCATTTAGCGAATTTGGCAACGTTGCCATTTTTGCTAAATGATAATTAATTGTTTTTTGAGCAAACCCCAATCGCTCTGCAATCCTGTCCTGGGGGATGCCAAGGCGATTCATGCGGAATATTTTTATGTCCAGGCCCATCTGGTTTACAGCGCGAAGATCAGCTATATATAAATCCACAGTTCGCCTTGCCCGCCCAATGGCCTTTCCGATATCCAAAGAACTGAGACTTTCGTTGCCCGCATAGGCCCGCCGGGCAGTGTCCTTCGCCTCATCTTCCGTCAATTGTCTCGGGCCGATGGCCTTTTTTGCCGCATACAGCAGGGGATCATTCCCTTCCAGATCCTTTATGACTGCGTCTACTACTGCAACTCCAGTTGACTTATACGCATTCCATCGGTGCGCCCCATCCAGCAGGCGGAATATACCGTCCCTGTCAGGGACCCGCTCCACCTCAATGGGATCAAAGGTAAACCCATCCCGGATGTTTTCGGCAAATATACCTACACGCCTGTGATCGATTCCCTTTCTGGGATAAATCGTTTCATCAAGGATAATGGAAGAAACAGCAATTTTTGTTGTCTGGTTAGTCATGACTTATTACACCAGCTGTCTTCTTATTTGACCTGCGCCTTCTATCATCTTCCTTTTTACCTTCCATTCGATTAATTTCATGACGTTCCTCCTTCTAATGGTTTACTCTGCTTTATCCAGCCATGGGCAAAATCGGCAATTTTTTCCAGTCTGACTCACCCGTCATCCGATATTCGGGTGTTTGACATTTTTCATATACTTCTTTTAACTTGATAGCTAAGCAATTGTGAACCTGCCAAGTTCCGGTGCTATTGAAACGAGCAGTTTGCTGTCATCTGATTCCGGATCATTTTTCTTGTTTAACATTTTTTCAAAGATATTATATTTCTCGAAACCTTCTGTTAATGTTCCTAATAAATAGAGACTTGAAATTTTAAAAATAAAGCGTTTACTGATTGTAATTACATTATCAATACAAAATCTTCTGGTAAGGAGGGAATTATGGCAAAAACAGCAGTAATTCAAACCCGCGTAGATCCGGCAATAAAGCAACACGCACAAATTATATTAAAAAAATTGAATATTTCAATGTCCGAGGCGATCTCAATGTATCTTTCACAAATAACCCTTCATAATGGGATTCCTTTTGAATTAAAAATTCCGAATGACATTACGGCAAAAACCCTTATGGATGCTGATAATGGCAAAGGCCTTCATGCTGTTGATTCTGTTGATGATCTGTTTCAGGAACTTGATAATTGATCCTTTATTACACAACCCAATTCAAAAAAGATTATAAAAAAGTTAAAAAACAAAACAAGGATTTGTGAAAATTAAAGATCATTATTGAAAAACTGATTGACCAACAAGAATTGGAACCCAAATGCAAAGACCATCAATTAACAGGCAATTGGAAAGGTCACAGTGATTGTCATATTGAACCAGATTGGATTCTTATATATCAACTAACTGAGAATGCTTTGATTTTAGAAAGAACGGGCTCCCATTCGGATCTTTTTAAAAAATGATTTAAAATCAAGCCTCCTGGATTTTTTCAATAAACATTTCAATGTGATATTCAAGTTGAAATTTCAGCTCATTCATTGAGCCGAGAACACTTCGGTTACAGTTTTTTGGGGGGAGATCAAACAGTCTCTGACCAGACAGCAAATTCATTGCCATTCGGATCACTAAAATGAAATCTACTACCACCAGGAAAAGCAAATATTGGTTTTATTATGTCCCCTCCAGCATTTTGAACTTTTGAAAGAGTTCCTTCTAAATCTTGGCTGTAAAACACAATTAATGCGCTTCCATTTTCAGAGGTCGCAGATAATGCAGATTTAAAAAAACCACCATCGAGTCCTTCATTGGAAAAAGCTATGTATTCTGGGCCATAATCAACAAAAGACCAACCAAAGGCTTTTGAAAAAAACGCTTTTGTTCCTTCAAGGTCCTTTGCGGGGAATTCTACATAATTTATTTTTTCATGCTCATTCATTGGGATTTCCTTACTGATTCATAACATCTGCGGCTTGTCCGAAGCATTTTTGTTGTTAGATCTTTTGATTTTGAGGCAAAGAATATTTTAGGCTCAAAATAACGTCATTTGGGAGGCTATAGATCTATCCCGATGAGTAAATTTCAAAGGCTTGCCGTTAATTATTTCCACGTTATCTTGTTGTTTAAGGAATGATGTTACTTCTCTTGAACTCCAGTCAATTTTAAGTTTATTGACAATTTTTTTAGAATCGAAAGTCCCGATTTTTAACAATTCAATTATTTTTTTTTCAACAGCATTTGATACTATCTCTGATTCGTTTTGTTGCCGGTTCTTTTTGATCTCATAGCTTGTAGCGTTGCCATCTTGGTCAACAGCTTGAGCACCTTTAGAAATCAAGATATTATTTGCATTTTTTTCATTAGGTTTGGGTTTGCGTACATATATTGTTCGTCCTTTACGCAAGCCATCCATGACCCCGGACCATGTTCCCCCTTTTTGGCTTGACTCAGCAACATAAATCTCGGACGCTAAACCATATATGATGGGATTTCTGGCCATTGCCAGTTGAACGCTCCAAGGCGCTTTTGGGAAAAAGGTGCTTAAAACCAATAAATTGCCGCCAACAATCTTTTTATAATATTTTTTAAACCCTGATTTGAATGTTGTAATGCCTTGGGGCAGGGTGATTATGCTTTGACCATTGTATTTTAACGCTGAGTCAAGAGCTTGTTTGTCAACACCTTTTGCAAAACCGCTTACAACAACTTTATAGCTTAGAGAAGCATTCCTGGCGACGTTATCAGTGAATTTCAGAGAAATATCGTCAGCCTTTCTTGACCCAACTATAGCAATAGACGGTTCTTTCAATATCTGAAGATTGCCTTTTGCATATAAAATTGGAGGCGCATAAGTCCTACCTAGATTTTTTTTTAAGGTGGGGGAATACTCTTTTGAGGTTATCGGTATAATATAATATCCTTGCTCTAAGAGGTCTTCCACCATAAAAGCATAATTTGATAATTCTTTATATGCCTGCCTAAACAAATCAATTTCAGATTCAACTATACAGTATTCATTAGCCCAAACCGAGGGTTGCTCATTAAAAAAATCAATAATTGTTTTACCATCTTCAAAAAGCCGAATAATTATTTCATTTTTTTTTCTGGTCTTTATTTTAGGCAAATGCGCTAATGCCATCCAATATGGTAGTTCATCTTTCATAATGACCTTATTATATATCACTTCCGACAGTTCTTGCAATAACCAACGGTGCTATTTTAGCCGCACCGTATTTTGTTAATATTTTTCCGATTTCTTTAATAGTCGCACCACTGTCAAAAATATCATCTACTACAAGAATTTTTTTATTGATCAGCCAGTCAGGATTATTAAAGGCAAATTTATCATAGACATTGTCACTTTTTAGAATTGCGTTTCTAAAAATCTTTTGGGGCTTTGTTTTTCCTGTTTTTATCAATTCATGTGAAATTGGTATTTTTAAAGCCTTAGAAATTTTTTCAGCAAAATTTTTAACCAAATCGCCTGATTCCGTTGGAGGGACATAAACCAAACAATCAAATTTTTCATTATGAAACATTTTTCTGAATGCTTTTAAAGTCAACCTTAGAATAAAATCCGGGAAATCACCACCATCTTCATATTTGCTTCGGCGTAGTGCGGCACCAACATTTGAGACTCCATAGTAACTTGCAGCAAAGCCATTTATGATATTGGAATTTCTGGTCGCTACTTTCAAAATTGGGAAATAACCCTCTCTAAAATCTGCTAACTGTTGCCTGCTTTTTTCAGTTGGGTTGGAAATGAATTTTTTAAGTGTAGTATTGTCACAATTTCCAAACATACTATGAGAAGTATCTCCTAAATAGTCACAGAGGAATTTCATTCTGGATGATTTAAGATTTACATAATCAACCATAGCGCCGAGGTCATCAAGTTTTGTTTGTCGAAGTTCTTCGAATGAGTCGGTATTCAACTCAGGTGCGGTGTATTGATATTCATATTTTTTTAATTTTCCGTAAAGAACCTCTTTAATTATTCCTTGTTCTATTAAATCTGCTTTGATTGTTCTTACCTGATTTTGGCCTAAATTTGTGGCTTTGATTATTTGGCGTTCCCCTAATTGTTGTTCTTGCAGGGCATTGATTACGTTATTGTAGTTTCTTATGCTTGGACGGCCTCCGTCAATAAATGCTTTTGGGAGGCGATAATCTTCTTCAATGCCTTTTTTATCTTTTGTGAGATTATAAAAAAGAATAAGCTTTGTTGGATTCCCGTCTCTGCCGGCCCTTCCAATTTCCTGGTAATAATGAATTGGAGAGGCCGGTATTTGTGTATGAATAATGAATCGTATATCTGGCTTATCAATTCCCATTCCCAAGGCATTGGTTGAAACAACGGCTTTCCACTTATTTGCCATCAATCCGTTCTCAATTCTTTTTCTCGATACTGCATCAAGGCCTGCATTGTATTCGGTCGTACTAAACCCCAAAAAATCTAACCATCTTGAATATATTTCGGTATTAATCCTTGTTCCAGTATAAATGATGCCGGTACCTTTCAATTCGGTAAAATTTTCAGCCATCCAAATAAGTTTTTCATCTTCAGAGGTAACTTTAATGACATATAATTCAAAGTTTTTTCTTATCAGTTCACCTCTTATCGATGTGATATCTCCTGAAATCTGCTTTTCAATATCTAATTGAACTCTCTTTGTCGCAGTAGCTGTGGTCGCAAGGACAGGCAGATTTTGAGGTAACAGTTTTACAAGATTTATTATCCTTCTGAAAGCCGGTCTGAAATCATGTCCCCAAACGGAAATTGTATGTGCCTCATCAATTACAATCATAGAAAGATCCATGCTTCTAACCGCTTCAAGCCATTTTGGGTTCTCTTGTCGTTCAGGTGCAATGTATAAAATTTTTATTTTACCATCGATTGCATCTTGGATGGTCTGTGTATTTTCTTCACCGGATTGCTCAGAGTTAATATATTTAGCTTTTATCCCCTTTTTATTCAAATTTTTTACCTGGTCCCTCATCAATGCGATCAATGGAGAAAAAATTATTGTTAACCCATCAAATTGTGTGGCTGGAAACTGGTAACACAATGATTTTCCAAAGCCGGTTTTCTCAATAAGAAGAACCCGTTTACCTTTAAAAAGAAGATCAATGGTTTCCCACTGCTCATCAAAAAATTTATCAAATCCGAATTTCTTTTTAAGCTCCATTTCAGCTTGTTGCAAATTCATTTTTTTTGTCTCTTTGGTTTCAGTATGCAATTTTACAGCAAGTTTTTCTCTATATTTTTCTTTATAATCTTCATGTACACCAGACGGTCTTGTTTCTGTGCATTGATAAATATTCTGTTTAAAATCAGAGGTAGGCTTTGAACCCAAAATTGCAGATGCATCACTCTTTGTATTCCCGATTTTTAAAAATTGTTCCAATTCACCTGGTTTCGACAGACTGCCTGGCCAAACAATATATTCAGCATGCCCTTTTGGAGTGGTTCTATATTCACCGCCTTTATTCTTACCAGACTCGGTCAATCTCCACTGTCTGCTTTCATTTTTGTAAATCAGACCGCTTTCTTCAAAAATTAGAAACAGCTTTTTGTTTGTAATCCCAGTTATTCGTCCTAGTACGGATGTCGAATTAAAACCATCTGCTTCCTTTTTTTCAGGGCCGTCAAACTCATGTCTAATTCTAAAAGATTGTTTTCGGCCGGACAATCTCAGCCCGATGTAATTATGGCCATCCCTAAGGATGATCAATCCCAATTCCTTTGCTATTTCAATCAATTGAGGCTTGTTTTTAATGGTTCCGCTCGAAATTTTATTTTGAAACAACAATTTTAGATTGAGCTCTTCTGCTTGGGGTTGGTCAACATTTTGAAATCCATTTAAAGAATCGTCTCTTACTGTTCCTGTTGTTTCATAATGGCCATATTTAATGCCATTTTCCAATATTTTCCTCGCAAGATATCTATTTTCCGAACTGGCATCATTTTGAGCAATATCGTTTAAAATATGCGCTGTATTTTCTGGCAACTTCAAATCCACAATCATCTTCAATACGTATTCGCGTAAGCCATCATCCTCGTGTGATAGATTGTTTATTAAATATGGGATAGCTGCATTAGCCTCGACCGGAAATTTCATGAATAATTTTTTTACCGCAGAGGAAGCGATTTTTCGTTGGCCGATGGAACCATCCACCAGGTATTTTATCAAATAAGGGATAGCCTCTTTCTTGCCGGTTAGGCCTAAATTATAAGGTTTTAAATTTTCCATTACAGTATTCTTATGCACTGGTTGAATGATAAGGTTTAGAAATCCTAAGAGTTGAAATTACGAGACAGTTTTATACTTTTAACAGCATTAATGGCTGAAAAGCTTTCTCTGATCGAGCGGGCTATTTCTATGGCCTGCTCTTTAGTTGAGAAAACTTCAACAGCGATTCTGTATGCATTTTCCTTTGCAATCTCAGAATTACTGGTAAGCTGTGACGAATCAGGATTTAATTCGACGTCTTCTATTTGACGTAATTCATCTATGGCTTTTTCCGCTGTTTTTTTTGCAAGCTCATCATTATAAGATGCAATCCTTTTATCCATTGTTAAATTAAATTCCAGTTTGCTTAGTGAAAGCAGGGCCATTCTATCCTGGAACAATACTTTGTATGTGTTGGGTAGAGAATTTAATTTTTCAGCATTACCTGTCACCTCTTCCGCTTTCAGCGATATCTGCCCTCCTATGGTTTTGATTAACCTATCTATCGCTTGTTGTATCCCTTTTATGCTGGCTTTGCCTTTTGTAGCCTCAATAAAAAGATTTCGATTCAAATAGTCTGAATGGCGGATTAATTGAAAATCAGAATTTTGCCGGTCAATAATTTTTTGTATAGTTTCAAGACCGGAATTAATTAATTCTTCTTTGATTTCAAGTTTCCGAGATTTTATTTGGCGTTCTAATATCAATCTCGTTTGCCGTGCCTCTTCTGAAATTTCATCAATAGCTGAAAATAATTTTTGAATATCTGTAACTTGCTCAATTGCAGATTGTTTTGCCTTTTTTAATGATTTTTCAGCAGTTTTAAACATTTTGACCTCTTCTGTGGCAACAAAAAAATCATCATCAGTAATTAAATCAGTTTTTGTTGATTTAATTTGGCGAATAAGGTCTTTCTTCCATTCATCAAAATTCGTTTTCTGGATTTTGCCGGTCAGTTCAATGGTCAGTACTTCAGTCATATTATTATTACCAATTCATATCATATCGTTTTGTGAACACAATACTCCACTCAATGACCTTATGTTTTGCTTTTACTAAAAAATGTCCAATTATTGGTCTGAATTCGGCCTGTTTTAAAGCATCGTCCGGAAGATCGTCAACGATGTTTCTTAACTTTGCCTTTAATGAACCCGTCTGTATATCATGCAAAACGACGGTAGTTTTTACGTTCGAGGAAATAGAATATGAAAGGTTTCTATCTAACGATCGAACAGCCTCAATAAGACCAGTCATACTCTTAAAGACCCGGGAAAGATCGCCAGAGTCTTTTTTGAATCCAACAACAATCTCAAAAATTCCACAATCTTGTTTTTCATTTGTCATAAGGATTCCATCTCGATAATTTTAACCAAAAAACCGGCTTACCCGGCTCATTTGGCTTGGAGATATATATAGCCTTCTGAAAAAGACATGAAAAAGGATGATTGCAGCATTTTAATTATTCCATCATAATTCATGGATTTGAATAACGTCATTCCCCTTAATAGTTTTCGCTTCTTCTACAATCTGCCTGTGGTGTGTAAAAAGAATTACCTGGTTTTTCTTCGATAAATCAGCCAAAACCTTAAGGGTTGCTTTTGACCGGTCATCATCGAAGTTTATCAGAATATCATCCACAATAAAGGGCATGGGTTCGTTCTCTTCAAGGCGCCACTCCAGAGTTGCTAAACGTAGGGCAAGGAAAAGCTGATCACGAGTTCCAGAACTCATCTTTTCCACTGACAGACGCAAATTATTCGGTCGCACACCGACGAGAATTGGTCCACCTTTATCGTCCACATCGGTGCGTAGCCCTACAAAGGAGCCCATGGTCAGATTGCTAAAATACCCGGAAGCTATTTTCAAAACCGGGTCCTGATGATCTTCCCGGTAACGTTCTATTTCCTGCTGTAAAATCTTGGAGGCCAGTTTTAACAGCGAATACCTTTCAGCCAGTCGCCGTATTCTGGTCAATTCTTGTTCCATTTTTTCCGCTATCTCAGCGGCCTTAGCACTGCCATCCATGGCTGCAAGCTTGGTGTTTTCCTCTCCGATCACTTGGGATATTCTATTGATTTCAGGATTTATTCTTTCCTCGATATCCCTTCCCAGAGACTCGATCAGACCGGGCAATTCATCGGCATCAACCTCTGCCGCTTGCCTGACAATATCTGGAAGCTGAATACCAGCCCCGATCTTGGCCAGGATTGCCTCGGTATCAGAAATTTTCTCCTGTAACCGCTGATGTTCCTTAAACTTTTCTATTACCGCAGCCAATTCTTCCGGTTTTTCACATTTAGCTATGCCAAGGAGTTCATCCATTTGATTCTTTGCATTTTGCAAGACTTTTTTAGTCGCAGAGACTTCTTCCTTTAAGGAGTCTATCTCTTCAGAAAGCTTGTCATACAGAGTACTGTCTTTTTGAGCTTGACTGAGCATAGTTCGCAATTTCAAAATTGCCTGATCCAAAGGCAAATCCACCATCACAGGAGCCACTTTTTCAAGCAGAGCCTTAACCGCCGCCTCCAATTCCGCTGCATCACGTTCTATACCATCAGTGCGCTTTTTAAGGTCGTCAGCTTCCTTCAATTTTTCAAAACAATTCTGAAGAGTCTCAATAAGGTCAATGGCTTCGATAGTGGATACCTCACCAGTAAGTCCTAAATCCAAAAAGGCTTTTTGCCACTGCTCCTGCCAGTTGCCCAGGGCCTCTTGCGCAGCTTTAAAATCTTCCTTTGCCTGAAAATAGGCCTTCTCCGTTTGTTTTTGTCGCTCTTTGAATTTTTCAAAATCTGCTTTTTGATCGGCAATTCTATCCAAGACAGTCTCCGCAAAAATCAAAACCGGCCCAAGTCCTTCTCCGGTAGGTATGCCCTCCACCCCAATGGAATTGAGCTCTTTTTGTAAGGCTTGCTTAAAATCTTTTCGGTGCTGCACATCCCTCCCGATTTCCTGCTCTTTCTTGAAGATGTCACTTACCTTGAACCGGAGTTTATCGATCTCAGCCAACCAACCGATCATTTCTTTTGGGGATAGGGGGTTAATTTCAGAAGTTTGCCATGCGCAGAGCCAGGACTCATTAAGTTCTTGTGCTCTAAGTTCCAATGCCGCTATGCCTTTGTTATTCTCTTCTATGGCCTCATGAAGAGCCTCTTCCTGGGCTCTGAAGGCGGCTGCATTTGCTACCCGGTCAGCCTCTCTGCGTAGTCGGTCTGCAAGAATATCAGCCTGCGTCACATATCCTTCATATGCATCAGGAAGCGATAGTTCAGGATTATACGACTGACTTTCTTTGGTTACGTCCTCTTGATCAAGCCATTCCCGCCGCACAAGTTGCCAACCCTGCTCCCGTTTTTCACGGGTCAGGCTCAATTCTTCCTCTGAAGGAACTTCACCGGTATACACAACCTTTTTGATTTCAACCCGAATGTGCTTAAGCTCTTTTTCAGCGGTTTTAAGTTCCTTTTGGAGTTCACGTCTTTCTTCAGCAAGATCACTGTAACTTTTTTCAAACTGCTGCACAGTTTCGGAAAGAGGAAGTGAGAGTCCCATGAAAGCTGATAAATCACCAGACCAAAGGCCAATCCGCTTGAGTTCTACAAGACATTCCTTTTTATTCATTTCAACATCAGTTCTACTTTTTTCCAACTGTCCATCAACATCGCCAATTTTTTGAGCCAATTTAACCACTTGGACAAGCGCCACTGGCTCTTTTATCTCTGGGGAGTCAATCAGATTTTCCTTTAAATCTTTGCTTTCCTGTTCTGCTGCCTGAACCTTCCTTTGTGCCAGTGTAAGTTGCTGGTTTATTGCCTCGTATTGTGAACTCAATGTCTGAATGGTCTTTTTTTTAGAAAGTACCGGTCTTAAAGTTTCAACCAATTCCAAATTTAAATCTGGTCTCACCTGTTTTAGTAAGCTGGCAGCCTCTCTACGGAGACTAATACGCATACCATTTCTGACTGGAATGTCCTTTTGGCCCTTGCGGTATTCACCGAGACGTTGATGAAAATCATCCACCCTTTCTGCCTGGTTTAAGATATCCTTATTAAACGAAATAGCCTTGCATTTTTCTTCAAGTTTTTCCTTGTAGTCAGTATCTTTTTGTAAATGCTGGTTGGCCTCACGCATCTCTTGGCCAGCCTGCTGGTATCTCTCGGTAAAATCAGGAGGCAAAGGAATGACCTTTTCCAATGCCAATTGCTGGTCCTGCCAGGATTTCAAAGTAGCCAATTCGGGAATAGCTTTCACCAATCGATCAAGACGTTGCAACTCTTTATTATTTTGATCTCGCCCTTTCTCCAAATTGCTCCGCTCTACCTCAGCAGTTTTTAGGGCTTTGTTATGATCTTTCCATACCTTGGAAGAAAGACTAACTATTCTAATCTCTTGCTGTAATTCTTTGAATCTTTTGACCGCTTTATTGATCTCAGGCAATTGACCTGCCGACTTGAACAGGGTCACCGCCTCTTTTTCAAGCTGATCAATGACCTCTCTTAATGAAGAAATACCGGCACCGGCGGCAAACAAGGCTTGGCCCACCTCACCCTTCTGTGCAAGAATTTCTTCACCCCCTCGGACCAAAGTATCATGATCAATTCCATATAGAGATTCAAAAATCTCCGGTTCAACACCATTGAGAAATGGTGCCAAAACACCCAAATCAAGAGGATCTCCCGCCTCATTTATAACATCCCCGATCCGTTTTTTACGACGTTGAAAGATAATTTCTTCTCCTGCACTATTTTCAAGACAACCGCCGACTAGTAGTTGATCATAGTTGTGAATAAAATTATCAGGAGTCTGCTGAGGAAAACCATACAACAGGGCTTTGAGGGCTCTAAGGGAACTACTTTTCCCTGCCTCATTTGCGCCAAAGATGATATGAAGACCGGGCTCTTTGGAATTAAATTCCAAAGGTGGCCTTTCGGTGAAGGGACCGAAGGCTTTTAAATCGAGACGTTTCAACCTCATTTAGCACCTCCATGTTGAAGAAGTTTGGCAATCAAAAGTTCCTGAATTTCATTGCGTAACCCTTCTATTTTTTCAGGAGATGGGTTAAGAAATGGCTCATCACCGGTTTGGATCTCAGCCGGTAATTTGTTTTTCAAAGCAGACAATTCCGGCACCAGTCCAAAGATGCTCTCTCCATCCAGTTCTATCTGTTGAATGGATTTTAGCAAACCCGAGATGGGAGTATCTTCCCCAAACATTGCCTCAAGGCTCACCTTGCGGCTTGTCTGAAACTTTACCTTCTCCAACCATATGTCGCCAAATTGGACAGCAATACTTCGAAACCCTTCGGTCCACTGTGTTGCCTGATCAAGCAATTTGCCATGGACAGGACATGAACCGGTCAAGATTAACCGTATGGCAAGGGGTTTACCGTTTGCCCTGTCAAGCTCCTGTTCAAAAGCTTGCCGAACCACATCATAAACTTTTTCGGAAGTTTCGCACTCTGACAAATCCACCTGGCAGACTGCCCATCGCAGCACATCAAGTTCAAGCGCTTCAACCTTGATGATGCGACCATCCGCCACAGTCACTAGTGAGGCGCCCTTAGCTCCAGTCTCTTTGATATTGCGGCCCTGAATATTGCCTGGAAAGACAATCCAGGGTTCTTCGGAAATAATTTCCCTTTTGTGGACATGCCCCAAAGCCCAATAATCATATCCTTTGGATTTTAGATCATCAAGAGTGCATGGCGCATAATCCTCATGCCCTTCACGACCTGTCAGGGATGTATGAAGCAAGCCAATATTAAAATAGTTAGAATCGAACTGAGGATATTGAGAAGCAAGGTTTTCAGTTACAGCACGATAGGAATAACTCTGACCATGGATGATGACACCAAGGTCATCAAGTTTTACACATTGGGATACTTTGGGAGAAAAAAGAGTTACATTTTCAGGTAATGGCATCGTCTTGGTTAGCTGACTGGCAGCATCGTGATTGCCGGAAACGATAAATACTTTTATCCCGGCCTTGAATAGTCGACCCATCCGGGCTGAAAAGAAAAGACCGGTGTTGTAGTCCTTCCAATCACCATCGTAAAGATCACCGGCAATTAGTATAAAATCAACCTCCTCCTCTATAGCCAGGTCAATCAGATTATCAAACGCCCTTCTAGTTGCTTCACGAATTTCCTTCACCGGCGCATCTTCATGCACCTCAAGTCCTTTTAATGGGCTGTCGAGGTGTATATCTGCTGTGTGAATAAATTTAACCATAGATTTAACCTAATCTTTCTTTAAATTTGTAGACACAAAATCATGCCTTTATCTCGTGTAATTCTGTTTTTTTATTAACCCCCAAACCCCGCGGTTAGCAAAAAATAAGGATTTGTAAGGTGTTAAAATT
>CAYWGN010000143.1:0-13535 GCA_964457495.1 uncultured Desulfobacula sp.
ATATGGTGAAGAGCATACCCATGGTAAAGAGAAGGAAGCCGGTAAAAATTATTTTTGATAACGGCTTGATGAGCCTAACGACCATCGGGCTGTCAGAGCAGGATGGTATGCTCGGGGATTTGATAAAGGTCAGGAATGTATCATCCAAAAAGATGATTTATGTCAGGGTGATTGGCAATTCTCTGGTGAAGATGGAGTTTTAAGTAGTGTCAAATGACTATTAACCATGATTGCAGGAGAACAAAATGAAAAATAAAATGCTGTTAACTACGAGAGTAGTCAATTCAGCCTTGGTGGGTGTCCTTTTTCTGTTCGTCATTTCAGGGTGTTCTTCAAAGATTGATATGGTAAAAAGAGATGAACCTGCCCTGGTTCCGAAAGAGGAGATATTGCCTCCTCAACCAGTGGGATCAATCTGGCCCGGTGAGAATGCAAAAAATTCACTTTTTACCGATAATAAAGCAAGACATGTCAATGATATCATTACAATAGTCATAGATGAGTCTTCCTCGGGCAACAATTCTGCGAACACAGCTACCAGTAAGGATACCTCGACTTCTGCTGAAGTATCAAGTTTTTTTGGCCTGGAAAAGTATTTGCCCTCGACGCAGATTGGGGGTTCGTCCACGAACAGCCTCAAGGGTAAGGGCGCAACGAGTCGAGATGGTGAATTGCAGGCACAGATAACGGCAATGGTTGTCAAGATTATGGATAATGGGAATATGGTCATAGAGGGAAGACGACAATTGACAGTGAATGAGGAGGATCAGTATATTATTATTTCCGGTGTTATCAGGCCTGAAGATGTTACCTCAGATAATGTAATATCATCACAGTACATTGCTGATGCAAGGATTGTTTATACGGGCAAAGGCGTAATTAATGACAAGATGAGACCGGGACTTATCACGCGCATTGTGGATTGGACCTGGCCATTTTGATGCTCAAGGAAAGGATAGCTTTATGAAGACAGCAAAAATCTTTACATACTTTACAATTTCTTTTGTAATTAGTCTTATTGTTGGGTCTAATGCCTGCGCCGCTCGCATCAAGGATATTGCCAGTATCGGGGGGGTCAGGGATAACCAGCTGATCGGTTATGGTCTGGTTGTTGGGCTGGACGGAACAGGTGATGATATTGAAAACGGATTCACAAAGGAAGCCCTTGCCAATATGTTGAGCAGACAGGGGCTTGCGATGAAGGAAGAGTCAAGAAATAATCTGGATTCAGATAATGTGGCATCAGTTATGGTTACGGCTGAGTTACCTCCATTTGCCAAGATGGGGTCGAGAATAGACATTATGGTCGCCTCTATCGGTAATGCAGAAAGCCTGCGGGGAGGAGCTCTTCTTATGACTCCGCTTCGAGGGGCGGACGGCAGTGTCTATGCCGTGGCGCAGGGTGCGGTATCTACCGGAGGTTTCTCCGCCGGCGGGAAAGGTGGAAATGTTTCCAAGAATCATCCGACTGCTGGCCGGATTACAAATGGCGCCTTTGTCGAGAGGGAACTTGAGTATAATTTTGAAGACTGGAAGTCGCTTTCCTTAAATCTTTATAGACCCGATTTTACGACTGCAACAGGGATGGCGGAGGCCATAAATGGTGTGATGAATGGTGTGGAAGCAAAGCTTGTTGATTCATCTACCATTGCCGTGAATATAAACGAGTCTTTTAAAGGGAGTATAGTAAAGCTTGTTTCGATTGTTGAAAACATTAATGTTGTGGTGGATTCCCCGGCAGTTGTGGTCATAGATGAGAAGACGGGCACGATTGTTATGGGAGAAAATGTAAGGATATCCACAGTTGCTGTGGCCCATGGGAATTTGTTCATCCAGATAAAGGATAAAAAGAATGTGTCTCAGCCGGCCTCATTTGCTCCTGCTCCTCTTGCCGGCAGCGCTCCGGTTGATGTAGGAGGCGGCACGATAGTCGCTCCCGGGGGACAGACTATTGTGACAACTGAAACAACGATTGGGGTTGAAGAAGAAAAGAATCGTCTGGTGGTGGTGCCGGAGGGGGTTAGTATTCAGGACGTTGTAAAGGCTCTTAATGCGATAGGTGTTACGCCGGGGGATCTGATAACCATATTGCAGACAATCAAATCTGCAGGGGCGCTTCAGGCAGATTTGAAGGTAATGTAGAGTGATCGGAGGACACAGGATGGAAGGAATAAGCTTAAGCGGATCAACAACAGGAGTGGTCGTCAGGGACAAAGAAATGGGCCGGCCCGGGGCACAGCAGCCGGGGGTCAGTGAAGAGAAGCTGAAAAAAGCATGCGCTGATTTTGAAGCCATATTTATCAATTACATGATTAAGACTATGCGGAGTACGATTCCGCAAAGCGGGCTTAATAATTTTCCAGGCAAGGATATTTATGCTACAATGGTTGATCAGAAGGTAGCGGAAGATCTTGCAAAAAAAAGGGGAGGCATAGGTCTTCAGGAAATGCTCTTACGCCAGCTTGGCGGAACTTAGGATCAGGATTAGCCGGAGCAGTTTAAAGTTTTGTTGTAAACTTGCCGATATACTTTTATAATGAGATGAATAAAAGAGAGAGGTATTATAGATGAAAATTTTTGAAACCGGAAATTCCACAAACGAGCTTATTTCAATGTATAAGATAAACGAGGGCAAAGTAGGTTCCGAGTCTGAGAAGCAGGCAGCTAAAAGCTTGGTTCCAGAAGAGAAAGTCAGTTTATCCTCAACGGCAAGGGATATTCAGCTGGCAGAGAAAGCTATTGAAAAACTCCCGGATATTCGAGAAGAAAAGGTTCAGGCACTGAAAGATCAGATAGCAATGGGGAGATACAATGTGAGCGGAGAAAAGATTGCCGAAAAGATGATGATAGCATCACTTCTGGATATAACGGCTTGATTCAATGAATAACGAATTACATTCCCTTTATGATTCTCTGGTTTCAGTCCTGAGAAAAGAGATTGAAGTTTACAGAAATCTTCACGGCTCTCTTGTGAATGAAAGAAAAATTCTGGCGGGATCTTTTGCAAATGAATTATATGAAAATAATTCCAGAAAAGAAACCTGTATTCTGAAGGCAAAGATGGTGAAAGATGTGAGGACAAAATTGTTAGAGAAGATCATCAATGCCCTCGATCTTGACGGGAAGGATATAAGGCTTTCAACGTTGATGCCCCATGGAGATGAAAGCCAGAAAAAGGAGTTGGAGGAATGCCAGTCAACCCTTCGTTCCCTTTTGATGAAAGTCAATGAATTGAGTAAACAAAACAAGGCATTGCTTGTTTCTTCTCTCTTTTACGTGCGAAAATCTATCGATTTTTTCGGGCAGATTATCTCACCCGCCGTAACTTACCTGAGCACTGGAAGATTAAAAGCAAACCATGTGAATGGAAAAATTGTAAGCAGGGAAGGATAAGTAAATGTCGGGTATCAATGCATTGAATATTGCGAGAGAAGCTTTGTTAAGCCATCAAACCGCAATCAATCTTACTGGAACCAACATTGCCAATGTAAATACCCCCGGATATACGAGGCAGAGGCCGGTATTCAGTGCGTTGAATCCAGGCGTTGAGATAGCAAAGATAGAACGGGTATATGATCAGTTTCTCGGGGTTCAGATCAACGAACAGATGCATAATCTTGGGTATGGTGAAGCGAGAAAGGATGAATTGGACAGGATTGAAATGACCTTTAATGAAACTGACGGCAGCGGCATTAATGAGTTATTAAATAAATTCTGGAGTGCCTGGGAGGATTTGTCGGCAAATCCTTCAGGGGATGCTGAAAAACAGGTGCTGGTTTCCGTTTCCCAGAGTCTGACTTCCATGTTTCGCTCATATAGTAATGAACTAATTTCTGTCCAGGATGACGTAAATACACAGATACCGTTTCTGGTGGACCAGATCAACAACTATGCATCTGATATAGCTGATATAAACACCAGAATTTTGGAGACCGAAACCAAGGATGCGAATGATTCTGGTCTGAATAGTCTCAAAGACGAAAGGGCAAATCTTTTATCAGGGCTGGCCGGGATTGTTGATTTTCATTATATCGAGAATTCAAATGATTCAATAAGCGTCTTTTTGTCTAATGGCAAGCCGCTGGTGGAAGGAGGCCAGAAATGGGAACTTGATGTCGTGACAGAGAAACATACCTCCAATCCTTCCTTCTATGACGTTGTCTTCAAAGATGATCCCGACGAAGAAGTGATCAATAATGTTATAACAAATGGAAGCCTGGCGGGTTTCCTGGAGATTCGCGATAGCGCAGTAGAAGGCTATTTGAGTCGCCTCAATACTCTGGCTTCGAAAATAGTAGAGAAGATAAACACACAGCATCAACTGGGTTATGATACGAATCAGAATATGGGTGAATATTTTTTTGATGCTACAAAAACAGAGGCTAAAAATATTGAAGTCAGCGCCGCTATTGTGGCGGATATAAATAAAATAGCGGTCTCAGAGACGGTCAATGGCGATGGCGGCAATGCCAGTCAGATAGGAGCGATTAAGGATGAGCTTCTTATGAATGATGGGCATTCAACCTTTAATAGTTACTATGCTTCTATTGTGGGGCAAATCGGTCAGGATGTTGCAGATGTGAGCAGGGATTTTGATCGTCATACGAATCTCACGAGCCAGTTGACGAACAAAAGGGAGTCGATTTCCGGGGTATCAATTGATGAAGAGATGATGAACCTTATTAAATATCAGACCGGTTATAACGCGGCGGCCAAATTTTTCAGCACCGCAGATGAGCTGATAGATACCCTGATGAACATGGTGCAGTAGAAGAGGTCAGAGGTCGGAGAACCGGCAACTCTGAAGAAAGGTAGTCTTATGGTAATGCGTATATCGGAAAACATGAAGTTTAATACAATGGTAGATAACATGTTTAAGTCTCAGGAAAGTTATACTAAACTTGCTGAAAAAATTGCTTCACTAAAGGAAATTAACAGACCGTCGGATGATCCTGTTGGTATGAACAAAATACTTAACTTGCGAGAATCCAGGGCATCTATTGAACAATACACCCGTAATATTGG
This sequence comes from uncultured Desulfobacula sp., assembly GCA_964457495.1. Lineage (GTDB taxonomy): Bacteria > Desulfobacterota > Desulfobacteria > Desulfobacterales > Desulfobacteraceae > Desulfobacula. The sequence continues at coordinate 5,026 of CAYWGN010000143.1, forward strand.
TAATTGTGAATCATGGCTCACCATCACTGAATCAAAACTGTCGGCTGCGGGCGGCCTTCTGGCAGATGCCAGGGTAGTGGCTATTGCCCAGGCAACAGCGACCTCGTCTGCCGAGGTGCGAAGTTCGGAAGCAGGGACAGTGCAGCAGCTCATAGATGAAATGCTTACCCTTGCCAATTCAAAGTATGATGGCAGGTATCTTTTTTCCGGCGCAAAAATTCAAGAAGAACCTTTTTTGTCTTCCGAAAGAACTGCCGGTGAGATAGTAAATACGTTTACGATAGATGCGACCAATAACAAGATCAATTTCATAGAAATTGGTGGTACGGAGCTTGAACTAACTGCCACAATTACAGAAGGAACTTACACGATCTCCGAACTGGAAACTGCTGTAGAAACTGCGCTGGATGGCGCTGCTGGTTCTGCGGCCACTTACAGTGCATCATACGACGCTGAAACACAGAAGTTTACACTATCAGGTTCAGACTTAGACGGCAATGTCACGGAAATACAGTTTCTCTGGGGCACAGGAGCCGATGGCCCCACCAGTAGTGCGGGCGCTATTCTTGGTTTCAATGCCGTGGATGATACCGGAGAAACCAGCTACACCGGCGACACTGAAATGGGCGAGGTTTTCACAGTCACTGCAACCAACAACAAGATCGATTTTTATGAGGACGGGGCAACCGATAACACCCTGGAGGCTACCCTCACAAATGGAAATCACACGGTTTCTGATTTGGAATCGGAGATAAAAAAACAATTGGAAGCTGCTTCTGCCGGAGCAGGCGTTCCGAATAGTATCGACTACACAGTATCTTACGATAGCGCCTCCAAAAAGTTTACAATCGAGGAGGAAGTTTCCGGCGGCCTCACCGATTTGGAGCTCCTCTGGGAAACAGGGACCAATAACGGCATCAGCGCGGCCTCTCTTTTAGGTTTTGATGCCGAGGATGATACAGGAGACGTTACCTACACCAGCGACAACGCGGTGTACAAGTCGATTCTTCGTGTTGGGATAGGAACGGTTGCCGCGGCTGATGGGAATACATTTGACGGTGACGTTACATCCATTGGCACATATACAGGCAGTGTAAACAAGACTTATGTGGTGAAGATTATCGCCTATGATAATGTGACAGGAGATGCAACCTATGATGTGTCTGATAATGGAGGAGCAAACTGGATATCAACAGGGAACACTTTTACATTGTCGGATGACGTCCCTTCAGTATCTATCGCCGTCGGTGATGGCATGGTTTTGACCTTTGATGATACCGGTATGGCTGATCCTGAGCTGGCCGCGGGCGACATCTTTTACGTCCAGGCCTTTGCTCCAGGCTATTACAACGGCAATGGCGAAGAAAAGTCCATTAATATCGGTGAAGGAGAGTCCTTTACTTACTCCATTTCAGGAGAAGCGGCATTTACGGACAGGGGTGAGGGGAGTGTTGATGTATTCGAGGTTCTCAATGATTTGAAGACAGCGCTGGAGAATAACGAGCCAGATACCATTGCATCCTGTATAGATGATCTTAAGGCTGCATCCGATCAAATATCGACAAATATTTCCAGATGCGGCGCCAGGATGAACAGACTGGAGATAGCAAAGAATAACCTTACCGATCTGGATCTTAATTTAACCAAACTGCTTTCTGATACAGAAGATGCAGATATGTCAGAACTCATCACCAGATTTGCCATGAAAGAGACCGCTTTGCAGGCATCGTATGCAATGGCATCAAAGATAGGAAATTTAACGATACTCGATTTCCTTAGATAAATGAAATGTTGATTCGGATTATCCAGTTCAGTATCCTATAACAGGAAATAGTACAGTTCTCGAAGGGAAGGCAAAAGCATAAATACTCCCTTCGGTGTTGGCCCTGGAAACAAAGGTGATCGTGACAGATTCAAGAAACCTGGCCGGGGACTGAGGACTGAGATAAAAAAACCGGCCTGTCAAAAAAATGACATAATTTGTTTTAATCCGTAATAGGCAAGGCATTTTAATAGACAGCCGATCTATATAAACATTGCCAGTTTCTTTTTATCAAGGGCGCCGATAGTGATCTTCAGAGGTTCGCTCTGTTCTTTTGCCAGCGCAAACCAGTTTTCGATTTCATCCGTCAAAAATTCTTCTCCAACCCCATTTGTATTGATGCTTTTCTTTACGGAATTATCCATAAGTCCTGAATTGATAAACGTCCATTGATTTTCCCGCTTTGAAATAATACCGGTATGGCCCTTTGTCAGCATTGAAAAAGAAAGGATGCAGCCCTCCTTGACCAAGGGCTTTATCTCATGAATGAATTCTCTGGTAATCTGTGCGGGATTGTCAATGTCTTCATAGGATTTTGAAACCACTATTTTGCTTGTTTTTTCCGTCAGACCTTCTCCGGTCAAATACGCATTGACCGGCAGGTTGTCATGGGCAGCCATTTTCATCAGACTGTTTTTGATACCCTCCTGTCCATAGTACTTATATCCAAGGGATTTTATACCGTTGACCACAAGTTCATAACAATCGATTTTTTTGTAGGAAGTTCCGATATACGGTTTTACGGCATCGATGAGTCGAGTCGACAGGGTTTCATCAGACTTATCAAGGACCGGGTTCCGATCCCCTGCAACCAGAGACTGTTTTAAGGCTTGCTTTTTGCCCCAGGTGATCTCATGGGTGGCCGGATCGATATAAATGGTTTCGCCGGCTTTGATGCTTACAAACGGTTTGTTCTGATTTACTTTTGCGTGTATGATGCGCCAGCAATCCTTTTGATACTGCGGGTGTTTTACAAGAAGATGCGAGACTGTGGGCATATCCCGGGTAATGGTCCCGATGGCTATAGATGCGGTACCTTCCGATTTTACAGAAGTTCCGGTGATATCGAGGCTTTTAACTTTTCTGCGCAGAATTTCTGAAAAAAGGCCCTCTGGGGTTGTGTGCCCTGTTTTCAGCCCAGGCAAAGTTTTGTTGTTGGATATGATCTGATGCAGTTCCATTGTAAACACCTGTCTCAGGAAGCTTGTTGAATTTATTTTTGATCTCTTTTGCCTGTTTCACAAACCACCCTTATGCGGAAACGGATTCGAAGAGACTACCTACATAAAAAGATAGCAATATGTGTGCCATGAGAACCGGGCTGTCTTTAATCGGCAAATCAAGGGGATCTGGCAGAGGTGATTAGTTGTCAGTAAGTTCAAGATCTATCTGATCAGGTTCTTGTGAATTATAGTATACAATATTTTTCAGGTGGTAAAAGCTGTCAAAATCAATCTCGGTAAAACGCAGTGCCAGTCCGTCAGGATCAACCCTGACCACCTCACCTTTCATTTCAAGAACCAATTCACTGCTGCTGCCGCTTAAGGCCAGGGATATGTCGCATTTCTCCCCTACACTCTGCCCGGACGGTCCCAGAACAGAGATTCCTTTAATGCTTAAATCCTCTGTCTCACATTTATTGTAACTTTTGCCGACAAAATTTATATCGGCAATTGTTTGAAAAAGGACTCTGGTATTTTTTCGCCGCTCTTTTCCCATAAAAATTCTCCTTAAGGGCGCCCGATTTGATTATTTATCGGGTATCCTACATTTCAAGGGTACCCAATTGTAGTATGAATTTAATGACACCATCATAGGATAGGAAATTGCTTTTTGTCAAGAAAAGTAAAAAAAAATCAAAAATTGAAATAAGGGCGTATGTCTGGAAAGGATTTTTGTCCTAATAGTTAAATATGCACCTTTGTCGGTTGAGTTGTGCAAAGGTTTCCTGGTGTATAATGGCAAGTATATTGCAAGGACCTTAAGCAATAGATTATATGGATTACTTTAATCCTTTAAAGGGAATGCTAAATCTGTAGAGATTAACTCCTTCTACTGCTTTTGCATGAGAAGTTTCAATAAGGGTTTACAGATTGATTAAAAAAAGAGGGGAGGGGGGCATGGCACATACGTTGAAGATAAAACCCACTATCATACCGATTGCCAGCGGGAAAGGCGGGGTCGGCAAGACCTTCTTCACTGCCAATCTTGCCATAGCTCTGGCAGAGATGGGACATCCGACAATAGCGGTGGACATGGATCTGGGAGGATCCAACCTGCATTTTTCTCTGGGATTGCCAAACCGGTTTCCGGGCATTGGGAATTTTCTGAAGGCACGCAGCGCAGAGCTTGAAGAAATGCTGGTTTCCACAGAAACCCCCAATTTGCAGTTCCTGCCCGGCGATGGCATGAGCCCTTTTATGGCCAACATCCCGCATGCCCAGAAAATTCGCCTGATCTCCCATATCATAAAACTGCCCGCCGAGTATATCCTGCTGGATCTTGGAGCCGGCACATCGTTCAACACGCTGGATTTCTTCAGATTGTCCCAACACGGCTTTGTCATCACCACACCTGAGCATCCCGCCATCATGAATATGATGACCTTTTTGAAACATCTTCTGTTGCGCGTCATTGCGGGAAACTTCACCAAAAATCATTACATTTGTGAGCTTCTGCATTCCATATATAAAATTGATAAGCAGACAAATATCGGAGAGCTACAGTCCAGGATTGCCGCCATTGACCATGAGGCTGGGAAAACGGTAACGGAACTGTGCCGCAAATACCGTCCCCGTTTGGTGTTTAACATGGGGGAACATCCCGATGAAATTAAACTTTCCGAACAGATCAACAACAATCTGAAGAGTATCCTTTCTCTCGAAGTTGACTATTTCGGTTTTATCTTTAATGATCCCGCCGTTCGGCAATCCATTAAAAAGAAAATTCCTTTTATTCCATGTTATCGAAAAAATATGACAACCGAAAATATTGAGCACATTGCCAAACGTATTGTGAAATACTGGCACAGCCCGATAGATAACAGTTCCCTGCGCCTTCTGAACCACACACGGGAGATATATGAAAATCATAATAAAGGGTAGCTAAAAATTACATTTGAAAAATAATAGGCAAAACCAATTTTTAAAATCAATATTATTCAAAGGTTTGACCAAGCATATATGCATAAGGTGGCATGAATTTTGCTATATCTCTAAATGCTAAATGTAGTTAAAAAATATCTTTGAAGGAAAGGATGCTGACATGAAAAATATCGGAGAATTAATCTCGCCTGCAGTGGAATCGGACAGGTTGTTTAACCAGGATTTTTGTTTCTTTAACCAAATGGGTAAAATCGATGAGAATGTTGCTGAAAAGAATAGAGAGCTGATTACTGAGAATAATAACCTTCGATGTGAAATAGAGAGACTGAAAAAGATTAATTTTATTGATGCTTTGACGGGAATCTATAATAAGAAGTATCTGAAAATAAGGCTTGGGGAGGAATTTGCCAAGGCGCGAAGGTATGGTTCCCCGCTCTCTTCTATTTTTATCGATCTGGATGACTTTAAAGCTATTAATGATACATATGGTCATATTATCGGCGACAAGTTGCTCAAAGAAGTGGCCTCTGTTTTAAAGGGTTTGTGTCGCAGTGAAGATGTGCTGGTTCGTTTTGGAGGTGAGGAGTTTGTCATCCTTATGTCAAATACTACTGCCTCTGAAGCAGTTATCTTTGCTGAAAGAATCAGGGAAAAAGTTGCAGGCCATATCTTTTTTTATGGAGATATTAAGATCTCAGTGTCCGCAAGTCTGGGTGTAAGTACCCTTAATAATGGTGACTTTGAATATGTGAGTGATCCGGAAGAATTGATATGTATGGCTGATAAAGCAATGTACAGGGTCAAGCAGAATGGCAAAAATAATACCTGCTATTTGCCCTTTTTCTGTACTTCATCTGGCTCTATTGGGAAAAATTTACCGGTACGGGAAAATTTTTTACCTTATTCCAAGACTTGCCCGGCTTTTTGTCCACCAACACAAATAATCTATAAGGTTTTTTATTTTATATTTAACTGGAATAACCTACGAAGTATGTGGATTAAAAATACTGAAGAATTAAAATAGACAGTTTGATTATCGAGAAATAGAAATTATGATTTCAAGATTAAAAGCAATATTCCCTGAGGATTGGGAATATATTTTGAGCAGCTATAAGAAGTTTCTTTTTTCCATGGGATCACGGGGTATCAATGAAAGCCTTTTACTTATCTTACCTGAAAGCGGAGTGAAATTTGGTGAGAGGCTATCACGGTTGCAGCTGAATGGATTCGTCGAGGTCGGCTGCGGGCTTGCAATTCCTTCATTGACTCTCGCAAAGTTGGGTCATATTGGAGGAAAAGCTATTGATATAGACCCTAAGGCTATCTCTTGTGTTGAGAATTTGAAAAATCATCTGGGATGCGAGCTGGAGGTTCGGTGCCGTGATATTTTCAAGGATAAATCCGAATTGCAAAGGGATGAACTGTTAATTGCAGAGAAACCGGCAAGCTATAAAAAGAGTATTTTGGAAGTAGAATATAATATAAGAAACCGGTGTGTAATCAAGGGTCATAATTGTGCTTTAATTCCTTCTTATATGGCTACAGATACTCTTACCTCCTATTCTGAAAGATGTGAGAAATATGAAAAAAAGTTCAAACAGGCAGGGTTTAAAGTAGAAAATCATCAAATATGTGAACAATTGCCATTCAGGTGGTTGATTGCAGCACGCTGATTGCTGATATACAATCATAAACTGTAATCAGGGATTTAATCTATTCCCAAAAACTGGGAATATAATTGCCTGGGCCATTTAATTCATTTTATTTTTATTTCAGATAGACAGGTTAAGTAATATTTTTCATCAATATAAATTTTTGGATTAAGTTTTTTAGCAAAATACCGATAAATATATATATGAAACGATATGTCGATAAATATAGGAGGTCAAACATATGCAAATACCAAGGGGACCTTTTTTTAGAAGTTTTAAAGATTACTGGTCATATTGGCAATGCATGGCTTTTGGGAATAATAACATTGGCGAAAGAAGACATCAGTAGCCAGATTAAGTGTATAAAAAAAGGAGGCGATAAAGAATGGCAAAATTAGCTGAAAAGATGGACCAGGCAGTAAAGGCCATGGTAGACAGGGAAGGAAAATATCTTACTTTCATGTTGGCTGATGAGGAATATGGCATAGGTATCCTGACGGTAAGGGAGATCATCGGGATGATGCCGATTACGGGTGTGCCCCAGACCCCCCCATTTGTAAAGGGAGTCATCAATCTTCGTGGTAAGGTGATCCCCGTGGTGGATCTGAGACTGAAGTTCGGAATTAATGCAACTGATTATACGGAGAGGACCTGTATTATAGTGGTGGAGATTCCAAGCGAAACCGGTACTTTCCAAATCGGTATCATAGTGGATGCTGTTTCCGAGGTGTTGAACATCAAAGGTGAAGATGTTGAGGAGACACCATCATTTGGAAGTTCGCTGAATACTAGCTACATCCTTGGAATGGCCAAGATCGAAGGCGGCGTAAAGATACTTCTTGATATTGATCAGGTGTTGACCGGAGAAGAAGTCGGGATGATGAGCACGGAGGAAGGGGCAGATTCTTTTACATTAGCAGAGGCAGTACCGGAAACGGCAAGTGAAGCTGCTGTAAATTAGAGAAGGAATAAATTACCCCATTTATTTTAAAAAATAAAATAAATGGGGAAAAAAGAAATACAAATAAGGGGAATTAAAAATTATGGAAAGTAAAACAACTAAAAGCACCAACGAGAAAGTTGCTTCTTCCTTGTTAAAGAAGAATTCGATCGTAGGAAAGAAAGCACAAATCAACTTGGTAGAAGAAGAGTTTTCGACCGGTACAAGCGAGGATATGGTCGAGATGCAGGAAGCCCTTGAAGCGTTTAAGGAAAGGGCAGAGTTACTCGATCTCATTCCAACACCGGTTATGGCTATTGACACGGGATTTAACGTTACCTATATGAATTTAGCCGGTGCTCAGGCTGTAGGCAAGACACCCGAGACATGTATTGGGCAGAAGTGTTTTAGCATGTTTAACACAGGGCACTGCAACACGCCTGATTGCCAAGTGTCAAAAGCCATGCAGCAGAACGGTGTCTTTACCAACAACACTGTGGCAAAGCTGCCGTCCGGTGATCTTCCGATTCGATATACCGGCTCTCCGATCAAGGATGCCGAGGGGAATGTCATAGGCGGTCTTGAATATGTGCTTGATATCAGCAAGGAGATGGAAGTTACTCACGGAGTTCTTGAACTGGCAACGGCTGCGCTGGAAGGTAAGCTCGACACCAGAGCCGATGTTGATAAGTTCGAAGGAAACTATCAGCAGATTGTCCAGGGTGTGAATGATACACTCGATGCGGTCATCGGGCCGTTGAATGTAGCTGCCGAGTATGTGGACAGAATTTCCAAAGGTGACATTCCCGAGAATATCACCGATGAGTACAAGGGTGATTTCAACGAGATCAAGAACAACCTGAACGTCTGTATCGATGCCCTGAACGGCCTTGTTGCTGAAGCAGGCATGCTCAGAGAGGCCGGAGTTGAAGGCAAGCTTGATACCAGAGGCGATGCCAGTAAGTTTGGTGGAGACTTTGGCAAAATAGTTC
>CAYWGN010000144.1:0-13504 GCA_964457495.1 uncultured Desulfobacula sp.
TGTTACAGGCTCTGGCGGGCGTAACGTTAAGTGGCGGGAATTGTTTGAGGGAACCGAGTTTTTCCGCCACAAGTGTAGCCCGACATAGAGCCTGTCAATATGTCCCATCCAGCGATGGAAAGGCAAATTGATCGGAACGGGTTGGCGTAAATTGCTTAAAAAATAGGATGCTTATGGCAAATATCCAGTTGTACCTGTTTCCTGGAAAATGTCAGACAGACGGTTTTTGCGTATGGGGATATTGTTCTTCCCAGACTCCATGAGAAACGGAAGTATTACCTTGTTCTTATTACCGCCGGAAACATCATAGGTGATACTAACAATGGGTATATTAATTTTTTCTTCAATTTTTTGAGCCATTGCCTCTGTAATAAGCCCGGCACAACAGAATGCCGGGTTGGTTTGAACCAGCAGTTTTATATCAGGATATTCATTGATGATATGGTGAATTTTTAAGATATTATCCATGGATTCTCCAGTATGTTCGTGAAGAATTCCGTATTCGGAAAGAATATTCTCATAAGAATCTTTTACTTCAAATGCAGATTTACTCAAAATAGGTTCAAAATATTTATAATATTTTTTTTCCATGGCCTGCATGGCGACAAGAAGTGCCCCATTTGAAAACAGACTTAAATATTTTCCTTCCTTAAACCATTTTTTAAAATAAGAATTCGCAATGATTTTGGCATATTTATAGTAAGAGGTTGTAATGACCTCACCACCATTGTCTTCAATAAAATGAACCAGATTCTGATTCATAATGTCATTATCTCTTACATAGAGATCTCCGAAAATTCCAATCTTAGGCCTTGATTCGGTTCTTGTTTCAATGTCTGAAAACAGCTTGATTGCATTTTTTAATGCTTCTTCTTTTGACTTTGAGTGTTCAAAAGCATTGCACAGAATTTTCAAGGCTTTTGGAAATACTTGATCTGTTTCACCCTTATGGATTTCATAGGGTCTGATTTTGCACCCAATGTTTCTTAGCAATCCGCCAAACATATAGGCAAAATATGCATTGGTTGATGCTCTATAAGAAATATCAAATAAAGACAGTTCTCCTTTATAAATTTCAGATTTTTCAAATCCCTTACCATTTTTTTCAAGGATTTTTTTGATATGATAGGGATACATCTTAATATTACAGGCAATGTCCGAAGGATTTAACCATAATACACAATTTGAAGGGTCAAGATTACTTTTTTCTATAGTATGAATAAACCCTGCTGCAATGGCATTTAAAGGGATACATTGCCCAGTATTAGTCAGCATACATTTTTTCAAGGTTTCATGGGTTTCTTCCATTAAAAGGGCATGGAATCCCTCATTTCTTAAAACAGCAACAATCAGGCTGCCTGAGTATGAATCCCAGTTTGGATAAATAATGGTTTTGTTGTCAATCTTTGATAAAAAATTTGGATGAAGAAGAGAAATATCATGCTTTTTTTCTTTTGAATTTGAATTGTTATGATTTGCAAATGCACGAACGGCTGCCTCAACCCTTGTCTCATAACCTACACTGGAATCATGCTCATCAAGTTCCAGTACAAGATAGGGCTTATTATAACTTTCCATAAGCTGTTTAAAATAGTCGATACCAAAAGAGTCTGGTCCGCATTTAAACGAGCTGATATATACTGGATAAAGGTGATCAGTGGTTGCAACAATATATGCAGCTTGAAGAATTTGTGCAACATATTTCCAGTGGATTTCTTTTAACAAAGGATCAATTTGGGAAAAATCCCGGGTTTCAAAATCAAGCATATCCTGAAAAAAAGTTTTTACACCAAGGTTTTCAAAAAGTTGGGGAATATTGTTATTCATTGTTTTAGTCAAAACAGTGTAGGGCCTACCTAAAAGAATAACATTGATATCCGAACCTTTGGATTTGTATTGCTGATATAAAGCTTTCTGGTTTAACTGATTATTCTCTTTAAATTTCACTGCACTATCGTATGCAGCAGAAATATCAAAAAAGGAAAATAGAAAATCAGAAGACATTTTTTTCAATGATTTATATAATTCCAGTTTGGTATAAAAATTTGTATAAAGGTATCTGGTAATGGGTGATATTATCCTTTTTTTATCAAAATCCGAAAGACAGGATATAACTGATGGTGCAAACTGAGTATAGTAGCAATGCTGCCTACGTCTATCTTTTCCCTCTGGTTTTTCTTCAAAATAGAATGGCAGAAATATATAGTCTGCTTTGTCCATTAAATACTGAATGTGTCCATGCAAAGCCACCACAGGGGCACAGAATTCAGCGTTTGCAACTGTTTTCCCTAATTTTACCGGGGATTTTAGTTCTGAACTTGTTATTACTTTAATTCCAAGTCTGGAAAAAAAGTAAGCCCAGAACTCATAATCTTCAAAGAGGTGAAGCGCGTGGGGAATACCAATGGTAAAATTATGTTTAATTATTGTTTTTTCAGGTTTTTGGATTGCTTGATTTCTTATTTTTAACAGATCATAATTGTTTTTTTTAGGAATCATTTTGTTTGTCTGATAATCCCTGCCGCACAAGAAACCATATGCAACGGTTTGGTTCCCTATTTCTGCAATGGTTAATTTGCAGTGATTTGTGCATAATTCACACGTTTCCTGGCGTAGTGGAATCTGTTGTTTCCATAAGTCAAATCCTCGAAAGGCAGTGGCCTTGATTTGTTTTTCTTTTAATAACAAGGCCACGCCAAGGGCACCTGTTAAATGACAATATTTTGAGACATGAATGGATTTCTTTAATTTTTGCTCAAATGCCGCAACAAGTGCCTTGTTTTTGGCTGTTGCACCTTGAAAAAGAATACAATTTCCTATCTTAGCGATATTGCCCACTTTGGTCAGATAGTTGTCTCTTACAGAATGTAAAACCGAGGCAAGAATTTCATTTTTCTGATAACCTTGCGCAAAATAATAATTAATATCCCTTTCCATAAAAACTGTACATCTGTCACTGGCTACTGGTGAAGAGACTCCTTCTGTTCGCTCAGAATATTCAGCTAAGGGACAATCTAACTTTAAGGCCTGTTCTTCTATAAAACTTCCAGTTCCAGCAGCACATACTGTGTTCATAACAGAGGAGGTGACCATGCCATCCTTAAGCAAGGTAAATTTGGCATCCTGTCCCCCGATTTCAATAATGGTGTCTACATCCTTGTTTAAATTAATTGCTGCTGTTGCATGGGCTGTTATTTCATCTGGTTCAATATCCGCACCAATAATTTTTCCACTGATTCTTCGTCCTGACCCTGTAGTACCACACCCTTTAATTTTGATTTTAATTCCATAGGTTTTGAAAAATTGATCATGGGCTTTGAAAATTTTTTGAATGGCCATCACAGGCCTTGATGCTGTTTTTGTATAAAATCCGGCAATGGGCAATCCTTCCTGATTGATAAGGATGCTTTTGGTACTTGTTGAACCTACATCAAGACCTAAATATCCTTGTGTTGTGGAAATCTCGACTGGATTCTGATAAATATCAGCTTCAACATCTTCAATAACATAGGAGGAAAAACATTTAAAATCGGGGAATTGTGAAAGCTTAAGTTCAAGACCTGGATATGACAGAAGGTTTTCTTTTTTCGCTGAAATAAAAAAATCTTGTATTGACAAAAATTCTTTTTTATCAAAGGTTTTCTTAAGGGCCATGTCATCCAGCAAGCAGAGAGCAGCACCGGTTGCCCCGTAAAAAATTGAGTTTAAATCATTGATAAATCCATAACCAGTTATTTTTTCAAGATGCTTTTTAACAGAATAATTTTGAGAAACACCACCGGAAAAAACAATTTTTTTCCCGACATGTTTATACTTGAAAAGCGTGTTAGAAATATTTTTTGCAAGACCATAACAAAGGCCATCACAGATTTGTTCAATGCTATAACCTTCCTGTTGGGCATGTATCAGATCTGTTTTGGCAAAAACCGCACACCGGGTGGCAATATCAGGTATTTTTTTTGAATTTAAAAGGGCTTTTTTGCTAAGTTCCTGGGATCCTCCCAACAGGTTTAACCTTCTGGCCTGTTGATCAAGAAAACTTCCTGTGCCGGCTGCACAAGATGTGTTGTGTTTGGTGCCAACATAATTGTGATGTCCATCAAATCGGCTCAATGAAAATTTTTCACCGCCGATGTGTAAAATTGCATCAAATATTTTATTATAATGTTTAGCCGCCCTTATGATTGTCAACTGCTCATCATAAGACTTGTTTATCGTAATAAAAGAAGGGGTGGAGTCGGTGGCGGCAACATAGTTTATATCTTTTATATCAATATTCCCGATTAATTTTGAAAGACATTGTTTTACTTCGCCATGATGGGAACAAGTGTCAGTATGAACAATATTGCCTTTGAAATTTAGCACTGCGATATGAATGGAAACAGATCCCACATCAATTCCAAGAATGTTTGATAAAGATGCCATGACTATAGCTTTTCCTTTATATGATTCCAGAATTCAAAAACACCTTTAAACCAACCCTCTATAAACATTTGTTCATGATCAATGGAACTTGAGGTTAATTGTTCTGCAAGTTCGGTAGATTGATAAATTTTATCAAAATAATTCCTCATTTTGGGGTCAGAGATTAATTCATACGTGCCATTAAATTGTAATACGTATAAAAGGTCTTCATAGTGTGCTGTTTTTGCCCATCGCAGTCCTTCTTCTTTACCCAGCTTATAATATTGTTTTTCCCAAATTAATTTTTCCTGCTTTAATCGTTTAATAATTTCAGACATATTATAGTCTTTTGAAAAACGTTTTTGAAATTCTTCTTTTTTCTGGATTGCATCTGTAAGCGCTTCTTGAAACATTTTTGAAAAATTGAAAGAGGTCCGCCACTCTTTGAGTTTTTCATGAAGCAAATCAGGAATACTTAATGTTATTTTTTGAGCCATTTGTTTATCCTGCCCTGTTTTTATTAATAAAATATTAAGGAAAATTCTTTTTTATACGTATATATTTTTATAATACGTGTCAATATTTATTTATATACTCTAGATATTTGCCATAAGAAATTTTGCATAACCCGTTCCAGGGTGATCGCCTTACGTCCGCTGGATGGACATTGCTACAAGCTCTAACCTGAAGGTCACACGTATAAAACTATTCAGGCACCAGGACGGACAGGGCCAATGCATATAAATAATATTTGGTTTTTATCCTATACAAGGATTGTAATTGTTGGCACAGCAGATAGTTCAGGTCAATTTGCCTTGAATGAGCATTTTGGGACGTGTTGTTACAGGCTCTGGCGGGTGTAACATTAAGTGGCGGGAATAGTTTGAGGGAACCTAAGTTTTTCCGCCACAAGTGTAGGCCGACATAGAGCCTGTCAATATGTCCCATCCCGCGATGGAAAGGCAAATTGATCGGAACGGGTTGGCGTAAATTGGTTAGAAAACATGACTCTTATGGCAAATATCCAGACATACTCAACTTTTGGTGTTGCCATATTTGAGTGGGTCAGGCTTGAATTATTGGATTTCTTTGTAGATTTATTGATAAAAACACAATAAAACAAGCCTGATCCCGTCTGCAAGGACTTAAGACCGAAAGTTGAATTAGAGATGAGACATTGGATAAAACAAATATGAATTAAAATAGCAAGAAGCTTGAATTTAGTCCGTTTTAGAGGTATACAGAAACACCATGTTAATTAAATTCATTGAGAACTTCGGTAAAAAATTTTTAAGCATGCTGGAATCTATGGGCAGGGCAATTCTTTTTTTCTTAGCCGGCATGATGCATATGTTTACCCTGCCAATTCAGTTTGCTAAAATTATTGACCATACATGGTTTATTGGATCCAAATCTATTTTTGTTATTATTTTGACCGGACTTTTTACCGGCATGGTGCTAGGGCTTCAAGGATATTATTCCCTGGTCAAAGTTGGTTCAGAAGCAGCCCTTGGTGCTGCAGTGGCTTTGACTTTGATTTCAGAATTAGGGCCTGTTTTTACAGCTATTATGGTCACGGCAAGGGCAGGCTCATCCATGACTGCAGAAATTGGTATCATGAGGATTTCGGAACAGATCGATGCTCTTAAAACCATGCATATAAATCCTGTCAGGTTTTTGTTTTCACCACGGATTATTGCTGCTGTTATCAGTTTCCCATTGCTCACAGCACTCTTTGATGTTGTCGGCATCTTCGGTGGGTTTATTTCCGGTTCCATTATGCTGGGCATAAATCAACATGTATATATGGACACTGTTATTCAAAGTATTAATATACATGATATTAACATAGGCTTTTATAAGGCTTTTGCTTTTGCTGTAGTTACCACCACAATATGCTGCTACCGCGGTTATTACACACATTTATACAGTGGTTTTGGCGCCAGAGGGGTCAGTTTGTCAACAACCAATGCAGTTGTTCAGTCCTGCATTTCCATCTTTGTTTTTGACTATATCATTACATTTTTCTGGATATAAATATGACTATCCCTTTAATACAATTTATAGATGTGAGTAAAAGTTTTGGAACATCTCCTGTTTTAAATGGGCTTAATTTATCTATCTATAAAGGTGAGATTATAGTCGTCATCGGGAAAAGCGGGACAGGCAAGTCTGTGTTATTAAAACATATTATCGGACTTGTCCACCAGGATTCAGGCCAGATACTTATTGAGGGTAAACCTCTGTCTCAGCTATCAGCCGTAGACAGAAAATCTTTTCACAAAAAATTAAGCTATATGTTTCAGGATAATGCTTTGTTTGATTTCATGAGCATATATGATAATATTGCCTTACCTTTGGTCGAAGATTCAGTATTTCCAAAAAACCAGGTAAAAAAGAAAGTTTTAAAGCGGATGGAACAATTGGGTTTGATTGGTATAGAAGAAAAATTTCCTGCGCAGCTTTCCGGCGGTATGCGAAAAAGGGTGGCACTTGCAAGAGCGCTTGTGATAGATCCTGAAATTGTTCTTTTTGATGAACCAACAACCGGTCTTGATCCCATAAGAAAGAAAAAAGTACATTCAATGATTCAGGAATATCAAAAACAATTTGAATTTACGGCTGTAATTGTGAGCCATGATATCCCTGAAATTTTTAATGTGGCGCAACGAATTGCCTTGCTGGATGAGGGCACTATAAAGTTTGAGGGCTCAAAAAAAGACATCCTGGATTCTCACAGCAAGGTTTTAAATGACTTTATTCAAGGTAAAGACTTTTAAAGCTAAGGATCAGGGACGATTTATTTAAAGGAAACCTATGAATAAAAAAAAAATTGAATTTTATGTAGGACTTTTTGTCATCATTGGCATATTGTGCACTGGATACCTTTTTATTGTTCTTGGTGAAATAAGTCTTGTTCGGGATAAACAATACCCGATATATGCTTTTTTTACTTCTGTGTCAGGGCTTAAAACAGGTGCTAAGATTGAAATGGTCGGTGTACAAATTGGTAATGTTTCTATCGTCAGTATTGATAAAGAACGATTGCTTGCAAAAGTAGAATTTCGTATTGATAAAAATATTGAGCTTTCCGAAGATGTCATAGCTTCTGTTAAGACAGCTGGTATAATAGGGCAAAAATACATTGATATTCTACCCGGAGGTTCTGATATTATGCTTGACCCTGGAGAGGAAATATTCAATACTGAGTCATCCCTTGATATTGAATCTCTAGTGAGGAAATTTATTTTTAATACAGAGAATAAATAAGACTTAATTTGATTATAATTTTGTTTTGAATGATGATTCTCGATAAAATAAAAGGAAATGGCCAATCATGAGGAAAATTTTTTTTTTCATTTTAGCAATACTTTTTATCCTGGTATCGAATGGTTCTGCCCAGGATAATCCCATTATCAAACCGGTTTTATCTGAAGATATTGCTTCCAGATCTTTTTATCCATTACATAATCCAGATGGAATACTGATGGCTAAAAGTACACTTTCAATAACTGAAGATGATGAACTGGACAAAGCGCTTCTTGAAGATTTTGATAATCCCCTTGAATCTGAGCCCGTTTTTGATCCGCTATATCATTTTAATTATCTAATGTATTCGGTTAATGATTTTTTATATTTTCAAGCAATAAAACCCATTGCTAAAGGTTATAAAACTATTACGCCTGCTCCTGTACGAAAAGGTGTAAGAAATTTTTTTCATAACCTTGTTTTTCCTGTTCGATTCGCCAACAACATTTTACAAGGCGAAATCAAGGATGCAGGAACGGAGATTGAAATTTTTTTAATCAACTCAACTATTGGGGCCCTTGGATTTGCTCAGGTTGCTCAAAACAAATTTGATCTTCATACAGCCAACGAGGACTTGGGGCAGACCCTTGGTTCCTATACCATTGGTAATGGATTCTATCTGGTATTACCAATATTAGGACCATCAACGCTCAGGGATCTTATCGGGCGTGTGGGCGATTATTTTTTAACTCCGGTCAATTATGTGAACCCCTGGGCGCTTTCAACCGGAATTAAAGCCTATGATACGATAAATGACGTCTCTTTTCACATAGGGGATTATGAAGCCCTAAAGGCAGCTGCCCTGAATCCTTATGCAGCCATACGAAATGCCTATATCCAAAACCGCAAAGAAAAAATAAAAGAATAGATTTAGAATTTAAACAAATCTTTTCGTCGATAGGGTAGAAAATATTTCATCTTATGGGATCTGATCTCATTCAATATGGTTTTTTCTATATTGATAATATGGATACCTTCTGTTTCATCGATTGATTTGTAGAGCACATTGCCATCCGGGCCTATGAATATGCTTATCCCCGGGAAAAAAAGGCCTTTAGTATTATCGCCGGTTTGATTGCAGGCGGCAATATAAACACCGTTGTCAAAGGCCCTTGCTCTCAGATGCCGAACCCAGGAATCGTGTTTTTCCTGCGAACTGCCCCTGGGGGATGCATGGGGAATAAAAATCACATCGATTTCTTTTAAGGCCATGGCCAGTGATAATTCTGGAAAATGGGCATCATAGCAAAGCTGGATACCAAACTTAAGTCCTTGTGATTTAAAAATTTTAATTTTATTTCCTGGAGTAAAGTATTTTTTTTCAAAGGGTGCGGTATGAATTTTTCTATATATTTCAAAGGATTTTTCAGGAGTAAAAACCAGGTGTGATGCATATATTTTTTTATCGGGTGTTTTTTCTGCCAGCCCAACCAGAATAGTTAATTCAAATTTTTTGGCCAGGTTTGAAAACACGCTCACAATATTATCCTGGGTAACGGGTCTTGAAATATTTATTATATCAGGGCCGGCAACATAACCGGTAAGGTTCATTTCAGGGAAAACAATGAGTTTCGCACCTTTTTGGGTGGCTTTTGTTATAAAGGAAAGGGTAGATGCAAGATTTTGTTCAAAATTTCCAGCAATGCAATTTTGAACAATAAGAGCGACTTTAATTATTTTCATAATTTAAAATTTGCACTGATTTTAAAAACTTTTGTTGCGGGCAGATTGAGTATTGTCTCAACACCGGTTGCTTTTTGTATTTGTTGAAGACTGTCATTGATAATTTTAATAGAAGAGGCGATAAATGTAAACCAGATATTAAATTCATGATCCCTTTTGTAATTGTGTGTAACCCCTGAATATGCATTCACTGTCTTTGTAAATAATTCTATTTTATCATAAGGTACTTTGGCAGCACAAAGGGTTGAATGGTATCCAAGCCTGTCAGGGCTGAAATTGCCACCAATCCGCCTGATAAGCAAGTCTTCTTTCATCTGATTAATTCTTTGGATCAACTCATCTTCATGAAGACCCAATTTTTGGGCAAGAATTTTATAGGGCCTGGAATCAATAGGAAAATCAACTTGAATGTTATTAAGGATTTCTCTATTTTTATCATTAATTGCTGGCATACCTTAGCTCCTTGAAACAAAAAGGCCCTGCACTTATCATGCAGAGCCTTTAAAACTAATACAAATTTCAAATTCTGGTTTTACTATACACATCCGGTTGGTTTTGGAAGACCGGCCATTTTACATGCACCTTTTCCAGGTCCTGAAGGAAAAAGTTCATAGATATGTTTTAATTTAAATTTGGTTAGCTTGGAAAGAACTCTGACCATTGGAGCAATACCATTTTTTTCATAATAATCCTGAAGAACTTTTACAAGAGCCCAGTGTTCATCTGTAAGCTCTTCGATACCTTCCTGACCTTTTACATAGTCAACCCACTCTTCACAATACGTATTGTAATCAAGAAGGAATCCATCTTCGTCTATTTCGAAAGGTTTCCCATTGAACTCAATTGTCGCCATTTAAAATTACCTCCCATAAAAAGTTTATTTTACTATCAATTTAAGACATACCGCCTTAGTTTCAATAATTGAAAACATAACATATCTTAAGCTATGGTTATTTGTCAATATAAAATAAAACCGGTTTAATATTCTTTCGGGGTTTGATTAATCTGTTCAAGAGTAAAGACAGGACCATCTTTACAAACAAGTTCTTTCCCGATATTGCATCTGCCGCACATGCCGATTCCACATTTCATTCTGTTTTCAAGTGACATGATAATTTGATGTTCCCTGTACCCAAGTTTAGCCAGGGAAGGCTGGGTGAATTTAATCATGATGGGTGGCCCGCAAATAATGGCATAGGTATCTTCATCAGCCTTTGGTGCATTCTGTTCAACAATTTGAGGAACAAATCCTTTATGGTATTTCCAGTTTGGATCATCAGTTCCATCAACTGTTATATGCATGTTGATATCACTTCGTTTTTCCCATTCAAAAAGTTCTTCTCTATAAAGCAGCATGCCGGGAGACCTTGCACCATAGACCACGTCAATATTCTTAAATTTACTCCTGTTGCCTGGATCAAGCATATATACAATGGATGATCTTAAAGTTGTAAATGCAAATCCTCCACCAATGATTACAACATTTTTATTTTCCAGTTTGTCCCAGGGATACCAATTACCCAAAGGTCCCCTGATTCCCATAATATCTCCAACCTTCATATTATGAAGATAGGAGGTAACCACACCTGTTCTAAATACAGTGAATTTAACAAATCCTTTTTCAACCGGGGAGGATGCAATCCCAATGGGGATTTCTCCAACTCCTGGAATGGATAATTCTGCAAACTGTCCAGCCTGGTAGGAAAATTTTTCTTCATCTTCCTTGTTTAAAAAAACAAATTTAAATGTTTTTAAAGATTTATCCTCAGTTGCAATTTCAATATCATCAATGCGAACTGGATACGGTATATAGGGATTTTCCATGGTTTCTCCTTTGTTCGCTAATCTTGTTTCTCATATGCATTCATCATATTACACACTTCACGAATATCAATGTTGACCGGACAGCTTTTGACACATCTGCCACATCCGACACACATGATTCCCTGGTCGTATTTATCAAGAAAATATTTCAGTTTATGCATGAATCTTTGCCTGACTCGCTGAACCTTTGTTCCCCTTGGGTTATGACCTGTGGCATGGCGGGTAAACAAAGGAGACATACATGTATCCCAGTTCCTAAATCGGGTGGCTTGTTTTTGTTTGGTCTCATCCTGTATATCAAAGCACCAGCATGTAGGACAGACATATGTGCAGGTTCCGCAGTTTATACAAGCAAAGGCCACATCATCCCAAAAGTCAGCCTCATGAAGTTCAAGAATGGTTTGTCCCTTAAGCTTGTCAATTTCCACGCTGGATGTAATATTTTTTTCAGCTTCTTTTCTCAATATATCAAACAATGCCTGGCTTTCTTTTTCATCAGCCATTACATCAAACCCGCAGGCTGCAGCATATGCCTCACCCTTTGGGCTAAGAATCTTTGCCAGGTAGGTGTCATCAAGATCTGCCAGAAGGATATCAAGACCTTCTTCGCAAAAGGGTCCGGTTCCAACTGAAGTGGAAAAATCAAAGGGTCCTGGTTTGGTAATGCCAAGCCCTACAAAGACAGTGGCTTCATAGGCATCACACCAATAGGGATCTTTAAATTCTTTGGTGTCAAAGTTGAGTCTAACAAGTTCCATGGCTTTTGCATCATAGGGCCTTATACCCAGAACCGCACGTGGCGAATAATCAGTTTTTGCCCGTTGCATGATATGATGATTTTCAATGGATTCATCCAGACTTGTATTTAAAATTTTCTCTGTCTGTGGAAAAATAACAGATTTTGCTGACATGATAGACTCATGAAATCCCATGTCCGGCTGGACATCTGGATCAAGTTTTTTGATCAGACACCCGTTTTCATCTTTAACCGGGCCAAAAAGCTGATATTTCTCTCTGGATTTATCAATCCCTTTGGTCCAGTCATTTTTATCAATTGATATGAATTTCATTGTATACCCTTTTTATTTACTTGATAAAATCATCAGGATCTTCCGGCCTGTAAGTATCCAGAGGAGGACGTTTGGTCACATCAAGGCCTGCTTCCCAGCCAAAGAGTTCCAAAGAATCTTTGTTAAGCTTTCTTGTAAAATCCCTGACATTGATGCCCATGGGGCAGGCTTCAACACAGGCTCCGCAATCAGTACACCGCCCAGCGCAATGAAAGGCTCTTAAAAAATGAAAGGTATTCACATCTGTTTTATTCTGGCCCTTGCCCACCCATTGGGGGCTTGATTCATCCACAAAACAAGTGGGGCAATAACACAGAGGGCAAGCATTTCTACAGGCATAACAACGGATACAATTTTTTGTAAGATTTTCAAAATGCTGCCATTTGGCCTCTTCATCCAAAGCTTCAATCCTATCAACATCGGGAAAAAGGTTGTCAAGTTTTTGTTCTTCCACAAGATCTCTTGCCAAAACATCATAGAGCACTGGATTTTTATGAGTGCAATACAGACAATTTCCCTTTAAATAATCATATTTTTTAAGAGTTTGTGTATTTAATAGTGACGAAACCGTCAAGGTGTCGCCATCTTCTGAAAACTCGATTATCTCATCTTCAAAAAGAGCAGCAATTTTGTGTTTGTCCACCATGCCTGTGCAGGGCACTCCAATAATATAAATTTGCTCTCTTTGAATCTGGTTTTCAACAATATGGGTGACAATATTTCTTGCATCGCATCCTTTGGCAATAACCGCTATTTTACCTTTTCCCTTGGAAACGTAATTGGCAAGGTTAAGTCCGCATGTTGAATTAAAAACAAGTTTATCCACGTCTTGTTTTGTCTTAACGGCAATAGGACTTGTTGCCATGGGAATGGTTCCCTTTGCAAAACCAATCACTTTTTCCACTTCACCTTTTTCAAGGAGGTCAGCAGAAAGTTCCCTTATTTTTTCGATACAGGTATCCATAAAAATTACCTTTATTAATTATAGTCCTTTTCAAATTTTTTATTCGATTCAAGCGCTCTTACCTTATCAGAAATCTCTTTGACTACGTCCACAAATTTAGTGGCTTCTGCTGAAGAGATCCAGGAGAAATGCAGCCTGTCCTTTTCAATGCCCATGTGTTCCAGAAGATTTCCCATTAAAGCAAATTTTCTGCGTGCATAATAATTACCATCCAGGTAATGACATTCTCCGGGATGTCAGCCAGACACCC
>CAYWGN010000145.1:0-13386 GCA_964457495.1 uncultured Desulfobacula sp.
TAAGGCGATCACCCTGGAACGGGTTATGTAAAATTTCTTATGGCAAATATCCAGAGATAGCTTTAAAAGAGCACAGCGTAATCTTAAACAGATGATGCAAATCTGAAATAAAACACCATCCCTATAAAACGGGGATGTATTCTGACTATAAAAACAACAACAGAATTTGCAACACATGGGCAATTACATAAAATCTTTTCCAAAAATGAAAATTAAAGGTATAATGATAAATGAAAATTAAATTTTTTAAAAAACAGGCTTATAATGTTAAATATATCAAGTCAGGTAAGTATTCCTGAAAATGAAATCCGATGTGAGGCAATTCGAGCACAAGGAGCTGGGGGGCAAAATGTAAACAAAGTTTCCAGCGCCATACATTTGAGATTTGATATTAAAAATTCAAGTCTGCCAGATGTTTATAAAGAAAAATTATTGGCGCTCAGTGATCAAAGAATTTCAAAGGATGGTATCATTGTTATTAAAGCACAAAAATTTCGCAGTCAGGAAAAAAATAAAGAGGATGCCCTGAGCCGTCTAAAGTCATTGATTTTAAAATCAATGACCAAACAAAAAAAAAGAAAAACAACCCAGCCTTCCAAAAGTGCAAAAAAAAAACGTCTGGATTATAAGACACAACATGGCAAACTTAAGGGATTAAGGAGTAAAATCTTTCCGGAAGAATGATTTTTTTGGCAGACACCAAAAACTATATCATCTTATGTGTTCAAAACTCTCAATTAAAAAAAGATTTCTTTTTACTAAAAAAAATGATAAGTTATATACAATTTTTGAACCACGGGATTCATTCCTGTGGTTTTTTTTAATAATAAGGAAACAAAACAACAATGATTTTCGCAACCAACGTATCCCTTGCCTACGGCAAGAGGTTTTTGTTCAAAGACGTCAATATAAAATTTACACCGGGTAATTGTTACGGACTCATAGGAGCCAACGGGGCAGGAAAGTCCACATTTCTAAAAATTCTTGCAGGGGATATTGAATCAGACTCTGGAACTATCAGTGTAGGACCCATGGAACGAATCGCAGTTCTAAGACAAGATCATTTTGCCTTTGACGAGGAAACTATTTTAAACACTGTGATCATGGGCCATGAAAAACTTTACACAATTATGACACAGCGGGATGCCCTTTATGCCAAACCCGATTTTTCTGAGGAGGATGGAATCAGGGCAGGTGAGCTTGAGGTCGAATTCGCAGAGATGAACGGCTACGAAGCAGATCCTGAAGCGGCAGTTCTTTTAAATAGTCTGGGAATTGCCGAAGAGCTTCACCACAAAAAAATGAAGGAGCTTGAGGGCGGTGAAAAAGTTCGAGTGCTTCTGGCCCAGGCCCTGTTCGGAAACCCGGACGTCCTGCTTCTGGATGAGCCCACCAATAACCTGGACCTCAAATCCATTGCCTGGCTTGAGGAGTTTCTCTACAGGTTTCAAAACACGGTCATTGTGGTATCACATGACCGCCATTTCATGAACCAGGTTTGCACCCACATCGCAGACATTGATTTTGACAAAATAGCGGTGTACGCTGGGAACTACGATTTCTGGTACCAGGCCAGCCAATTGAACCTGAAACAAAAACAGAATGAAAACAGAAAGGTCACTGACCGGGCCAATGAACTAAAGGCGTTTATCCAGCGATTCAGTTCCAACGCCTCCAAATCCAAGCAGGCCACCTCCCGAAAAAAACTCCTGGAAAAACTCACCATTGAGGACATGCCCGTGTCGTCACGAAAATATCCATTTATTTTATTCAAGCCTGAACGGCCCTGTGGTAACGTAATCCTGGAAGTAGATAGACTTACAAAGACCATTGATGGTGAAAAGGTTTTGGATAACGTCAGTTTTACGGTGAATAAAGAGGATAAAATCGCCTTTATGGGCAAAAACGGCCTGGCCAAGACCACTCTTTTCCAAATCCTGGCCGGGGAGATGGAACCGGACAGCGGTACTTTTAATTGGGGAGTCACCATTAAACATTCCTATTTTCCAAAGGAACACAAAGATCATTTCAAAGGTGAGGCAAACCTTATTGAGTGGCTCCTGCAGTTTGCTCCTCCCAAAGAGGGAGAAAACTTTGCCAGGACATTTTTAGGGCGTATGCTCTTTTCCGGGGAGGATGCCCTGAAAAAAGTCAGTGTACTCTCTGGCGGGGAAAAGGTTCGCTGCATGCTGTCAAGGATGATGCTTTCCCAATCCAATGTCCTGATTCTGGATGAACCCACTAACCACCTTGACCTGGAATCCATAACTGCCTTAAATGACAGCCTGCTCAAATTTTCCGAGGTGATTCTCTTCACCTCCCATGACCATGAATTTGTGAGTAGCGTGGTAAACCGGATAATCGAAATCACTCCCGGTGGAGTCATTGATAGGCACATGACATTTGATGAGTATCTTGAAAGCTCGGAAGTTGCCAAAACCCGGGATGCCATGAGTCAAAAGGCTGCTTAATCTTTTCTTTTGCCCGCCTCAATTGCCTGAGACCATACAAAAAATTGCCGGAATCAACTATTGTTGATCCCGGCAATTGGCATTCTTACCTTATTGTTTATATTATTTTTTAAACAATTTTAAAGGCTCAATTGCGCTGATTTTAATGTGTTTTTCATGAGCATGGCGATGGTCATAGGTCCTACGCCGCCCGGAACAGGTGTGATTTTTCCTGCAATCTCTTTGGCTGCTTCAAAATCCACATCCCCTTTTAGAATTGCTTTTCCCGTTTTTTCATTCATGCCCACCCTGTTGACGCCAACATCAATAACCGTTGATCCTGGTTTTATCCATTCAGGCTTTACAAGATCAGGAACACCAGCCGCAACGATAAGGATATCAGCACGTTTGCAATGGGATGCAAGATCTTTTGTACGGGTATGGACAATGGTGACCGTTGCATTGGCACCCACACCTTTTTGCGCCATCATCATGGCAATAGGTTTGCCGACAATATTGGATCTTCCCACAACCACAACTTCCGCACCTGAGGTTTCCGTGCCGGATCGAACAATCATTTCCTGGATACCTGCCGGAGTACAGGGAAGAAATTTTGCTTCATCACCACCAATCATTAGACGACCTACATTGACCGGATGAAATGCATCAACATCCTTATCCGGATCAATAGCATTTAAAACCTTCTTATCATCAATATGTTTGGGCAATGGCAACTGCACCAGAATCCCATGAATCGCCGGATCATTATTGTATTTATCAATCAATGCCAGTAGATCAGCTTCTGAGATATCAACTGGCTGGTCATCCTGGATTTCATGAAATCCACAACTGATGGCTGTCTTGACCTTAAGTGTCACATAACTGATGGATGCCGGGCTTGATCCGACAAGGATGGTGACGAGCCCAGGCACGATGCCATGTTTTTTCTTCATCTCATCGACTTCCGCTTTGACCTCTGCGAG
This sequence comes from uncultured Desulfobacula sp., assembly GCA_964457495.1. GTDB lineage: Bacteria > Desulfobacterota > Desulfobacteria > Desulfobacterales > Desulfobacteraceae > Desulfobacula. Next base: position 3,434 of record CAYWGN010000145.1, read on the forward strand.
AATCGCTTTTCTTATTTCTGTTCCGCTAATAATTTCAGCAGTCATATATAAACCTCCATATAAAAAATTTAACCAAAAACAGCTTTTTTTTGAGTACTAGCCGGGCTTGAACAAACCTATTATTTAAACCCGGCCTTGAAAGTTTCAAAAATTGAACGATTTTTGAAATTTGTTAGAATACTCCCTGTACTTTCCCGGTCTCCACATCTACATCAACCCGTTTAAAGGCAGGATTTGAGCCCGTGCCCGGCATCAGGCTGATGGCTCCTGCAACAGGAACAATAAAACCTGCGCCGCCATAGGTAAGGACTTCTCTTATGGCCAATCTCCAGTTTGTTGGAACTCCTTTAAGAGCGGGGTTATCAGAAAGAGAAAGATGAGTTTTAACCATACACATACCCATTTTTGCAAGTTCCGGGTCAGCCTGGATTCTTGTAATAGCAACATTTGCTTCGTTGGAATAATCAACACCATCGGCGCCATAAACTTCCTTAGCAATAAGTTCAATTCTCTCTTTAATAGGCATGTCAAGTTCATAAAGGAATTTAAAATCGCTCTTTTCTTCACACGCCGCAACAACAGCTTCTGCAAATTCAATAGCACCGTCACCGCCATGTTCCCAGTGACGGGAAAGAGCAACTCTTGCGCCCTCTGCTTCACAAAGCTCACGGACTTTTGCGATCTCGTTATCTGTATCCGTATAGAATGCATTAATACAGACAACAGGAGCAATACCTGCTTTTCTGACATTTCTGATATGATGGATAAGATTGCCACATCCTTTTGCAACCCATTCAACATTTTCTGACCCATACTCTTCAGGCATGGCTTTGCCAGGAACTGGCACAGGTGCGCCACCATGGCATTTAAGTGCCCTGATGGTTGCCACAACAACGGCGCAGTTGGGTTTCAGACCGGAGAAACGACATTTAAGATTCCAGAATTTTTCAAATCCAATGTCCGCGCCAAATCCTGATTCAGTCACATGGTAGTCTGCAAGTTTAAGACCGACCCTGTCTGCAATAATGGAGCTCTGACCAATGGCGATATTGGCAAAAGGCCCTGCGTGTACTATTACGGGCTGTCCTTCAAGCGTCTGAATTAAAGAGGGATTAAGCGCATCCACCATCCATGCGGTCATAGCACCGGCAACCTGGAGATCTTCTGTGGTGACGGCTTTTCCTTTTTTAGTATACGCCACAACAATCTTACCCATTCTCTCCCGCATATCTTTGAGATCTGTGGCAACAGCAAGAATAGCCATTACTTCGGAAGATACGGCAATACCAAATTTTGATTTCATCATGAAACCATCTGCCTTGCCGTTAACACCGTCAATACCGATGATGATATTTCTTAAGGCCTGGACGCAAAAATCCATGATCCATCCCATTTCCACTTTTGTGGGATCGATATCCAGTCTTTTCATACCGGACAGCCTTTCAAGCTGCTCGTCAGTATAGTTTCGTTCATGCTGCAGGCGGGATGTCAATGCAACCATTGCAAGGTTATGGGCATTCATGATGGCGTTGATATCACCTGTAAAACCCAGTGAAAAAGGGGTTAAGGGAATACATTGTGCCAGACCACCGCCGGCCGCAGAGCCTTTAATATTCATTGTCGGACCGCCTGAAGGCTGACGAATGGCCGCACAGACACTTTTACCGATTTTTCCGAGACCCTGGACAAGTCCCATGGCTGATGTTGATTTTCCTTCACCCAGAGGTGTGGGGGTGATAGCCGTCACATTAATGTATTTCCCGTCGGGTGTATCCTTAAGGCGGTTTAGCACTGCTCTGAAATCTATTTTCGCGATGTAGTGACCCTGGGGAAGAAGCTCTTCTTTTGTCAATCCCAGTTTTTCACCGATTTCATAAATTGTTGACATTGTTTTTTCTGCATCCTGTGCAATTTCCCAGTCTGCATGTTTGGTTGGATCTAGTGCCATGATTTACTCCTTTATTGCTGTGGACTCAAAAAATGAGCCGTTAAAAAAAAGAAATGATAAACCTTTATATATCCGTTTTGCCATAAAAATTCCATTAGCACAGTCTACCTATTAAATTAAATGAAAAAAATCAACTTTTTTCGCCCATAGGATTTGAATTTATTAACTAAATTTCATTCAACAACATACCACATTGTAGACGACATTCAGAATACCGCTTTGTACAAGGGATTTTGGCGATTATCCTGTAAAATCATTAAATTCAATCATCTATTGACAAAAAACCGCACAGAATATAAATCATATCCTGTTATAAATAAATTAGGATTATGATAAGGACTATTACATGGGGAAAGTCAAGTTGGAGTTACCTGAGTTTAATTTAGCTATTCCATTATATGTTTGTCCTTTTCTGATAAGATCCTGTCAGTTTAATCTTAACCCCCCCCCAACTCATAACTATCTTAAACTTAGGAGGTAAAAGTGGGATTTACAATAACCAAAGAAAACTATGCCGGCAGTATCAAAGGCATCACCATAGGAAAAGGTGATAATGCTCTTACCGTCGGCGGCCAAACCAGTTATCCTTTTTACCATTTTGAAGGTGACATGCCCAACAAGCCCATTATTGCAATGGAAATCTGGGATATAGAACCTACAGACTGGGCCGAAGCAGCTCTTGCACCTTACAAGGATGTTGTATCTGATCCTGCAGCCTGGGCAAAAAAATGTGTGGAAGAATATGGCGCTCAAGCCATTGTTCTGCAGCTGAAAAGCATTGATCCCAATGATAATGATGCCAGTGCTGATGAGGCTGCGGCAACCGTAAAAAATGTTTTAAGCGCAATCAATGTTCCCTTGATTGTATGGGGATGTGCTGTCCCTTCCAAAGACGAAGAAGTCTTAAAAAAAATCAGTGAAGTCTGTGAAGGTGAGAACCTGATTCTAGGACCTGTTGAAGAAAAAAACCATAAAGGGATTGGTGCAGCTGCCATGGGATATGGCCACACGCTGATCTCATCCTCTCCCATTGATGTAAACCTTGCAAAACAGGTCAACATCCTTCTTGAGAACCTGGGTGTCAACCTTGGCAATGTGATTGTTGACCCCACCACAGGCGGGCTTGGCTATGGCATGGAATATTCCTACTCGGTTATGGAGCGGCTGACACAGGCTGCCATGACTCAGGGGGATGACAAACTCCAGAACCCCATGATCAACAATCTGGGAAATGAAGTATGGAAATGCAAAGAAGCCAAACAGCCGGTGGATGAAGCGCCTGAGCTGGGTGATCCGGAAAAACGTGGGATCCTGATGGAGGCTGTCGGTGCGGTATCTTATCTCATTGCCGGCTCCAGTATCCTGATCATGCGCCATCCTGAATCCATCAAGCTTGCCAAAGCATTTATCGGTCTTATTTCTGACGGCGGTTCAGCCATGGACGTCCCTGCCATTGAAAAACGCCTGGACGATGTGGAAATTGATTTTGCAGCCATGTCGCCTGCAGTAGATCTCACCATTGAAGAAGAAAAGAAAGCAGCTCCTGCTAAGAAAGCAGCGCCTGCTAAAACGGAAGCACCAAAAGCTGCTGCGCCTGCTCCTAAAAAAGAAGCTGCACCAAAAACCGAAGCAGCTCCTGCTCCTGAAAAAGAAGCACCTGCTGCCGCCCCTGCTGTAGATCCTGCATTGGAAGCCAAAGCAAAAGCAGACGCTGAAGCAAAAGCCAAGGAAGATGCTGAAGCAAAAGCCAAAGCAGATGTCGATGCCAAAGAAAAGGCCGCAGCTGATGCTAAAGCCAAAACTGAATCAGATGCTAAAGCCAAAGTAGAAGCTGAAAAACAGGCTGCCAAAGATGAGGCTGCCAACCGGGATGCTGAAGAACAGGCAATCAGAAAAAAACGTGCGGCAGAAAAAGAAAAAGCTGCTGCTGCAAGAGCTGTAGCACCCGAAACAGCAGTTGCCATGACGGCTGCTAAGATTCAGAAAACAGACATTGAAAAAATTCTTGAGAGCCTGAACAGGACTCATAGAAGAGGGAAAGCATAAAAAAAATTAATGATACATCAAATTATTACCAAATAAAGAGGAGGAACCTCTAATGACAGAAGCAAAAATTGCTAAAAAAGAAAAAGCGCTTAAAATGGTGGACCCTAAAGAAGTGTCCATTGACCTGGGAACACAGATGCTGCAGGCTCGTGCCCAGGAATTAGGCATTGATACTGTTTTTGACAGAGCCTTTAACATGAAACCATGTGCCATTGGTGTGCAGGGTATCTGCTGTAAAAACTGCTCCATGGGCCCATGCCGGCTTCCATTACCCAAGGGCGGTATTGAAGGAGAAGACAATAGGAAAGGTCTTTGCGGTGCCACGGCAAACACCATTGCAGCCAGAAACTTCATCCGAATGATCGCCGGTGGTGCATCTGCCCATTCCGATCATGGCCGGGGCGTGGCAGAGGTATTTTTGTCAGTCGCCAGAAAAGAAACGACAAACTACCAGATCAAAGACACTGAAAAACTATTGGCCATCGCGCCCCACCTTAATGTTGCTACAACAGTAGAAGTGGACGGAGAAACCAAAGACAGGGATATGGATGAAATTGCCCTTGAAGTTGCTGAAGTTGCTATTGCTGAATGGGGCAAACCAGCAGGCGAACTCCTTTACCCAAAAAGAGCGCCAAAAGCCCTGTATGAAAAATGGAAAAAACAAGGTGTTCTTCCAAGAAATATTGACAGAGAAATTGTTGAGATCATGCACCGTACCCACATGGGTGTTGACCAGGATTATAAAAATCTCATGAAACAGGGAACCAGGGCTGCACTGGCTGATGGCTGGGGTGGTTCCATGCTGGCCACAGATCTACAGGATGTTCTTTTCGGCACACCCTATCCCCTTCAGTCTGAAGCAAACCTGGGCATCATGAAAGAAGATTATGTCAACATTATTGTTCATGGTCATGAGCCTATTCTTTCAGAAGTTATTGTTGCAGTAGCCCAGTCCCAGGAAATGATCGATTATGCCAAAACAAAGGGCGCCAACGGTATACAGCTGGGCGGTATCTGCTGTACAGCCAATGAAATGCTCCAACGTCACGGCATCCCCACGGCAGCCACATTCCTCCAGCAGGAAATGGCCATCATTACCGGTGCCTGTGATGCCATGGTTGTGGATATCCAGTGTATCATGCAGAACCTGGCCAATGTAGCAAAATGCTTCCATACCAAATTGATCACCACTCACCCCATTGCAAAAATGGAACAGGACAATGTTATTCATATTGAATTTGACGAACATCATGCCCTGGAAGATTCCAAACGCATTGTCAAAATGGCCATCGATAATTTTCAAAACCGTGGCGCCGAAGTAATCATTCCACCTTATAAAACCAAACAGGTTGCCGGTTTTGGTGTTGAATCAATTCAGTACCATCTGGGTGGAACATTCCGCGGCACCTATTACACACTGAATGACAATATCATCAATGGTCGTATTCGTGGTATTGCCGGTGTGGTTGGATGTAACAATGCCAGAACAAAACACAATGACGGTCATATCCAGGTGGTCAAGGAACTGATCAAAAATGATGTCATCGTTCTTACCACAGGATGCAATGCCATTGCATGCGCCATGGAAGGACTTCTGACCCCTGAGTCGGCTGCAGTACACTGTGGTCCCGGACTTGCTGAAATTTGTGAAACTGTGGGTATTCCACCGGTTCTCCATCTGGGATCCTGTGTAGACAACAGCCGTATCCTTCTTGCCGCAACAGAAGTTGTCAAGGCCGGCGGATTGGGCAACGATATCTGTGACCTGCCGGTTGCAGGAAGTGCTCCGGAATGGATGAGTGAAAAAGCCATCTCCATTGGTCACTACTTTGTTGCATCTGGTGTATACACTGTATTTGGCGTCACCCTGCCCACATCTGGCGCGCCCGTATTCCATGACTATCTTTCCAAAGAAATGGAAAATATGTATGGAGGCAAATGGGATCTTGAAATCGATCCTATCAAACATGCACAACTTATGATTGCCCATATAGATAAAAAAAGAAAAGCGCTGGGTATTGATAAGGCAAGAGAGCGCGTTATGATGGATATGGCATCCCGTCAGGCACTTGAAGGATAATGATATTTTTCACAGAATATAATAAATTAAATCCTCAACGAAGGAGGAACACAATATGTCAAAATTGATCGCATTTGCTGCCATTCAGGGCGGGTATAAAGTAGTTGCTCAGGCCGAAGGACAGCTGGAAAAAGCACTTGCTACCTATGATGCAAGCACAAAAGTAGGATTCCCGAATACAGCATACTATCTGCCGGTAATTTACTCTTTGACCGGTATGAAGGTTGAAACACTGGAAGATCTTAAAAAACCAATGGCGTTTGCAAGAGGGCTTTTGCCGCCCCATATCAAACTGAAAAACTGGCTCCCGTACCTTGGGCCACTCCTTGATGCCGGTATGGCAGGTATCTTTTCCTATGAAATCATGGAGGCCTTAAGATATCTCAATGATCCTGATTTCTACATTGCCCAGGAAGATCCGGATATTGAAAATGGTAAACTCTGGGTGGGTGCAGCCGATGATACTATCTTAAGAAAACGTGGAGTTGAATTTGTTGACGGTTCTGCTCCCGGGTTTGCAGCCATGGTCGGTGCAGCACCCAATGCTGAAATTGCAAAAATGATAGTGGAAGATTACCAGAAAAAATCCCTGTATATCTTCTGTGCAGCCAACCATAATGGAAAAACCCTGATCGAACAATGCCTTGAAGCTGGCATGCAGATTGGTTGGAACACCCGTATCGTTCCCTTTGGTCCGGATATTTCTTCTGCTGTATTTGCCCTTGGATTTGCCAACAGGGCAGCCATGGCATTTGGTGGTGTTAAACCTGGTGATCACAAAAAAATTCTCATGTACAACAAAGAAAGAATTTTTGCTTTTGTCAATGCATTGGGTGATGTAGGTACTGAATGGGGCGTTGCAGCAGCCGGTTGTGTTAATTGGGGGTTCCCAACCCTTGCAGACACTGAAATTCCTGAAATCCTGCCCACGGGTATCTGCACCTACGAACATGTGGTTGCGCCTGTTAAACATGAAGATATCTGCCAGAAATCAGTTGAAGTCCGGGGCCTTAAAGTTAGCGTATCTGAAATTAATATCCCTTGTGCCTTTGGCCCTGCATTTGAAGGTGAAAGAGTCAGGGGTGCTGATCTCCATGCCCAGTGCGGTGGTGGAAAGACCCAGTGTACCGAGCTTGTTAAAATGGCTGAAATGAACGAGATTGAAGACGGCAAGGTTATTCTTGTGGGACCGGATCTTGATGGTATCAAAGAAGGCGGAACCTTCCCACTTGGCATCTTTGTCCAGATTGCCGGCCGTGAATTCCAGGAAGACTTTGAACCCATCATGGAAAGACAAATCCATCATTTGACCAATTATATTCAGGGAGTCATGCATATCGGACAAAGGGATATCTCCTGGGTCCGTATTTCTAAATCTGCCATTGAAAAAGGGTTTACCCTGAAGGATATAGGTGTGGTTCTCCATGCCAAATTCCACCAGGATTTTACCAAGATCCTTGATAAAATCCAAGTAACCCTTTATACGAACAAAGAAGATGTTGACAAATTGACTGCAACGGCAAGAGACAACTATGCGACTCGTGATGCCCGGGTGGACAATATGACGGATGATGATGTTGAAACATATTACTCCTGTACACTCTGCCAGTCTTTTGCACCCAGCCATGTCTGCACGGTAAGCCCGGAAAGGACTGGGCTTTGCGGTGCCTACAACTGGATGGACTGCAAGGCTGCCTTTGAAATAAGCCCCACCGGCCCCAACCAGCCCATTGAAAAAGGCCAGGTACTTGATGCCAAACTGGGACAGTGGAAAGGCGTTAATGAATTTGTAAACAAAGCCTCCAGGGGTGCGATCGAAAAGTACAATCTCTACTCCATGGTTATTGATCCCATGACAACCTGTGGCTGCTGCGAATGTATTGCTGCCATGCTGCCGGGCTGTAACGGTGTCATGACAGTCGGCCGTGACTACACGGGCGAAACACCCTGCGGCATGAAGTTTACCACCCTTGCCGGTGTTATGGGTGGTGGTGCTTCTTCTCCCGGATTTGTCGGTCATTCAAAACACAACATCACCCAGGGTAAATTTATCTTAGGTGATGGCGGTCTTCTTAGAATGGTCTGGATGCCAAAGATGCTCAAAGAAGAGCTCAAGGGCAGAATCGTTGCCCGTGGAGAACAAATGGGCGTTCCAGGCCTATTTGACATGATTGCTGATGAAACCGTTGGAATTACTGAAGAAGACATCATGCCCTTCCTCAAGGAAAAAGGTCATCCGGCACTGACAATGGAATCCATTGTCGGATAATTACTAAAGCAAAAGGTCCGGCAGTTTGTACACCAGAGATTGTACTGTCGGACTTTTACCATAAGGTTTTTTAAAACTTAAGGAGAAAAAAATGGCATTAACCGGTATACAGATATTCAAACTGCTGCCCAAAACAAATTGTAAGGAGTGCGGAGTTCCGACTTGCCTTGCCTTTGCAATGAATCTTGCATCAGGAAAGGCAGAACTGGACAGTTGTCCTTATGTTTCCGACGAGGCAAAGGCACTGCTGGCAGAAGCATCAGCTCCTCCCATCCGCCCTGTCAAGCTGGGTAAAGGTGTCCGCCAGACCACAACAGGTGGAGAAACCGTTCTTTATAGACATGAAAAAACGTTCTTCAACAAAACCGTTCTTGCGGCGACTATATCTTCAGATATTGATGCGGCAGAACTGGACAAAACCCTTAAAATCTACAATACGTTCCAGTATGAACGCGTCGGCCTTAATTTAAGACCTGAGCTTCTTGCTGTAAAAGACGCTGGCAATGGTGCACAAGCATTTGCCGCAGTTGCAGGCAAAATTGCCAAAGAATCTGAATTCAACCTGGTCTTGATGACTCAGGACCTTGATGTTATGAAAGCCGGCATTGAAGCAGCCGGGTTCAAACGTCCGCTGCTCTATGCTGCCACTGCTGACAACGTGGATGCAATGGGAGCTCTTGCAAAAGACAATGATCTTCCCCTGGCTGTTAAAGCTGATTCTGTGGAAGCCCTTATGCCGTTGACAGAAAAACTGACCGGAATGGGACTCAAAGATCTTATTCTTGATCCGGGTTCAAGAGAGATCAAGCAGGCCTTTGAAGATCAGGTTGCCATAAGACGTGCTGCCCTGAAAGCTTCCAACAAAGCACTTGGATTCCCCACCATTACCTTTCCCTGCGAGATGGCATCCAACCTTGATATGGAAACCCTTATTGCAGGCATGTTTGTGGCAAAGTACGGCGGTATTGTTGTGATGTCTGATTTTGGCACAGAGTCACTCTTCCCGCTTCTGCTTGAAAGACTCAATATCTACACTGATCCTCAAAGACCCATGACCGTAACAGAAGGTATTTTTGAAATCGGTAATCCAAATGAAAATTCTCCAGTGCTTGTAACCACAAACTTTGCATTGACCTATTTTATCGTTTCCGGTGAAATTGAAGCCAGTAAAGTTCCTTCATGGTTATTGGTCAAAGATTCTGAAGGTCTTTCTGTTCTGACTGCCTGGGCTGCTGGCAAATTTGGTGGTGATGATGTTGGCGCGTTTGTCAAAAAGAGTGGCATAATGGATAAGGTAAAACATAAAGAACTCATTATCCCAGGTTATGCTGCAGCCATTGCAGGTGATGTTGAAGAGGAACTTCCCGGCTGGACTATTACAGTGGGACCAAGGGAAGCTGCCCACCTGGCTGCATTCCTGAAAACCAAATAATTAATTAAAAAAGCCGGGACAACTTCAATGTCCTGGCTTTTAAATTAAAAATATTTAATTTAAAAGGAAAAAAACATGATACTTTTTGGTGAAAGTCTGAATGTCATTTCCACCATCATTGGAAAAGAATTCAAACAAGCAGATCCAGCCAAACGTAATCCAGAAGCCATTCAAAAAG
>CAYWGN010000146.1:0-13288 GCA_964457495.1 uncultured Desulfobacula sp.
ATTTATGTTTCGAAATGCATCAAAAGTCTTAGGAAATAAAAATGTTAGATGGATAACCTTAAATAACCAGCTCGACCGATTCATTAGACTTGTTGGAATTAAGTATCGTGTCCCCGGAATTTTGCAAAGGTACTGGTATCAGGTACTGTAGGCCCGGAAGCAATCACGTTCAAATCGTCTCCGATGACATCCGAAAGAATCAGATTGACCACCTTGGCCGGTTATGCACAACGAGCCATACCACCGCCTTTGATACAGGAGAGATGTTTACGAATGGTGTTGATCTCATGAATGTCCGCCCCACAGCCTAAAAGGAACTGAGTTACCTTCTGTTTGTCCTCTAAATTTATACCTTCGGCCGGGGCTACCAGCAGGGCCGAACCGCCCCCGGAAATCAAACAAATGACCAGATCGTGCTCACCTGCCCCATCTACCAACGATAGGATCTCGTTAGTTCCTTTGACACCACGTTCATCAGGTATCGGGTGGCCAGCCTCATGGATCTGCACATGTTTTAAAGGTAGTCCATGATCCTCTTTGACCACAATCACACCATCTGTAATTTGATCACCTATTATATGCTCTAATGCCTTCGCCATTGGTGCACTTGCTTTTCCGGCACCGATAATTAATATGCGATCATAATCTTTAAATGCAAATCGATACTCTCCAATCTGCAATCCTTCTTCCACCTTTTTGACGTATCGCAAAATTGCCTCTACAGGATCCACTGCAGAAAGGGCAGCCTGAAAAATTTTCAGCGCATGTTGCCGCATGTACCCCACTTGATACATTTAGAACCTCATAGTTTATCTTTTATTATTTTTAATGTTTTTCTTACCCCTCGTTTTCCCATAAATCAAGAGTATTAGTTAGTTAGTATTTGCCAACTTTTCCATTAAAAAACCTAATGCGGAGTGATCCATATCTCCTGATCCTATTGATAGCAATGCATCCATATTTGATGCAACCATGGCTGTTGTGCTTAGTGGTACTAGCAAATCCCTGCCCGTTTCCAGAGCGATATTCATATCTTTCCGATGCAGTTTTATTGTAAATCCGGGTTTATAATTCTGATCGATAATACGCTTCCCATGAAGTTCCAAGATTTTACTTTGAGCAAAGCCTCCTAATAGGGCCTTTCGTACTTTGCTGACGTCTACACCTGCTTTTTTTGCCAATATCATTGCCTCGGCCACTGCTTGAATTGTTATACCAACAATCATTTGATTGCATACCTTAGCCATCTGACCAGCGCCTGATTTACCTATGAGCACAATATTCTTTCCCAGTATATTAAAAATCGGCAACGCTCTGTCAAAAGCATCTTCCAATCCACCAACCATGATAGATAGGGTGGCTTCTATTGCCCCTACTTCACCCCCGGAAACTGGTGCATCCAAAGACTCTACACCCTTCTCTTTTAGTGCCTTATACACCTCACGTGAAGTTGCTGGAGCTATTGTTGACATATCAATGAAAAGCATTTCAGAGGAAATCCCTTCAATAACCCCTCCCGGCCCAAAAACAACCAGCTTAACTTCCGGAGAATCCGGCAACATTGTAATCACTATATCACTACATTCGGCAACCCGTTTCGGAGATTCGGCAACCTCAACCTTTTCTTTCATCAGCGTCTCTATAGCCTTAGTATTAATATCAAATATTGTCAGGCTATACCCTGCTTTGATCAAATTTTTTGCCATCGGTAATCCCATAATTCCCAAACCAATAAACCCGATTTTTTCCATTTTTAACTCCTTTCTACTCTTTCACTCTACTTTAACCTAATGATTACCATAATTGATTATAATATTATGTATTAAGTCCACGTTCAGATTTTAAGGCTTTTATCATTGAGCGCGCGCCATTATTAACAAAAGCCGCATCCGCGCCACACGCAAGTAGTTGAAACCCCAAGGAATGGTATTTGCCGTATTGATCTGGGTCAGACATCAAAACTCCGGTTGCCTTGCCAGCTTTTTTTGCTGCCCTGGCTGTCTCTTTTAATGCTTCGAGAAAAAGAGGATGATCAAATTGATCGTAAATTCCCAATGCCATGGACAAATCTGCGGGTCCCACAAATAAAACATCTATACCGTCAATTGCTGCGATTTCATCAAGGCAATTGAGGGATTCCTGGGTCTCGATTTGTACAATACCAACAGTATTTTTTTTTGTATTGGCATAGTAATCTGAAAAATTATTACCAAAATTGGTAGCACGAACCATCTTAGCGACACCACGAACCCCTTCTGGAGAATAACACAGAGCATTGGCAACCTTTTGTGCTTCTTGTGGTGTTTTGATTCGTGGGCACATTATGCCCTCTGCCCCAAAATCCAAAACGCGATGGAAACGCTGTCTTTCATAGCTTTCTACACGGACAATCGTAGTGGCTGTACTGTGTTCTAAAACTTGAATTTGTTGAAAAGCTTTGCTTTCCGTACCACAACCATGTTCCAAGTCAATGAGCACCCAGTCAAAACCGGCCAGTCCAATTATTTCCGCACTAACTGAAGACCCTAAGTTTATCCAACACCCAAAAACTGTCTCCCCATCTTTAATACGTTGTTTTAAATATCTCATCTAATTACTCCATTTAATAGTTATTCAGTGACTGATTCTCAATTTTAATAACGGCCAATTATAAAACCTGATTTGCTTTCTAAGTATATTACAGTTCAAACTTAAGAATATGGTTATTAATTCTACTCATAAAAATATTTGGGCGAGACTAAATCTTTTTGATATATTGTCCATTTATAATCCATGTTCATAGCCTTCATGAGGATCGATTTCCTTTAAACTGAACATAGCGAATGTCCGAAAAAAATTATTACTTTATGTTATATTCTCACCAAATGCATGACTATTAGTTACTATAATTGAGCTAATATATTTTCTATTTGTTCATCAGTTAGTCTCAGATAGTTCTCCTCTGCCAATGTTTCTTCAACTCTGTTTTGTGTAAATACATCAAAAGCGATATCACCATCTTCAGGAAGATGTCCCACAAATTCTTTTTCAGCTGGTCTGATGACCACATTAGGGTTATAGTCCCATGCTATATCCCATACTTCATCAGGGTATGCAGTTAGAAAAACTATTTTTCCTTGTTCTTTGCCGCCAATTCCATGGAAAACACACGGGATGACATGGTCTACCTTCCATCCAATTTGGCTTAAAGCTTCAATTGCAAACATCTTTAAAATCCAAGGATCGAAGTTGATCTCAAGGTTCGCGTGAATATGAGTATATAGACCCGAATCTATCATTCTAAGAAGTTTTTTCCAATGAGCCGATCTAAAATAATTTCGAATTTCACGTTCTTCTTTAGGACCTACAGCTTTAAAATTAAATTTTTTGTAGAATCTGTCCATATAACTTTTTCCCCACCCTATGATATTCTTTCCCTCTTCACCATTAGACAGGTCTGCAGGCTCAAGTACAACGTTGGGGTTAAATCGCCACCACATATCAATAGCGGGAATATATAAGCTTCTTTTAGGATTATGTGGGTGAACACTGTGCAACCCAACCATACCCGGGGATGGGACCGTTGTTATATCAATTTTCCTATCAAGGGTCATCCCTTTAAGTTTGAAATATCTTTCAAACAAATTGCACAATGAATAGGCATCCAATTGGCTCTCCCAGTATAAGTGAATATGATAAAGCTCTTCATCAGTCTGCATAAGCATTCTCATTAACTTTTCCCACTGATCAGAATGGAAATATCTTACTACATCCTGTGTGATTTTTTTTTGGTCCATGATTTGTCTCCCAAATTTATACTTTTTAATGCGATAAAATCTATTTGATAGCTTCTTGAAGCCTTTTCAGTTTTGATTGAAATTCCGAGTTATCCCAAACCTCTGGGTTGACGATTCCAGAGGGAATTTTTGTATCAATAATCTGCGTGATTTGATTAAAAATTTGTTCCCACATGACTTTAAAGAATTCGTCGGTCCAACATAGCGAGTGAGGTGTTACGATGACATTGTCCATATTGAGTAAAGGATTATCGGATGATATTGGTTCCTCTTCAAACACATCTAATCCGGCCCCTTGTATCCATCCATTCTTCAAAGCTTTTATCAACGCAACTTCATCCACAATCGGCCCACGCGCAACATTTATCAAAAAGGCCGAATTTTTCATCTTCCGTATCTCTCCTTCGCCAATAAGATGATGGGTTTCTTGAACTAAAGGACAGCAAATGACTAAAAAATCAGATTGTGTCAGCACCACGTCTATATCCACAATTTCAACATCAGCATCAGCTACGGAATCCTGCTTAACGTAAGGATCGTAGGAAATATGTTTCATACCGAAAGGTTTGGCTAACATAAACATCTCATGCCCAATATTTCCCACGCCTATTGTCCCCAAAGTTTTACCGGGCAAACCAATACCATGATATTTTGCTCTTTGATTCCAGTGACCTTCACGGGTAAGCTTATCTTTGTTTAAGAGTCGTGTACTTAAACTTAGAAGAAAAGTTAATACTGCCATGGCTACAGGACGGCGGACTGCTTCTGGAGTGATACCCAGCAGTACTCCGGCACGTGTAACACTGGGTACATCAACCAAATTATATCCGATTCCAGTACGAAGAATTGAAAGAAGCTGGTGGTTGTCAGCAACTGAAACCGATGTCCATTGGGGAAGAGATGAGCTGATTACAAAATCAAAACCCTTTATTTGGTCCGGAGTAACCTCTCGCGAAAATTCTGGTAGTGGTTCCCACACAATCCCTGTTATGTTATCTATTTGCTTAGGGTTAAAACCTGGCATTATAAATTCACCGGTTTTATCAAAAAGATCTTTTGTTATTCCAATTCTAACTTTTCTTTCCATCAACTGACTCCTTTTTATTTTTTTATGGGGAGATAACCATGTTTGTCTATTAATTCGACTATCCTACCTATTCGATTTATATCTCCGTCAGCAGGGAAATTGTCCCCCATTCCTAAAATGAAGTTATAACCAGGTGCTATCTCTCTTAAAAGATTCATTATATAAGCATCAAATTCTTTATCACTATATTGCTGCTGAAAAAGCATGGAAGGTACTCCACCCCATATGGTCACTTGGTCGCCACAAGCCTTCTTGAATTCAGCATTAGTAAGAGAGGTCATCGGTTTTGGAGACCACGCTTCCCCGACATCTATTCCTGTTTCTAAAAACATTGGGATTAGTCTTTTCATTTCACCATCAATGTGGACTTGGACAAGTTTGTCATTAGCATGCAAGAATTCCGTAACTTCTTTTAACCAGGGGACAAAATACTTTTGGAATATAGGGGTATGAATATCCTCACTCCAATTACCACATACTTTTGGCATTTCTATCGGAGACTCTGCGAGTATTTTGATTTCTTGCCATGCCACATCCTTCATCCGTTCGTATAGATTTTCAACGTTTCTTTGATGATCAAAAAGCTCATAGAAGAATGTCTCGTAACCCATTATCCTGCGCATTATTGCCTGCATGGGTGAATAACTATCTCCACAGAAGACTAGCCCATCTTCCTTGACCATTCTCTCCGCTTTAAGGTAATCATCCATATAAGGAACAAGAATCGTGTTCTCTAAAAGAAATTCGAGTGCGGGATAATCTTCTACGCTTTTAAATAGGTATTCTAATTCATATTCGGTTGTCATACCTTCTTTACTAAAAAGTACGGTCTTTTGAGTCAAAACACCCTTAGGCGTCCTAAATTCCATTACTGTGTGATCGGAACATTCATCAACAACCACTTCAATATTTTTATATTCATATTTCCATAACTTAATATTACGAATCTGAATACCTGCGCCTTGGTCACGCGCAATATCAATCATATCCCAATTCCGGTAGCGCTTTGGAAGAGTGCCATGCCCTAAATGATAATTATACCAAAGATCAAAACGTGCAATGAATGGAAGTTTATCTATTTTCTGTTTCCGCGCAACTGCCAATAAATTTTGTTTATGAATATTTTCCACAATCAGTTCCTTAATGTATCAGCAATTATCTTTAATTTGTTTTGCTATCAACTTCTTGCATAATCGAGCTGCACTTGCACCTTCAGGACTATAACCGTCAGCTCCAATTTGTTCTGAAAATCTTTCAGTTATTGGTGCACCACCAACGATAATCTTTACCTTAGAGCGTAGATTTGCTTCTTCAAGAGCTGTAATGACATTCGCCATTTCAAGCATAGTTGTAGTTAGCAGAGCTGATAACGCCACTATATCCGGGTTATATTTTTTTACAGCTTTTACAAAAGATTCTGCTGAAATATTTATTCCAAGATCAATGACTTCAAAACCTACTCCATACAAAAATTTGGCAACCAAATTTTTACCTATGTCGTGGATATCATTACGTACTGTTCCAATAATCACTCTTCCTAAGGTTGGTAAATTTTCAGATTTTAAATAAGGTTCAAGAAACTCAATGGCTTTTTTCGATACTCGAGCAGATAGCAGCATGTCTGGGATAAAAAATTCTCCTGTACTGAACTTGTCCCCAACAGTTACCATAGCGGGTTGAATACCGTTCGTAATAATATCTCCAGGTTTAATGCCTTTTTTAATGCCTTCTTTGATAATTTCGATAGTCTTTTCAATATCTTTAGTCACTATTGAATCAATCAATTGCAAGAAATCAAATTTTTTATTTATTTTCAGTACCATTTAATTCAAGACTCCCATTTTTTCTTCAAATCATTGCGTAATAAAATATAATAATTGTTGTCTATATCGTTAAACCAATACGATTGCCATCTGCTATTGCATCACGTATTGTTCGTGGCTTTAGGCTGTCTCCTGCAAGGTGTATTTTAGGGACCTCTGCCTTGATTTTGTCGTAAAGTTCTCTGTTGGAAACTGATCCTGCTGAAAGAACAATCGTATCGAACTTAATAGTTTTTCTTTTATCTTTTTTAGTTGAAATCACAAGACCACTGGCTGTAACTTCCTCGTATGCAATATTCGTTATAAATTTAATCCCTTTTTCCAAAAGTCGGTTCAAACAATAATCTTTAAGGACAGGACCAATTTTTGCACCGATTTCTGGCCCTCTTCGAATAACTGTAACCTTCTTTCCTTTTTCTAAAAGAAATTCTGCGGTCTGCAAACCTACAGATTCTCCCCCAATTATCAGGGCCCTTTCTCCTACATCAACTTTTTCTTCCAGAACATCGCTTGCTTCAGCTACTGTAGCTTTTTGTAATCCTGGAATCGATGGGATAGTGTAATTTACCCCTGTCGCAACGATCACTATGTCAGGATTAAACTGTGCAACCTCAGATTTTGATGCCGTTTTATTCATTTCGACTTTAACACCATTTTTTTTTAACTGTGTTGCAAGATACCTGATTAAAACTTGAATTCGATCTTTATGCGGTGGAGATGCCGCCGAGATTAACTGTCCCCCTAATTTTGGTGTTTGCTCCCAAAGTGTAACAACATGACCTCTTAGTGCTGCAACACGAGCAGTTTCCATGCCTGCTGGACCTCCACCGATGACAAGAACTTTTTTAGATTTCTCCGCCTGAACAGTCTTTTGTTCTCCCTCTTTTCCCAAAGCAGGATTTACGCTACATTTTATGCCGATTGTAGACGAGCTGGAACCCATTATATTAGACCACAGGTCATTTCGACAATCAAAGCAATCAATGCACGGTATAATATCCTCGATTTTACCTACGGACACTTTATTTGGCAATTCAGGATCAGCTATAAGTTGCCGCCCCATAGCAATAAGATCTGCCTTTTCTTCGTCTAAAAACTTTTCTGCCGCATAAGGGGTAATCTTGCCAACAGCAATTACCGGTATTGAGACCGCTTTCTTCACACCTTCTGCCAAATGAATTAATACACCAGGATGGAACTTTGGTTGAGTCAAATTGTTTGGTGCACCAGGACCAAAGGCAGATACATGGATGGCATCAGCACCAGCTTCCTGTATCATCAGCGCAGTCTCTTGTGACTCTTTCTCTGTAATTCCTTCCTCAAGCCCATATTCTTTACCAGTTATTCGAACCCAGACAGGAAAATCAGTTCCTACAGTCTTCTTTACTGTTTTTATCATTTCCACGAGAAATCTTGCTCTATTAGACAGAATACCCCCATACATATCATTACGTTTGTTCGAAACACGAGATAGAAATTGATCAATAATATAACTATGTGCGCCGTGTAATTCTACACCATCGAAACCGGCTTTCTTTGCCCTAAGGGCTGCAGTCGCAAAATATGAAATAATTTTCGAAATCTCCTCTATACTTAACTCTTTTGGCATCTCATACCCTAATCCACTCGCGGCAATCGGAGAGGGTGCTAATGGTTGCATCCCACTAAATTGTGATCGTGCCAATCTTCCTGCATGAAAAAGCTGAATTGAAGCTTTAGCACCATGCTTATGAATAGTTTGGACCAACTCGCTCATACCAGCAATATACTTATCATCGCTTATTGCTGGCTGGTTTCCAAATCCCTGCCCGCCAAGATGAACATAAGTACCCTCCACAATGATCAACCCTACACCTCCAACAGCCCGTGCTTCATAGTAATTCTTGGTGCGTTCTGTTATATAGCCATCTTGACTAGCATATTGGTTTAACATAGGCGGCATCACTATGCGATTCTTCAGTTCCATGTTCCCGATGTGGCATGATTCGAGAAGTCGGTATTTCATGCTTTTCCTCCTCCTTTTATACAACACTGTTCTTGTTGTATAAGGTTTTAATTTATTACTCTGGTTTATTTAGAATGAGTTTAGGATACAAGTATCTTAAATTTCGTGTTTATCGCGATTAATACTTTTCCCCACAATAGACATAATTATTATCATTTTTTTTCATTATTTCTGATTCATTAACTAAACTTCTAACTCAGAGCATCAAGTCAGGTAACCAAGTGATTATTTGGGGGAAAATCAAACACAAAAGAAGGGCCAGCACAATACAAAGAACAAATGGTATAACGCCTTTTATTATATCACCCATAGATATATCGTACTCTGGTGGAATCGAACCTTTGGTAAAGAAAATGGAATAAGCAAAGGGGGGTGTCATTAATGACATTTGAAGGTTGATGCAAACCATAAGCGCGAACCAAATCGGATGAAAACCAAGGTCAGCAGCGATGGGTGTTATAATAGGCACAAGAATAAACATAATTGCCAACCAGTCAATAAAGAATCCTAGGATAAAGACCACTATCATTATAGCCGAAAAGGCACCCCAACGTCCCCCCGGTGCGCTTAATATTAATTCTTTCATCACCTCGTCTCCACCACCACCGATAAAAACGGCGATGAAAGTATAAGCAAGTGTCACCAAAAGATAAACAAGACCATATGTTTTTAAAGTGGCTAAACAGACCTCTTTTAGAATCTGCCAACTAAACTTACCATAGAATACAGTTAGCAGTGTCGCTACAACGGCACCTACTGCAGCTGCTTCAGTGGGAGGAGCAATTCCTAAAAAAATAACACCCAGTACCGACATAATAAGTAAAGCGGTTGGAAAAAGTGTGACAATAAGTTTATACGTTTTCTCAGAGAAAGAAGTCTCATCTAATTCTTCGGAAGACATAGCTGGTGCAATGTCCGGGTTGAAAAAACTGTGTATGAGGATGTAAAGACAATATAAAATCGATAAAAGAAGGCCTGGGATCATTGCACCAAAAAAAAGCTTCCCGACCGAGAGTTGAGCCATTGGGCCATAAATTACCAAGAGGATACTAGGAGGGATGAGAATACCAAGAGAACCTCCGGCGCATACGGTGCCGGCAGCTAAACTTTTACTGTAACCTCGTTTCATCATTGAAGGGATGGCGACAACTGATAGCATGGCGATTGAGGCGGCAATAATTCCAATAGAGGCGGCCATTAAGGTTCCAATAATTATTGATGTAATAGCTAATCCACCTCTCATCCTGCCAAACCACTGGTAAGTGGCATCGTACATCTTTTCGGCTATTCCTGAACGTTCAAGCATGGTCCCCATAAAGACAAAGCAGGGGACTGCCAAGAGTATATAATTTGTCAACACAGCCATAACGCGAGAATATAATACTTCAACCACCGCACTTCCAAAAACCTGATACCCCAAAATGAGTGTGCAACCACCTATCGCTATCGCCACAGGAGTTCCCGTCAAAATCAGAAGCATGATCGTACCAAGCATTATTGCAGTAAACATCTCTGGGCTAAATTCAATCATCATAGCGTTCGTTCCTTATTAGTGTGTAGAGATCACGAATAAAATTTGCAATGGTTTGAAGGAGCATCAATAAAGCTCCGATCGCTACAATAGTCCTCAGTGGTCCGAACGGTGGATGCCAATAGGTTTGAACCATCCTCTCATTTACTGCCCAAGCATGCACCGCCCATTTCACTGATGTGTATGTAAAGATACCAAACAATGGTATGCTTAAAAATAATCCGCTAAAAACATCAATAATTGCCTGCCCTCTGATTGACAGAAGTGAATAAAAAATTGTTACCCTTACATGGGCTTGGTGACGTTGAGCATAAGACCAGGCAAGAATACACAAACTAGCTCCGATTATAATTCCCGTCTCATATCCCCACATTGTCGGGTTGTTAAATACAAAACGCATCACCACTTCGTTTGTTACTACGAGAATAAATACTGGACACAACCAACAGACTACTCTTCCCGTTTGGTCACTAATGGCGTCAATTATACGTAAAACCGTTCTCATTTTATTGAATTTCCTTGTTTTACTCAATTTTTGCTAAGATCGAATCCTCCATTAGGAAAGTACCCCTAATAGAGGATTCTAATCCATGCTTCTAAAATCGCTTGTATAGGCCTCTCACCTTTTTTAAATAATCATCCTGTGATTTTAGTACTTTTGCAGTAAATTTATCTTTTTTAGCTTTTTCTCCGTATATTTTAGACGCTTGTTTTAATAATAAATCCTCTACATCTTTAGCCATCGGTTCAACTTTGACGCCATGCTTTTTAAAACCTTCAATAGCTATAGCATCTTCTTTGACCAAATTAGCGTAATAATTTAATCCTTCTACTATACATTCAACTTCTACAATTGCTTGGATGTCTTTAGGCAGCGCCTCCCATGATTTAGAATTTATTAAGTAGTAATAGAAATCCGTTGGTTGACGAACAGGCGAAAGATACATGTACTTGATAATTTCATAAGTCGCACCCGCATAATCTACGGCTGGGGGTCCCCATTGAAAAGCGTCGATCACTCCACGTGACATCGCTTCATAGATTTCTGGAGCAGGAACAGAAACGATTGCAGCTCCCAAATTTTTAAAAGCTATACCATCAATTCCGCCACCTGCTGTTCGAATTCTTAACCCTTTGAGGTCAGAGACTGAATTTATGGGCTTGTTAGAACTGAGAAATGCCTCAGGAGGAGTGAAATAGGCCGGAAGGACATGAACGTTGTAGTCCTTTACCATTGTACGAACCAACTCTAAACCTCCTCCGCTAATATTCCAAAGTAACGTCTCCATCGCAGATAGTCCACCAACCCTATAATTGAACAAATCTGCAGATTGCCATTTGTTTGTCCACCAGGCAGATGCATCGCCGCCTAAATCTATAATACCTGCATGAACGGCATCAAACTCCTTTCCTCCAGGAGCAATAGCCCCACCTGGATAAACTTTAATCTTTAAACGCCCACCACTGGATAGATAAATCTTATCACTTAGTCTCGTTAGTGATTCATGTTGTTTGCTTCCCGCTGAAGCTCCCTGTTGTGCTTTCCAAACAATTGTATCACCTGCTACAACTTGGGATGTCCAAACAAACATTATGCTAATCATTGCCACCGCTAATGCTAAAACTATCAATTTTTTTCTTCTCATCTTTACGCTCCTTCTCCTCTTGTTGGTTTTCAATTAATAGCTATCAACTATCTATTAATGATCCCAATAGCTGTAGCCTCCTTAATTTTTTTTATTCATAATCTCTATTAGCCTTCCCAGTCATCTTCAAAAAATTTATTCCAGTTTATTTTTTTCCCACCATAAATCTATTTCTTTAACATCAAAAATTGAATATTCGTTATTTTGATAACCAAGTCGATAGCTTATCAAGCTGGATCCCATGCTAACTAATTCACCTAACACTATTCGGGTTTCTTTATTCATTCTAAATATTGGCACTTGAATGCTAATCGCAGCAATAGCCTTACCACTAGATTCGCGTATTACCGAAGCAACAGCCTCAACTCCTTCAACGGATTGTTCTGAAGAGGTGGCGAAGCCATCTTTTCTTACCTGTTGAAAGATTTTTTTTAATTCATCTTTGCTTGTAATTGTTTTAGGCGTTATTTTTTTTAGTTTTTTTGAAGGATAAATTTTATCAACCTCAGTATCGGTTAACTCACTTAATAAGGCCCTACCCAAAGCAGATGCATAGGCTGGAAAACTTGAACCTTGATTGATAGCCCACCTAAAGGAATGCGATGATGTTTCTCTTCTCATAATCATAGTGACATAACCCTTATCCAGAAGGGCTACACTCACAGCCTCATTTGTCAATTTATTCAATTTTTCAACCACTGTGTCGGCTGCAATAAGAATATCTGTAGTACTTAAGTAAAGATTGCCAAAAGTAAAAAGTAGAGGACCTATTCGAAACTTATTGTTTGTTTTATCGAGTAGTCCCAATTCTAACATTACTGATAGGAAACGATAGACTGTTGCCTTATGCCATCCAACTTTCTTGCGTATCTCAGCTCCAGTAAGCTCAAATTCTTTTTGGGTAAAACATTTCAAAATTAATACCGCTTTATGTAAAGATTTGATCGACTCAGCCATCAGTCACCTCTTTAATTTCCATTAGAGTCTCATATAATGAGACATGTATCTAAATATGAGACCAGCATACAGCATGGATTTTCCCATGTCAAGTATTTTTTTAAAAAGTGTTGGGAGCGAGTAAATTATTTGGATTTGTAGTACATAAGGCACCACAACACAAAAAATGGAGGGTGAAATATAAAAAAATATTCTTGCTGGTTATTTTTTCCTCATGAGCCTTAATGGTATTCATTAGAGACGAGGCAAATCAGACAAATTACTGAGCGCTTCTTTTACCAGTCCTGGCTTTTGAATTTTTCCAATATACCATATCTGGTGCAGACCATTTTTTTATCATTAGACTTAAAAATCAATTATATGGAAATGAGAAATACCAAATTGAATAAAGCTCCATTACGTTTTATTTGTAATAGGTCAATTACTTTTCAAAAAAAATCAAGAAAAATGGGTAACACTTTTC
>CAYWGN010000147.1:0-13267 GCA_964457495.1 uncultured Desulfobacula sp.
TTGTTGCCAAAATAGATCTGTATAATGAAAAACAAACCCGGATTGCCACAGGTACTGCAACCTATCTGATTGCCTGAAACTCTGAAACACCATTTCTAAGGAATGGTCTGAGATAAAACACTGCAAAATGTCTCCATATTTAATTTCCCTTTTGGTTTCGGGATTGTACGTCCTATCTCTTTAGCAGTTTCGATCCATTCGTTAATAATAGTTTCTGCGTTTGATACAGCTTCTTGATAACTATGGCCATCTGCCATACATCCCGGGAGTTCTGGAACTTCGGCAATAAATAATTGATCCTCCTCGCTCCAATGAATGATCATTTCATATTTATTCATCATTTACTCCCATATTTAATTTATATTTCTAACTTGTTTTACTTGGTATGCCTTGGATTTTGAACCCAAGGGTTGTAGGTTTAGAATTTCATCAACACCATTTTTTGAGAAAATGTGATGATCGCCTATTATTCGCTCTTTAAATCCAAATATTATCAACAAATTGCACAATCCATTAAATGGAATATTTGAATCCGAAAGCCCTCTTATAACTTTGATTAATAGTTTATCATATTTCCCCATGATTATCCCTGTACAAAATTGTTTCTTTCTAAAAAATACAACAAAAAGTAATGCAATGCAATTTTTATTAAATTTTTTATTAAACAAATTCAGCACATCTGGAGTTGACAAATTATCAACTTTTCTATCCAGGGATACAATTCCTGATGATAAAAAGTTGCAGCTTTTTCCCTATGCGATTTCCCTGTATGTGCAGGGTCTGGCCTTTCATTCAAACTCTCCTTGACCATCCTGAAAACTGGGATGCCATGGCAGATCCCTGTAAAGGCATGAGAAAGGAGATCCCCTCTCTATAAGCAGTTCCGGCCTGCTCACCTTACACTCTCTAGTGCCTGAACAATTTATTAAAGATCAAAAGGCCTTCCATTAAACGGCGGAAACTGCGGGCAGGTATGCCCTCAAACAGTCCGCCGTTTTGACATTTCAGGCCTTTTCGATCTTTTACAAAAATCGCAGGCAATCCGTTCGTTGCAAGGTGAGCAGACCTGCACTACAGGGTGACTTCAACTATATTGAAAAATTTTCAGATTTATGGACCACCGGGGTTTTGTCATCCTTACTTTCGTGTAACCTGCAATACCTTATGTTCTATTTGGCGGAAATGCCAATCTTGGCATTTCCGCCAAATAGTGATTTGCTCCAAAAAAATGACCCGGATTGCTCTCATCAATGCTAACTATCAAAGGATAGCCCGGGGTCTTTTTTGAATCCTGAAAAAATTAACCTATTATCCAGAATGGACCACTTCAAGTATATTGGTTGAATCTGAAAAAATGCACGGCCATGAAGCCATTGGCTCATATAATTGAATAAAAAACTCAGGACTGGAAAAGAACTCTATACCATATGTGGGGGTGCCCAAATTTTGCCTGGACTGAGTCCTATGAATACAAGCACCCACCGGTCAAATTTTGGTTGCAGTCCCTACTATCAAAAGAAGTCAGGGTCTTTAGATTAAATGGTTACAGCTATCATGTATAGACTTATGATGTGAGTTGATCAAGCTCTCTAAAATAAAAGCAGCTTTTGAGTTCTCATTTTCAAGTCCATATTGGTTATATCTTCAGTCCATTAAAATAGATTTTAAAAATTCTTAAAAAAACTAAAAAAACCTTGACAAGCAAATATTTATTGAATAGACATTATATGTCTGACAGTCTGACAGTCTGACAGTCTGACAGACTGACAGACTGACAGACTGACAGACTGACTGAATGACTGAATGACTGAATGACATAATAGAAGGTAAAAAATGAACATAGAACCAAAACTATTCAAACCGATACAAAACAGGAGAACTTTCGAGAAGATTTCATCAAAGATAAAAGAACTCGTATTTAAAGGGTTACTCAAACCTGGCGACAAACTACCCTCTGAGACTGAACTGGCACAGCAGTATGGTGTTGGACGGCAAACAGTGCGCGAAGCTTTGCGGTTGCTTGAAATATCTGGGTTCATCTCTATTAAAAAGGGTAGCAATGGTGGGGCTGTTATCGATGACACAATTTTAGCCACCATTACTAATTCTTTTGTGGATGCAATCCAGATGAAGAAACTTTCAATGGATTCAGTCAATGTGGTTAGGCTCGAAATTGAACGCCTTGTTCTTAAGCATGCAGCGGAAAATGCAGAAGAAGAAGATTTTAAGAAACTAATTTCCAATATTGAAGAGGCTAGAAAAAAACTTGAAATGGGAAGTCATGCCAGAAAAGAAAATATAGACTTTCATAAGATTATCGCCAAGGCCACTAAAAATCACGTATTCGTCATCATAATGGAATCAATCATGGCAGTTCTTACCGTCTTCTTGAGCAGGTACCAATCAGATCTGGAGGTACAAAGGTACATCGTTGAGGAACATCAAAACATGCTTGAAGCCTTAAAAGACAATGATCCAACTAAAGCATACAATTATCTTGAAGGCTACCTGAGTGTAGTTCAGGATTCTTATAAGGAAATAAAATTAGAAAAAGAAAACTAAACCTAAAAATCGTGCCGGAGGAAATGATATGAACGAAGCACAAGAAAGGATAAACGTACGGATTTCGGACCAGGAGCTTGAACGCAGATGGAATGCAATAAGAGTCGCAATGGCTAACCGAAAAATTGATGTTCTTTTGATGCAAAACACGAATCAATTTTTGGGTGGATACGTAAAGTGGTTCACGGATATCCCTGCCTTCAACGGATATCCTACAACCGTTATCTTTCCAAAAGATGACGATATGACCGTCATCAATATTGGACCCATAATGGAGGCTGGGAGTTCACTAACTAATGTGAGTTCCATGAGTGGAGCATATAGAGGTGTCCGGGATTGTTTAACAGCCCCATATTTTCCTTCACTTCACTACAGCAAAACCTATGATGCAGAACTAATCGTGGAAAGACTCCTTCCCATGAAGGACTGTACGATAGGTTTAGTAAACACAAGCCATATTCCGCTGGGATTCTATGAACATTTAAGAGCACAACTTACTGCTGCAACCTTCATAGATGCCACCGATCTGGTAGACGAGATTAAGGCTGTTAAAAGCGATGAAGAGATAGAGTTAATCAAAAAAACTGCTGCCTTGCAGGATGCAGCTTTTAAAGCAACTTTGAATATTATAAAACCCGGTGTGAGAGATTTCGAAGTTATGGCAATGGCACAATATCATTGCCAGCTATTAGGAAGTGAACAGCAGTTGATAATGGCAGGCTCAGCCCCTATGGGGACCCCATCCCCAATGCGCAAACGCCATTTTATGAACAGGGTTATTCAGGAAGGAGATCAGCTAACCCTTATGATTGAGGCTAACGGCCCCGGAGGATTCTACGCTGAACTTGGACGTACCTGTGTGCTTGGAAAAGCCTCTGATGATCTCCTCGAAGCTTGTGAAATTGCTAATCAGGCCCAGCATGTGACTCTCAAGATGCTCAAACACGGGGCGGACCCCAAGGACCTTGTGGCTGCAAATAATGAATTTTTACTAAGCAAGGGATTCCCGGAAGAAAAACGATTATATGCTCATGGTCAAGGTTATGACCTTGTGGAAAGACCAGCGATCCGAAAAGATGAACCAATGAAGATACTGGCGAATATGAATATTGTCGTTCATCCTATTGTTGCGACCAAAAATGTTTTCACTTGGATCTGTGACAACTACATTGTCACAGAAAACGGCACAAGTGACTGTCTCCATAAAACCAAAAAGACGATCTTTGAACTATAATGATAATGCAATGTCTATTAGTAAGGTAGCAGATGGGTATAAAGGGTAGTATTAACCTTTAGTAGGGTCAAACAACAGGAAATATAAATTTCTATATATAAATTCTATTTATGGGGGAGATAATTCAAAAGGTTTTTTCTTAACGCAGAATAAAAATTAATATCTAAAATTTTAAAACATGGGGGCATATGAATAATACAGTATTTTCATACCAAGTAGGGATTACTACCCCCCTATTCTATTTCTCAAAGACCAAAAATTACCTCGCAAAACACAGTGCAGGATATTATCTGATGCCCTGCTCAAACGAACAAGAGCTTATCTCAAACATGAGAGGTATGGATGTAATTTTGACTACCTCGGCACCATTTACGAGAAAGGTCCTTCACAGCTTAACAAAATGTAAAGGGATAATAAGGCTCGGTGTAGGTGTGGATAATTTCGATCTTGAAGCAGCCACTGAAAATAGAATTTATATTTCCAATATCCCAGACTTCTACGTAGAAGATGTAGCCACTCTTACCATTTCTTTCATTCTTGCTCTTGCAAAGAAAATTTTTCAAGTTAACCATAAAATTAAAAATGCAAACTGGCGGTTAGAAGATGTGATGCCTTTCCACAGGCTCAGCAGTACAGTGGTAGGATTGCTGGGGTTTGGGCGAATTACGAAGGCTGTGATTAGAAGGCTAAAAGCTTTTGGTTCTCACATCATCGTGCATGACCCTTATGTACCGGGCAATGATATCAGGGACGAAGGATGCGAACCTGTCAGCTTAAATAGGTTGTTTTTGGAATCTGATTTTCTCTCCATACACTGCCCTCTTACCAGGGAAACAAATAAATTGGTTGACGAAAGTGCTTTGAAATGCATGAAAAAAACCGCTTGCATTATAAATACGTCACGGGCAGGTATTGTCGATGAAGAAGCTCTTCTCTCAGCTTTAAGTAAGCAGTACATAGCCGGTGCCGCGTCAGATGTATTTATGCATGAACCTCCGGCATCAAATAACCCTCTGGTATGCCATCCCAACTTTATCGCCACACCCCACATCGGATGGTATTCTGAGGAGTCAAGAAATGAGGCAGCGCAAAAAGCTGCAGAAGAAATTGTTCGAATTTTGGCAGGAGGAATACCCATAAATCTTATTAATCGAGATATTGTTAAATAATGGCAACTACTTATCTAATCTTTAAAGATTATGCTTTCTTTTGAGACAACAAAACGAGAAATTAATCAAAAATGGTGATTCTCTATTAGTGTATAGAAAAATAAATTGGATTTAGACTAATGTTGTGAATGGTATTTCAGCCGAACAAAGGTGCCGATGCAGTCAGTAACTGGATAATAGAAAGGGGATGTTATGAACGATATAGTTAAGAAAGAAAGAGAGCAGTATAGAAAAATATTCGGTGAAAGAGACAAGAGCAATGATTATTGGGCATATACCATGTGTTCTATATGCTACGAACAATGTGCTATCAAAGTAAGAGTGGTCGATGGCCAGCCTGTTTCAATTGAGGGTATTCCTGAAAGTGATGCCGGGTCTCGTGGTGGAGTTTGTGCAAAAGGTGTTGCGAGTATAATGGACTACCATGACCCTAACAGAATTTTGTTTCCAGTAAAAAGAACTAATCCCAAAAAAGGGCTTCATGAGGACCCCCGTTGGCAAAGAATTTCATGGGAAGAGGCTCTGAACAAAACTGCTGACAAACTTAATGAAGCACGCAAAAAAGATCCCCGATCTGTCGTTTGGACACATACCCCTGGACCTACAGGCGGCATGAAAAGTATGATAACTGTTGCCGGTTATTTTGTGGCGTATGGAACAAATAGTTATTGCACCGGGGGCCCTGGACCTCATTGCGGTGCTGCAGCTCATCACATAGGTGCCCAGACAAATGCTGCATGGGATGTATTTCCAGATTACAGGTACTGCAATTTCGTCTTGCGATGCGGCGGGAATGAAGGTGTCGGCGGTGGGCGCCATTCTGCCGAAAGCATCCACATGATGGCTGCTGCCAGGGAAAGAGGCATGAAGATGAAGGTCCTTGATCCGGTTGGGTATAGATCGGCAGCCAAGGCAGATGAATGGATACCAATTTTACCGGGAACAGATATTGCAGTGCTTCTAACGATAGCCAACTTAATCGTGAACGAAATAGAAAATTATGACAAAGAATTTTTACGACACAAGACGAACGGTTCTTATCTTATAACATCCAGTGGCCAGTATGCTCATGAGCAAGAAACAGACAAACCCCTTCTTTTTGACCAAGCAGACGGTAAGATTAAACCTTATGATGATTCTACTCTATCCAATCCTGCGATTGAGGGAGAATACACTGTTCATGGAGAAAAATGTAAACCCGCTTTTGCCCTTATTAAAGAACATCTTAAAAAATATACACCAGATTGGGCTTCAAAAATTAGCACTGTTCCTGAAGGAAAGATACGCCAGCTCGCTGAAGAACTTGTTAGAGAGGCAAAAATAGGAAGTACCATTGAGATTAAGGGCGTAAAAATCCCCTACCGCCCCGCTTGTGTGGTGGGGTACCGAGGACTGCAATCACACCAGAATGGATTTCACACATATGCGTCCTTACAGCAGGTTAATACCTTACTAGGAAATTTAGATGTTTGTGGCGGTCTTTTAGGATCAGGAGCCGTTAGGAGTTTTGGCTACAAGGACACAGACCGTTTTAAATTTACGCCATATGGCGGTTTTGAGGGCATGTTGACCCCAGGTTTCTGGCATTCAAGAACTCCCTGGCCACCCCTTAAGCCAAGTGGCCCTGGGAATTCCATTAACTTTAGTGACATTTTTTCACATGGTTCCGCAACCAGAGGTCATGTTTATACAGAAGAATGGGATGAACTATGGACAAAGGCCGGACGTCCTTTTGAACCGGAGGTTTTCTTCACTTATGGTGGAAATGTAGTGATGAATATGGCAAATCCTAAACCCGTTGAAACATTTCTTCAAAAAGTGCCTTTTGCCTTTGCTATTCAGCCATTTCATAACGAAACCACGGAAGGTTTCTGTGACATTGTTTTGCCTGAGGTACAATACCTCGAAAGTTTAGACATTGCCAGTTCTTTTGGTATTCATTATTGTTATCCAGCAGGACTAGACAACTGGTGCTTTCATATGAGAATGCCGGTAACAGAACCCAAAGGTGAAACCAGGAATGTCCAGGACATTTTATCTGACCTTGCGGACCGAACAGAAATTCGGCCGGCATATAATAAATTTTTAGACAACTACTACTCATTGAAAACTTCAACATGGGAGCAAAGCGAGGCTAAGGGAGATGCCGAATATTCAATAATTGGTCCAAAAGAAAAAATTTCAAACATAGAACTTGCTGACAGAACAATAAAATATAATTTTGGGGATATGCGAGGACTTGAATGGTTAAGGGATAACGGTAGCATCATATGGGAGAAGCGGCCGGAAGAGGCATATTGGCGGTGGTTTATAGACGCGCGAATACCGATCTATTATGAGAGCCTCACAAAAGAAAAAGAAGATATCTCAACAAGAGCTGAAAAATGTGGTTTTCACATGGATTGGAATCATTACACTGGATTGATAACTTATTTCCCCTCCATAATCCATGACCAAAAGGATTTGGAATTTGACTTATTTGTGGTCTCACCGAGAGATCCGATTTCATCTTATCGCTTTAGCATGCAAAATCCAATTATAAGCGAGATGGCCCAAAGGGATCCATTCACTCTCAATATAGTTATGAACATAGAAACGGCCAATAGGAAAGGAATAAAAGACGGCGGCACTATTTTTCTTGAGAATAAATGGGGTGACAAGGTGAGCGGGAATGTAAAATTGACCAGTTTAATACATCCACAGGTAATAGGAATAACTGGTCTGGGCAGTTGGGCCAAGGGACGTCCCATCGCCCAAGGTAAAGGGGTGAACCCGAATAAATTGCTTAGACTTAATCAAGAATATGTATGCCCCATAACCGGCACACTCGAAATAACGGCAAAGGTTAAGGTTTTAAATAGGAAGGAGGCTATATAGTATGAGATGGGGGATGCTTATAAATTTGAAAATGTGTGTGGCCTGCTATGCTTGTGTTGCGAAATGTAAACAAGAGCACTTTCTTCCTAAGGATATTCTTTGGGGGAAAATACTTACAGCAGAGACAGGTGAATTCCAATCGGCAAGCAAACAAGCATATCCAGTACTTTGTAATCACTGTGAAAATCCAATATGTGTGGAGGTATGTCCTACAGGAGCGACCCAGAAACGCGATGATGGAATAGTCTTTATTGATGCTGATAAGTGCGTTGGCTGCCGATCTTGTTTGATAGCTTGTCCTTATCAAGTTCGTACTTATTACTCGAAAAGGAAAGAATATTTTACAGGTCAAGGTTTTACCGAGTTTGAAAACATAGGCGAAAAATTATTCCCTTACCAAACCGGAACAGTTGTGAAATGTAATTTTTGTGTTGAAAAGATAGATGTCGGTATTAAGAGGGGTCTAAAGCCGGGTATTGACAGAGATGCGACTCCTGGTTGTGTAAATGTTTGTCCTGCTAAGGCACGGTATTTTGGGGATATAGAGGATCCTTCCAGCGAGATATCTATATTAATAAGAAAATGGAATGCTACTCCCCTCCGTCCAGACTACGGCACTGAACCATCAGTATATTACGCTAACAAATAAGGAAAAAAAAATGATCCAAAACAAACCTATTCAAAACAAGCCATATGAATTCATGGTCAAGTATACACCCCAAAGGGAATGGATAGAAAAACAGGGTATACTTATGTGGTTATCTACCTTTTTTGTTGAAGTTGGAGCAGCAACATTTTTTTTCGCTTCTATCTTTGGAAGCTACGTGATTATGGTTGTCGGGATATTCATGTGCGCTGTATTGGGGGGCGGCCTACTCCTAGCTGATTTAGGACGTCCCCTTAGAGTTTGGAGGATTTTATTTTCTTCATGCTGGAAAACCTCATGGATTGCCAGAGGAATGTGGTGTGTTAGCCTATTCATTATTTTTAGTGGGATATACCTTCTTTCTGCTTTGTCGTCATCAAGTATTCCGGGCTTATTAATAGTGGCTAATGTCTTTGCTTTTTGCACAATTATTTATTTTGGTTTCTTGCTTAGTTATGTAAACGGCCTTGCTCTCTGGAACAGCGCACTATTACCGATATTAATATTAGTGATTAGTCTTTGGGGTGGGTTGAATATTTATAAGCTTATCTCGCTGGTTACCGTTATCGAATCAGCTAACCTACAATTTTTTTCAAAAATTTTTCCCTTAATCGTTTTATTTATTGTTATCTGCTATCTTGTAGGTATCAATTATCAAGGGGAAGCCGGTAGGGTTACATTTGGAGAAATTGTCTGGAGAAAATACGCACCACTTTTATGGATCGGTTTTGTCCTGCCCGGTGTGGTTTTTCCAATAGCATTAGGACTTATCGACAGGCATATAGTTAGTTTGCCGAACATATACTTATACATTTTGATAATTTTTGAATTAGGCGCTAATTTATCCTTGCGGTATTGTATTTTGAGATGCGCAATGTATGAACCACTTATTCCAATTAAAAGTTATGTAACCACAGCCCAAAAATGATCATTGTGATCATTGAAACAATATTTTTAATCAACAACCTAAAGGGAAAAGGAAAAAGAAAAATGAAAAATGTAACTAACAACCAAAAAGTTGTAAGTGTTATCGTACTCATTTTAGCAATCTTTTTTTTAACTGGGATTGCCATGTCAGCTGACAGACCAGGTCATTGGCCCAAAAGTGTCACCATCGGTTCAGGCACAGGTACAAACTATTATGCCATCGCCGGGGGTTTAAGTAAAATGATGGAAAAATATCTGGGGGTGGCCGGTATCCCAAGCAAAACTTCAGGGGGTGAAGAAACTGCAAGGCTCATACATTCCGGAGACCTTGATATGGGGTTTATCACTCCGGATGTAGGATTTGATGCATTTAGAGGAATAGGCAATTTCAAGGACATAGGACCCGCTCCAATCCGAGTCTTTTTACAAGACTTCCCACTGAATTTCAGCCTGACAACTCTGGAGGGTTCCGGGATTAACACATGGGCTGATCTAAAGGGTAAGTCAGGCTATTACAGGGCCCGAGGCTCATCCATAATGGAACTGCTCTGGGGAGCTAGCTTAGAAGCCTATGGGTTAAAAAAATCCGATATCAAAAATGCCATGAGATTTGATAGATCCTCGGAGTGGATTAATGCGCTTAAGACGGGAAAAGTTGATTTTGCAATAGATTGCGGCTTTCACCCGTCTGGCAAGTTTATGGAATTGGACAGCAGCCAACCCATGAAGATCATCCCTGTTGATGATGCGCATATGAAAAAAATTCAAGAAATAATACCCTGGGCATTCCCTTTAACTATAAAGGGTGGCATATATAAGAAAATGCCTGAGAATTTTCAAAATGCATCATTTGCTGTTATTCTTGACTGTAAAAAGGATCTACCGGATGATTTTATTTACGCCTTGACAAAGATGGTCTGGGAACATTTTGATGAATTCAAAACCTACCACCCGGCTTGTAAATTATTCAGTCGTGAGGCGGTTAGTAGAACTAACTTTGCTTATCATTCCGGGGCGATCAAATATTACAAGGAAGCAAATGTCTGGCCCAAAGAACTGGACAAACGTCAAAAGGAACTCCTGGATAAAATAGGAGAAAAAAACTAGCTATCTGAGGGGTCGGGGACTTTTTCAGTATTATCATCTCCATGGTTTGACAAGTTGACCGACCCCCTTTTGAATGCTTCCAAGTGATGCTTTTAGAATGCAAGACTCTTGATAGCGTTTATTCAAATCACCCCACATCCTGCAACTATTAAAGCCGAAAATATCTTTGATCAGGCTTTACATAGATCAATCCACTGGAAAAATAAAAGCCGGAAAAGAAAAAAGGAGAGGGTATGACTGGAAATGAGAATAGAATAATAAAAAAAACTATTGCTATCCTTAGCATAATTTTGATGATTATTGGAATACTTTACATTTCCAATATCTTGGATCATTTTATTCATCTCACGATGGTACCATATTGTGCAATCATCCTGATGTTGGTCCTAATACTTGTCTTTCTAATTTTCCCGGCTAGAAAAGGAGGTGCATATGAGAATCTACGCTGGTATGATATAATATTCATCCTTATGAGCATATTTGGTGCTGGCTATTTGACTTTTTTTTCGAGCCATTGGGAACCACTTTTACTTAGGGGTACCACTAATCGTCTGGAGGTGATTCTTTGCTTTATGCTTTTGGTTGCCATAATTGAGGCAACAAGGCGAGTAGTTAACTTGTCCATGGCCATTATCGCATCATTCTTTATCATTCATTTGGCTTATGGATCTCATTTTCCTGGTGTTTTTATTACCTCTAATTTTAAATTTGAAAGAATAGCAAGTATATTTTATCTGAGGGCTGAGGGCATTTTTGGTGCACCTATGGAGATAGCAGCCACTGTCGTCCTGATATTCATGGTATTTTCTGCTATCTTACAAAAATCTGAGGCTGGGCGTTTTATCCTGGATCTTTCCTTCAGCCTCACCGGCCGTTGGACTGGAGGTCCGGCCAAGGCATCAATAATAGGTAGTGCAGCTCTCGGAACGTTGGTGGGATCTACTGCAGCTAATATAGCTACAACAGGAACAATTACGATTCCCTTGATGAAAAAGATGGGTTATAATCGCGATTTCGCAGGAGCAGTAGAATGTGTGGCCTCCAATGGGGGTCAGATTATGCCACCTGTCATGGGGGCAGTTGCATTCCTGATAGCCGAGCTACTTTGTATGCCCTATTGGTCTGTTTGTGTTGCCGCTTTTTTACCTGCTATGCTTTACTTTTTAGCAATATTTGTTCAAGTCCATTTTGAGGCGGTCAAATTAGGATTAGGAGGCCTCTCCTCCGAAGAATTGCCTTCTTTCTGGAGGGTATTAAAACTGGGTTGGTACTATATGATTCCAATACTTCTTCTCATATATATGTTGGCAATCCTCAAGCTACCAGCCCAGCACTGTGGTCTCTATGCTTCAGCAGCAGCCATGTTGATCGTAATAATTAATTGGCAGAGGAAAAAAGAGACCAGAAAAGTGT
This sequence comes from uncultured Desulfobacula sp., assembly GCA_964457495.1. Classification (GTDB taxonomy): domain Bacteria; phylum Desulfobacterota; class Desulfobacteria; order Desulfobacterales; family Desulfobacteraceae; genus Desulfobacula. The sequence continues at coordinate 11,936 of CAYWGN010000147.1, forward strand.
TCAAGGAACTTATTATCTGGTTTGTTGATTGCATGGAAACTGCCTCCAGGGCATTTCTTATTCCGGCAGTAGCCTGTGCCTCGGCCGGAATAATTATCGGTTCTCTCGATTCCAGCGGCCTGGGATTCAGACTGTCAAGCATACTGGTTGATGCATCTGGAGGCAGTCTGTTCATACTACTGATATTTACTGCTACTGCCTCTTTCATACTTGGCATGGGAATGACATCAATCCCGTGTTACCTTGTTTTAGTCATTTTAGTGGCCCCAGCCCTGACCCAACTGGGGGTTGTGCCAATTGCCGGTCACCTCTTTGTTTTTTATTTCGGTTTAATCTCCTTTATTACACCACCTGTGGCTATTGCAGCATATGTAGCCTGTGGAATATCAGGCGGACATCCCATAAGAACTGGATTCATAGCCATGCGACTGGGTGTTGTAAAATATGTTATACCATTTTTATTCATCTACAATCCCTGCCTGCTCTTTATCGGGTCAGCCGAACTTGTAACTTTAACTGTAATAACAGGAGTCTTGGGAGTGATTATTTTATCTATTGGACTGGAGGGATATTTAATAAAAAAACTTACTCTTATTGAAAAAATGTTATTTAGTATCGGAGGATTCCTTATTCTCCTGCCTCCTCAAAAGTTCTGGCCGGTTATTATTGGGGGCATTATTTTAAGTGCCATTTCTTTAGCTTTTCAACTTAATAAAAAAAGCTGAGAAAAAATATCAATATTTGGTTATGTAGGATAAATGGCAAAGTTTTTAGAATATCAAGGTAAAGAATTTTTTAAACAGTCCAGAATACCCATTCCAGAAGGCATAGTGGCCAACACCCCTGAAGAAGCAAAGGCTGCAGCGCTGAAGCTGGTAAGACCTGTTGTGGTCAAGGCCCATGTCGTGAACAGCCCTGAAAAAATTGCCCCAAAAATTAAAGAATTAATTAACATATAATTAAAAAAGGAGAAAATTATCATGGCAGTTATGAGGTCTGTATTTTATGCACCCAGCAATAATGAAAAAATGGTTGGAAAGGCTGTCACCATTGAAGCAGATGTATTAACTCTGGATCTTGAAGATTCAGTACCCCCGGCAGAAAAGGCCAAAGGCCGTAGAATGATCAAAACCTACCTTGATTCAAGTAGAGGGACACAGAAGTCAAAATATCTCTATGTCCGGGTTAACAACTGGGAAACCGAGATGACAAATGATGACCTTGAGGCTATTGTATTTCCAGGCCTTGATGGTGTATGTCTGGCAAAGTGCGGAAGTGGAGAGAATGTAAAACGTCTGGACTGGAAACTTGAAGAACTGGAACAGAGAAGGG
>CAYWGN010000148.1:0-13044 GCA_964457495.1 uncultured Desulfobacula sp.
CCATCAGACAGGGCTATGAGATAATTTCTTTTAACGGGCTGAACTATTACAAAAAAAGATTCTTAAAGGTGTAAATATTTTTTTCTTCATTGTTTCAAATTGCCATAATATGTTAAGAGTTGTCAGACACATAAATGAATAAGAGCAGAAAGGTATAATGACAATACAGTTTCTTGGGAAAACATTGAAAAATACCATGGTTCTTGCTTCAGGGGTTCTCGGGAACAGCTTCGAAATCCTTGAGAGAGTCCATGAAAACGGCTGTGGCCTTGTCACCATGAAATCCATAGGTCCTGAGCCCAGGGACGGGCATAAAAATCCCACTGTCATCGATCTTGGCCATGGCATGATCAATGCTGTTGGGCTACCATCTCCCGGGTATTTGAATATGGAAAATGAATGGAATGATCTTGAAAAAAGAGATTTTCCATTAATTGCAAGTATTTATGGCGGATCAGTCAGGGAATACCAGATGGTGGCAGAATTTGTATCTTCCAAAAAGCCTGATTTTATCGAGATTAATATTTCCTGTCCCAATTCTGAAAAGCACGGCATGATATTTGGGGTAAATCCTCAATCTTCCCATGATGTTGTATCTGCAGTTAAAAAGGTCATTAACGTACCGCTCATTGTAAAACTGACACCACAGGCCCTGGATATCGGTGATGTTGCAAGGGTATGTGAGGATGCAGGAGCAGATGCCATCTGTGCCATCAACACGGTGGGACCTGGCATGGTGATTGATATTGAGTCAAAAATGCCCGTGCTGGCATTTAAAAAAGGGGGGCTGTCCGGTCCTATGATAAAACCAGTTGCCATCAGGTGTGTCTTTGATATTTACAAGGCTGTGAACATTCCTATCATCGGTCTTGGCGGCATTACCACTGGGAAAGATGCCATTGAAATCATCATGGCAGGGGCAAGTCTTGTGGGGATTGGAAGTGCGGTTCGGTACCGGGGGATTGATGTGTTTCAAAAGGTTGCATTGGAAATGGAAACCTGGCTCATAGATCATGACTTGGGCATGGAAGATATTATTGGGGCTGCCCATAGGGAAGGATGATGATGAACACCAGTATAGATCAGAAACATATTATGCTCAGGGTTGAAAAAAAAATTTTTGAAAACCAGACCCATGCCACCTTGGTTTTTCATCATGCGCTGCCCTTTAAACCCGGGCAGTTCATCATGGTATGGATTCCAGGTGTTGATGAAAAGCCCTATACCATTTCCCTTCATACCAAGGAAAGGTTTGCCATTACCATTGAGGCAAAGGGGTTCTTTTCGAATAAAGCCATTGCCCTGAACAAGGGGGATCTTGTTGGCATCCGGGGGCCTTTTGGCAACGGGTTTGATATTAACTCAGACGGGCAGGTGGCAGTTGTTGCCGGCGGTTGCGGCATGGCACCTCTGGCTCCGCTGGTGGAAAAGCTTGATAAAAAAGCAATTGTTATTCATGGGGCAAGAACCAGGGAACATCTTTTATACCCGGACCGGTTTGACATGGAAAGACTATTCTGCACGGATGATGGAAGTTTGGGCCATAAAGGGCTTGTCACAGCACTCCTTGAAAAACAAATTACATCTGGCAAACACTTTGACATGGTCTATACCTGCGGGCCTGAAATCATGATGTATAATGTTTTTAAAATTTGTGAGGCCCATCATATTCCCTGTCAGGTCTCTTTGGAACGCTATATGCGATGCGGGTTCGGGGTTTGCGGGGCTTGTGTCTGCGGCAAACAGGTGGTGTGCAGGGATGGGCCAGTATTTGGTTCTGTTGCACTTCGTGATATGAAAGATTTTAATACAAAAGCCCTGTTAAAATCCGGCAAAGACGTGGCTCTTTCCCAGTATTTTTCCTGGCGATGTAAATAATAATCAGGATATTTTTATAAATGACATACAAAGAAGAATTTATTGAATTTTTAGTAGAATGTGATGCTTTAAAATTTGGCGAGTTTGAATTGAAAAGCGGAAGGATTGCCCCCTATTTTATCAATACGGGCATGTTTGATACAGGCTTGAAAATCAAAAAACTGGGTAATTTTTATGCCAAAGCTGTGCGCGAGCATTTTTCTGACAATTTTGACGGAATCTATGGTCCGGCCTATAAAGGGATCCCCCTATGCATTTCAGCTGCCCAGGCCCTTTCAGATATGGGTATGGATAAAGGCTATGTGTTCAATCGTAAAGAAGCCAAAACTTATGCAGATAAGAGCCTTGTGATAGGTATGCCCCTGACATCCTCGTCCCGGCTGATTTTAGTAGATGATGTGATTACCTCGGGCAAGGCCATAAGAGAATCCCTTGAAGTCCTGAAATCATGTAACAATCCATTGGTTAAAGGCATTATTATCAGCGTCAACCGCCAGGAAAAAGGCAAAACCCATAAAAATGCATTAAAGGAAGTTGAAGAGATCCTTGGCATTCCTATTCACGCCATTATCACCATCACAGACATAAAAGAATATCTGCACAATAAAAAAATCAATGGCAAAATGATTCTTGATGATCCCATGCTTGCAAAAATTGATGTTTATCTGGAAGAATACGGGGCTATTTAAAAATTAAATAGTGCCTGACCGAAAACGATAATTCAAGGTTACACTTTTCCCGCGATCTTAAGCCCCGTGAAAGAATACTGCCGCATTACCTCATAACTTAAGATTGCCACGGCATTGGCAAGATTTAAAGATCGGGTGTTAGCAGACATTGGTATTCTTACGCAGAATTCCTGCTTATCCAACAGCATTTGGTCCGGCAGCCCCACTGATTCTTTGCCAAAAACCAGATAGACTTCAGCTTCATAACAAAATTGGTCGCATCTGTTTGTTGCTTTTTTTGAGATCAATACTTTCTGCCCGTGAGGATTTTTTGTAAGAAAATCTGAATAATCCCTGTAATATTTAACATTAAGCTCTTTCCAGTAATCAAGCCCGGCCCGTTTTAAATATTTATCCTCTATGGAGAATCCCATTGGCTCCACTAAATGCAGAACAGCACCCATGGCAAGACAGGTCCTGCCAATATTTCCTGTATTCTGAGGTATTTCCGGTTCTAATAATACAATATTTAATTTAATCATTAATGCACCTTGTGTTTTTTAAGCCAATTATAGCAGATTATCTGGAAATAAGGTCAAGTAAAATGTCATATACCAGATATGGGGTTGCCGGCTGTTGTCTGGACTAAGCCCTATGAATGCCAGTAAACGCTGCCAAATCAAAAATTATCGGCGCCTGGAAGGAAGTGTTTATAGGATAAAATTTACTGTACAATTATACTGATGAGGCGTATAATTTTTATCATTTTTTGGGGACTTCGCTAATGAGCCCCATGGATATAATTTCATAAATTTGAAAAGGAGACCATGTCTATTATAACAATTTCTCGCGGTTCTTACAGCCGGGGAAAAGAGGTTGCAGAAAAACTGGCCCAACGACTGGGGTATGAATGCCTTTCCCGGGATCATCTTCTGGAAGCTTCCGATGAGTTCAACATTCCAGAGATAAAGCTTATCAGGGCACTTCATGATGCCCCCACTGTCCTTGAAAGATTCAGTCATGGTAAGGAACGCTATGTTGCATACCTTCGTTCTGCTCTGCTTAATCACATGTGCAAAGACAATGTCGTGTATCACGGCCTGGCAGGTCACTATTTTCTTCGGGATATTCCCCATGTTCTCAAAGTCAGAATCCTTGCCAATATTGAGGACCGGGTTAAAGAAGAAATGCGCCGGGAAAATATTCCGGCAGAAGAAGCTCGCTACATCCTGAAAAAAGATGATGAAGAGCGCCGTAAATGGGGCATCAATGTTTATGGGGTGGATACGCTGGACAGCAAGTTGTATGATATGGTGCTTAATATTAGCACAATGACCGTGGAAGATGCCGTGGACATTCTGTGCGAAACTATTCGGAAAACAGCTTTTCAGACCACAGCGGAATCCTTGAAAAAACTTCATGATCTGGCGCTTGCTGCCAGGGTTCAAACGGCTTTGATGTATCTGGTTCCCAAGATAAAGGTAACTGCTAATTCCGGATTGGTTTCCATCGGTAACGTCGAAGAAAAGGAAATCGTAGGGGCTGATAAGATTGCTATGTTACAAAAGATTGCCAGAAATATAGATGGTGTCAAGGAAGTTCATATGCATCTGATTCCGGTAAAAGAGAAGCCTGGTCACATCAATCCGTTTTATAATATGTGATCAATTACTGAACCGCAGGGCAAGTCATGAGAATTGTCTTTTGTTTTTATTCTGTAGTTTCAACCATAAAAAAGCACAAGGGGAAAATTAATGAAAAATAATAGTTCAAATGACGCTTCTCATGTTTTTCATTTTTTTTTGAACCGGGAATATATTTCCATTGCCAGTGCAAATGGTATTTATCTTTACGATGATACTGGGAATAGATATATAGATGCTTCCGGCGGCCCCATACTGTGTAATCTTGGCCATGGGCTTGAGGAAATGGCAAAAGTTATATCAGATCAGGCAAAAAAGGTATCCTATGTCCACCGCATTGATTTTACAAACCCACCGCTTGAAGAGGCTGCACATAAGCTCTGCCGTGCTTCTGATTATGCCATGGATAAAGTTTTTTTTGTTTCCGGGGGTACAGAAGCTGTGGAGATTGGCGTTAAAATTGCCAGAAAATACCATCTGGATAATGGGAAACCATCTAAAATCCGTGTGATATCCAGGTGGCAGAGCTATCATGGAAGCACAGCAGGTGCTTTGGCCTGGACAGGTGCCACGGGCAGAAGATCAGATTTTTTGCCGTATCTTCATGATTTTACGCATATACCCCCGGCATATTGCTATAGATGCTGGTTCAATAAAACCCCGGAAACCTGTAATCTTGAATGTGCCAATGCCCTTGAAAATGAGATCATGTGCCTGGGGCCTGACAATGTGTCTGTTTTTCTTGCAGAACCTGTTTCAGGTATGTCTCTTTGCGGAGCTGTGCCGGAAAAGGGATATTTCAAACGGATCAGGGAAATTTGCAATAAGTATGATGTATTGTTAATGTTTGACGAGGTAATGACGGGAATGGGGCGGACAGGCAAGATGTTTGCCTATGAACATTTTGATGTTGTCCCTGATATTCTGGCTCTGGGCAAGGGGCTTGGGGGAGGTTATTTCCCAATAGGAGCTGTTGCTGTTCCAGGTTATATCCATAAAAAAATTGCTGACAATTCAGGCATGTTTGGTGCCGGTCATTCCTGGGGGGGCAACCCCCTTGGTTGTGCCGTGGTATCAAAAACCATTGATTACCTGTATGACCATGATCTTGTTGAGCGATGCCATAAAATGGGTAAATATCTTGAGCATAAGCTGCAGGATTTACGTGATCATCCCCTGGTGGGTGATATCAGGGGAAAGGGACTGATGAGGGGAATTGAGTTTGTTGAAGACAAAAAAACCAGAAAAACCCTTGATCCAAAATATGCATTTTCAGCCCGCGTGTCAGCAGAATGCATGAAACAGGGCATGTTTATTGAATATTCGGGTGGATGCGATAGAGGACAGTCTGGAGATATGGTTATGTTCGGCCCTCCTTTTATAATTAATGAAGCTCAGATAGACGAGGCTGTTGAAATCCTGGGTCAAGCTTTGAACAAGGATCTTTTATCGGATAATACTAGCTTTTTAACCTTTTAATAATCAAAGGACATAATCATGCAGCTCACTGTTCTTGTGGATAACAATACTATTATTGACCGGTATTTTCTGGCAGAACCTGGATTATCATTTTTGATCGAGGATGAAAATCTGTCTGTTTTATTTGATACGGGTTATTCAGATATCTTTATCAAGAATGCCCAAAAGATGGGAAAAAATCTGGCACATCTGGATTATATTGTACTTTCCCACAGCCACCTGGATCATACATGGGGGATAGAACCTTATTTGCGATATCTTACAGAGCTTGCAATTGAGCACCGTTCTTTTTCACGTCCTGTTCTGGTGGCTCATCCGGAAAGCTTAACAGGTGTCAGTGCGCATGGGCTCAGGGAAATTGGCTCCCTGATTTCCAAAAACAGGCTTGCGAAACATTTTGATCTTCAATTGAGTAAAAAACCGCAATTTTTGACTGACAATCTTATTTTTCTTGGAGAGATACCAGGAACAAATGATTTTGAAGGAGTCCTGCCCTTTGGCCGAAAAGATGGTTCCAATGAAGATGACATGGTTATTGAAGATTCTGCCCTTGTCTATAAAACCTCAAATGGGCTTGTCATTATTACGGGATGTTCCCACTCAGGAATCTGCAATATCATTGAATATGCCAAAAAAGTCTGCAAAGACCAGAAAATTTTAGATGTCATCGGAGGTTTTCATCTGTTAAATCCCACGAAACGCCAGATGGAAGGTACAATTTCCTATTTTGAAAATCTTTGTCCCAATAGTGTTTATGCCTGTCATTGTACAGACCTTGCATCAAAAATTGCCCTGTCCAGGGTTGTTAATATAAAAGAGGTCGGGGTCGGACTTTCTCTTCAGTACAAAAGTTAAACATGGGAGCATGAAATGACATAGAAGCCCCTTCATGGTATTTGATCGACAATACCGGGATTTTTGATAGCTGGATTTATCTTGACACTTTTTGTCTGCCATGATCATATGAATAAATTCGAAAGGTGTTTAAATGATTAAAGTTAAAAACATTTCCAAACACTTTGGTGGCATCAAGGCCGTTGACAACGTAAATTTGCATATTAAAAAAGGATTTATTACCGGCTTGATTGGTCCCAATGGAGCTGGAAAATCCACTTTATTCAATCTTATTGCCGGGTTATATAAACCAACATCAGGCAAAATTTATCTTGAAGAAGAAGATATAACAGGTGAGGACTCACACAATTTATTCCACAAAGGTCTTTTAAGAACCTTTCAAATTGCCCATCCATTTCCAACCCTTAGCGTGCTTGAAAATTTAATGATGGTGCCTGGTAACCAGCTTGGGGAGAATATTATAAATTCCTGGGTTCGGCGCCGGCAGATTCAAGAGCAGGAAACCAAGCTGCAAAAAAAGGCTGAAGAAGTCATAAGGTTTCTTAATATATCTCACCTTAAGAATGAAAAAGCAGGCAGGCTTTCCGGGGGACAAAAGAAATTATTGGAACTTGCCCGTACCATGATGGTGGATGCCAAAGTCGTTTTGCTGGATGAGGTTGGTGCCGGTGTAAACAGGACCCTATTACGCCATATTGGAGATGCTATTTTGCGATTGAACTCAGATCAGGGGTATACATTCTGTATGATCGAGCATGACATGGATTTTATCTCAAAGCTGTGCAATCCAGTTATTGTCCTTACCAACGGCAATGTTTTAACACAAGGGACCCCGGAAGAGATAAAAAATAACCCAGAGGTGATTGACGCGTATCTGGGCAGGAAAATTAAAGAATAGGGTGTAAATTGAATGGCGTATTTATCCGGGAAAAATATAGTGGCTGCATATGACCAGAGCGTACCCATATTGAATAATTGTTCGATTGAAGCAGAAAAAGGTGAGCTTGCCGTTATTGTAGGGCCCAATGGCGCAGGCAAGTCAACTGCCATGAAAGTGTTGCTTGGCATGCTCAAACCAAGCTCCGGCTCTGTCACATTGGAAGGCAGGGACATATCCGGGCTGTCTGTGCAAAAGCGGATCAGCCTGGGGCTTGCTTTTGTACCACAGACAGATAATGTTTTTCCCACCATGACAGTACAGGAAAACCTTGAAATGGGCGCTTTTTTAAGAACGGACGATATATCACAAACCCTGGCAGAAGTTTATGACCTTTTTCCTATCCTGCATGACCGCCGTAATCAGCTGGTAGGGCAGTTGTCAGGTGGTCAGCGCCAGCAGGCTGCCTTTGGAAGGGCCATGATGACAAAACCGACCATCATGCTGCTGGATGAGCCCACAGCCGGAGTGGCACCAAAAGTAATGGATGAAATCTTTGGAAATATCTTGAATTTAAAAAAATCAGGCAGGGCCGTGTTAATGGTAGAACAAAATGCCAGGCAGGCTTTGGAAATAGCCGACAAGGGATTTGTCCTGGTTTCCGGGTGTAATGAGCACACCGGCACAGGCAAAGAACTTCTGGCAAACCCTGAAGTACGCAGATCTTTTCTGGGAGGATAGATGCCTGAGTTGACCGATATTCTCAATGCGATTGTTTTACTCTTAAATTTTGTATTTGTGCCGGCTTTGTCATACGGATCACAACTGGCCCTGGGTGCTTTGGCTGTTACCCTGGTTTATGCCATTTTAAGATTTGCTAATTTTGCCCAGGGTGACACCATGGCATTTGCCACGGTTATAACTATTTTAATCACATGGCTGCTGCAAAGATCAGGCATAACCTTCGGGTTTATGCCAACGGCTCTTTTAGCCCTGCCCTTTGCAATTATTGCCTGTCTTGCTTATATCCTGCTGATGGATAAATTCGTATACGATTACTATAGGCAGCAAAACAGCAAACCCATTACCGTGGTTATGGCATCCGTGGGCGTTATGTTTGTCACGGGCGGTCTTGTCAGATTCATCCTGGGGCCGGAACATCGTGTCTTTGCCGATGGTGCACGATTTATTATCACGGCCGGAGAATTCAAATCCATGACAGGTCTTGCAGAAGGGCTTGCATTTAAAACATCACAGTTTTTAACCATAACCATTGCGATTCTGCTGGTTGGCTTTGTGTTTTATTTTTTACAAAAAACAAAGACGGGCAAAGCAATGCGTGCATATGCCGACAATCAGGATCTGGCATTGTTGTCTGGAATTGATACTGATAAGATCGTCCGGGTGACCTGGATACTGGCGGCTGTTTTGACAACAATTGCCGGTGTTTTATATGGTCTTGATAAAGGATTTATGGCAAATTCCTATCATCAGATGTTATTGCCCATTTTCGCAGCAGTTATTGTTGGGGGTATCGGTTCACCAATGGGCGCAATTGTCGGTGGTTTTGTGATCTCTTTTTCAGAGCTTATATTAACTTATGCATACAAGAAATTTCTAATTTACCTTTTGCCGGAAGTATTACAACCAGACAGCCTGGTACAATTTCTTGGAACGGAATATAAATTTGCCGTTTCTTTTGTGATCCTTGTGATTGTACTGTTATTGAGACCAACGGGAATTTTTAAGGGTAAGGTGATATGAGCCGATATAATATAAGGGTGGCGACAAGTTTCGGCACAATGTTTTTTTTGTTGCTCATGGTTGGTTTTGGTCAATCATGGTCTTTGTCCTTAAGTATTGTAAACCTGTGCTTAATCTCAGCTATTATGGCATTGGGAGTCAATATTCAATGGGGATATGCCGGATTATTTAATGTCGGCATAATGGGGTTTACAGCCTTAGGTGGACTCAGCGCCGTACTGATTTCAAAGGGAAGCATCAAAGAAGCTGTCAAAGCCGGTGGTATGAAAATGCTGGTGGTCATATTAATTTTTTCACTGACCATTGCCCTTAGTATTTATATTTATAAAAAATTTAAAAACAAAGGGCTGGTCATTGCAATCCTATTGGCTGGTTATTTTATAACAAGACATTTCTATCTGGATGCCACCCAGACAATTGAAGCCATAAATCCGGCTTTCAGCGGTTATCTCGGGGGGCTTGAACTGCCTGTTCTTTTGTCATGGATAGCGGGTGGTTTTCTTGCAGCTGGTGCTGCCTGGCTGATTGGCAAGATTTCTCTGGGATTGCGTACAGACTATCTGGCGATTGCAACTCTGGGAATCTCAGAGATAATTATAGCTATAATAAAGAATGAAGACTGGTTAAGCCGTGGCGTAAAAAATGTAACGGGTATTCCACGACCTGTGCCCTATGAAATTGATTTGCAGCAAGCCGACTGGTTTAACGAATTGGTGGCAAAATTATATGCGGGCAGTTTAGATCTGTTGCCGGTTTCTGAGCATGCAGCAGCGTTAAAAGCGCATATTTCAGATGCATCAATCGTATTTGTAAAACTTTGCTATTCAGGATTGTTTCTATCCGTATTGCTGCTGATTATCATCCTGGCAGGCCTTGCCCTGAATTCACCATGGGGCAGGATGGTAAGAGCGATCCGGGATAATGAAATGGCTGCTTCTGCCATGGGCAAAAATGTGAAACAAAGACATTTGCAGATATTTGTTATCGGTTCGGCTATCGCAGGGGTATCCGGGGCCATGTTAGCGACGTATAACGGGCAGTTCACGCCGGGTTCATATATTCCCTTAAGATATACCTTTTTGATTTGGGTGATGGTGATTGTGGGTGGATCGGGGAATAACCTGGGATCGGTTGTGGGGGGATTTTTAATCTGGTTTCTTTGGATTGAGGCAGAACCCGTTGGCTTCTGGCTGGCAGATTTATCAACATCATTTTTAGATAAAGAGAATTATATCAGACAGCATTTATTGAACAATGCACAATATATACGGCTAATATTTATGGGCGCGGTTTTATTGGTGGTCATGCGGTTCAGTCCCGACGGCATACTGCCTGAAACAAATAAAAAACTATAAACGGGAGGATCGTATGAAAAAGTATCTTAACTTCATTGTTAGTTGCGCAATTGTAATCACCATGGCCTCTGTGAGTTTTGCCGATGATGCCATAAAGATTGGTTTGTTAGCAGGCTTTACCGGGCCGATTGAATCGTTGACTCCGCCAATGGCTGCTGCAGCTGAATTGGCCATGAGTGAAGCATCAGATTCCGGGATATTTCTGGGTGGGAAAAAAATCAAATCCGTTCGTGGTGATTCAACCTGTATTGATGCGGCAGCTGCCACTGCAGCAGCGGAGAGACTTGTCACGGTTGAAAACGTTGTTGCAATTGTGGGGCCCAGCTGTTCCGGAACAAGCGCTGCAGTTGCCACCAAAGTATCTGCTCCCAACGGGATAACCACCATCTCTTCATCTGCCACGTCAGCCGCTTTGTCTGAGGTTGAGGATCATGGATATTTCTTTAGAACTGCGCCCTCAGATGCCAGGCAGGGGCAGGTCTTAGCCAATATAACCATTGACAAAGGGATTAAAAAAGTTGCCATAACATATACCAATAATGATTATGGCAAAGGGTTGTCTGAATCATTTGGAACAGCGTATAAAAAATTGGGCGGCGAGATTTTAATGATATCTTCCCATGAAGACGGCAAAGCAGATTATTCAGCAGAGGTTGGTACATTATCGGCTTCCGGTGCCAAGGTTCTGGTCATATTTGGTTTTATTGATCAGGGAGGCAAGGGCATTATTCAGGCGTCTCTGGACTCGGGTGCATTTGGCAGTTTCATCTTTACCGATGGCATGATTGGTCCTTCATTAACCAAACATTTTGGTAAAGCTTTAAACGGCTCCTATGGTACAATGCCGGGCGGTGAAAGTGCGGCAACAAAAAAATGGAAAGGGATTGCCGAGTCATCCGGAATCGCAATTGACGGCCCCTTCAGGGGATCTTCCTATGATGCAACAGCGTTGATTATACTGGCTGCCCAGGCAGGCAATTCAGCAGATAAAACCAGCATCCACAAACATGTTATGGCTGTTGCCAATGCACCGGGTGTGAAAATTTTTGCCGGAGAACTCAAAAAAGGCCTGGAAATTTTAGCCAAAGGCGGCGAAATTGATTATGTGGGTGCTGAAGATGTAGAATTTAATGAAATTGGTGAAGTTTTTGGTACGTACCAGCAAATGGAAATTATAAAAGGGGAATTTGTATCTGTCAAAGTTCATTAATTGATTTATAGTGCCGGTAAAGCCCTTTCATGGGACAAGGCCCTATCGGCACATTTCATTTAGCCCTTTACCAGGCGGCATCCAAAAAGATTTCAGAAAAAAGAGCCAGGACCGGAGTTCCATCGGGTATGGCGGTTAAGGATATAAGGTTGATATGACAAGCCATACAGATCAAAAATCCATTGCCTACGGCCAGGTCATTACGACGGCCTGTTTCAGTATCCAGGCCATTGGGGTGGGTATCTATATTTCCTATGGGGTTTTTTTTAACCCTTTAATGGAGGAATTCGGCTGGTCCAGGGCGGTCATATCAGGGGCCTCCTCTGCGGCTTTTTTTGTCATGGGCTTTTTTGGCATCTTTGTTGGCCGGCTCAATGATAGATTCGGCCCAAGGATTTTAATGAGCATTGCAGCTATTTTTCTCGGCCTGGGGTTCGCTCTCATGTCCCAGGTCAGTACTCTGGGTCAGCTCTATCTGATTTTCGGCCTTGTCTTTGGCATAGGGCTCAGTTCAGTGGATGTAATTGCCCTGAGCACCATTGCCAGATGGTTTGCCCAAAAACGGGGTAAAATGACCGGGATTGTCAAGGTGGGCACGGGGGCCGGGCAGTTCACATTCCCTATTGTGGCCAGTTTTTTGATCTCATGTTTTGGCTGGAAGAACGCGTTTATAGTCATGGGATGTTTTGCCTTGATTCTTCTTTTTGTCATCGCCCAATTTCTTAGGCGTGATCCAGAAGCGTTTTATCACTCATCCATCGACACTCCAAAGGGATTGTCAAAATCCCAGGACCAGGGGTTTCTCTTTTCCCGTGCTCTGAAAACCCCTGAATTATGGTTGATTTGTCTGATAAATCTTCTTGTTGTATTTTGCTTGATGAGTATCCTCATCCACATTGTTCCCCATGGCCGGGACCTGGGAATTTCTTCCCTAAAGTCAGCCGGTGTGCTTTCCGCCATAGGAGCTGTGAGCATGGTGGGCCGGTTTGTTGCAGGCCTGGCCATTGACCGTGCAGGCAGCAAACAGATCATGGGCATATGTTTCACTCTATTGTTCGTCAGCCTGCTCTGGCTTGCCAAAGCAGATGCCCTTTGGAAGCTATACGGGTTTGCATGTATTTATGGGTTAGCCCACGGTGGTTTTTTTACAGCCATCTCCCCCATTATGGTGGAATTGTTCGGCATCCGGGCTCATGGTTCCCTGTTCGGGCTGGTGGTGTTTTTCGGCACCGCGGGCGGCGCTTTAGGGCCCATATTAACGGGTTATCTGTTTGACGTGACCCATAGCTATATAATCGCTTTCTGGTTAATATTG
>CAYWGN010000149.1:0-13037 GCA_964457495.1 uncultured Desulfobacula sp.
TAATTCATATTTATTTTTGTTGTTATTTATTGTATCGGCCTTAGTTTTGATATTTTTCCCATTCTCATCATTTGCAATTTCTGTAGCCTTTGGATGTTTATTATATTTTTTATATCCATACGATTCTATACTAATAAACAACAGGATTGTTATGAAGTTCAGTATGCTGGGTACATTTTCTTTTAGTGTTTATCTGATGCATGTTCCACTTTGGCCATTTGTCGGAATTTTTACAAGAAATTTTCTTCCCATATCTGACATAATCAATATTCCTCTTGTACTTATACCAATAGTTTTTGTTGTATCATATATGTGGTATTTGTTTTTTGAAAAACCATCATCACTGTCAGCAGTATTTGAAACATTAAAACATCCTTGGATGACAATTAGTACTGGGGTTTTTAATTTTTCAGGTTATGAATTAGAGAAGCGGTGAAACGTGTCCACAAAAATTCTTCATTTCATTGATAGTGGTGGGTTGTATGGAGCAGAAAGTGTCATACTCAATCTTTCGCGGGAAATGCAAACAGATGATACGTATACTCCTGTTGTTGGTTGTATAGTATCACATCCTGATGAGATAAGTGATTTATACGACAAAACTATTGAGTTCGGAGTGGATGCCCTAAAATTAGTGATCCGGAATTCCTTTCTATTCGTGGATATCCCAAGAGCTGCAAGGCGGTTAAAAAAAAATGGTATTTCGCTGATTCATTCACATGGCTACAAACCGTCTGTCTTTGGTTTTCTTATCCGGTTGGCAACCGGTATTCCCATTATAGCGACGTGTCACCTCTGGTTTTTGCAGGAAAAAATACCCGTGAAAATGCGAGTAATGATAATGCTTGAGTTACTATCCTACAGATTATTTTCTACCATTGTGGCTGTTTCCAGAGCAATTAAAGTAATTCTTGTGGAGCATGGCGTAGCTGAAAATAAGATTGAAATGATTAAAAATGGTATTGTGCTCAGTGATTACTCATCGCTCTCTGACAAAATCGTTGATCAGTTAAGGAAAGATCTTCAGCTTAAGCATGGAGAATTTTGTTTTTTAAATGTGGCAAGATTGACTCATCAAAAAGCACAATGTCATATTGTTAGTGTTGCACGTATGCTCAAAGAGGCCGGAGAGAAAGTGAAATTTTTTATCGTTGGTGAAGGACCATTGAGGGATGATCTTCAACAGCAAATCATAGATAATGGTGTGCAGGATTGCGTTCGTTTGCTTGGTTTCCGCCAGGATGTGAATGATTTGTTACAGGTGGCTGACGTTTTTATATTGCCGTCGATAGATGAAGGTATGCCAATGGCGTTGTTAGAAGCGGTAGCCAGTAAAACTCCTATTTTGGCAACTCCTGTTGGGGATATCACAAAACTAATCCAAGATGGTCGTAGTGGAGTTATTGTTAAAGTGGATGATATTGACGACCTGTTTGATGGCGCTTTACGTCTGATATCTTCTGCTGAATTACGTCAAAGCTGTGCAGAGTTTGCCTGGGAGAAGATGCATAAGGAGTATTCCAGTCTGGCAATGTATCGATCGTATATTGAAATATATGATGGTATTTTGGGATGTGGATAATTTGTATAATGTATGGAGTAACTGCATGATCAGATCAAGGATAAATCGATTGTATAACAGGTTGATGCAAAAAAATGCTAACCTTCTTTTTCGTGCTATTCTTCATACAAATCCTGTCCAGACGAATCCCAACGCTGAAACTATCGTTTATTGTGCTCTCGATCGTACAAGCTGCAGGCAATATATTGCTGCCATTAAGTCAATGCTCAGGTTTCATGATGATTTTGTAATTGTAGCACAGAGTGATGGAAGTTTGGATAAAAAATGTATAACAGAAATAAAGGAACAAATTCATGGAGCCATTGTTTTTGACTCGGACTCTATGTTTGAGAACATAAGGAATAAAGCCCAATCAGCTTTTTGGAAAGTCGCACCTGCACAGGAAGACTATTATCTTTATACGCCTGTAAAAATAACCTACCTCAAGTTTTTTAATGTTATTTTTCGTTTCAGTGGCAAGAAGGTAATAATAATTGATTCTGATTTATTGTTTTTGAAGCGCCCAGAATTCATTATTCAGTGGACAATTAATCAATATGGAAATGATTTTTATAGCGAAGGCAGTAATGCCAGGTCAAAAGACTTTCATGCGATTGGATTTAATTTTGCCAATCTTGACGTGGCCAATTTTAGTTCTGGTACAATTGGTGTCGGTGGCACAGTCAGTCAGGAAGAATTGATAGATATATTGTCAAGAATCAGGAAATATGACCCTTCTCTTTTCCATGCCTGGGAAATTGAACAGGCCTTATGGGCGATTGTCATGGCGCAAAGGGAAAACCCTGTAAATCTTGATGCCTTACAGGATATGTTTGTTGGCAGTGGTTGGCGGTCATACAAAGAATTGCAACACAAAGCTGTGATAGCACATTTTGCAGGGGCGGTCAGGTATAATAATTTCAAATACTTGCGTTGTTTTAGAGATATTTTGTCAGAATTGAATCAGTATGTTTCTTAAAGGCATTTAATGGATATTATGAATCGAGACCAGGAAAAACTAACCCCTGCTTTTTCTCTTTTCCTGTTTTATGTCGTGGTTTGGTGGCTCCAGCTTGGAGAGCGACTCGGAGATCGTTTTGGTACAGATATTCGTCTTGAAGCTGTAGTCGCTTTATGTTTGCTGGTTATAATTTTTTTTGATTCATTTAGGAAAAAGACCGAGGAAAAAGCCGGTCTCGCTCCATATGTACTGGCATTATTTAGCGTAATGTTGCTACAAGTTATTTTTGCCTGGAATGTTGACCGGGCGTGGTACGTTTTTACTGAGCGTGTATTAAAATACGCTGCCTTTGGACTTTTTACTGCTCATTTTGTACGAACTCCGAAGCAGTTTCGTTGGTTTATTTTTATCTGGATGATAGCTTGCTGGAAAGGGACTCTTGAAGGAGTGATCGGTGGAATAACTGGTTCTCTGGTTTGGGAAAATCAAGGAATTCCTCGCCTGCACGGCAATGGGCTTTGGTCGCACCCCAACTCATTTTCACAATTTGCAATTGGGGTAATTCCCTTTTGTTTTTACCTTTTTCCTGTAGTAAAAAGAAAATGGCTTAAAATGGGGTTTCTTACTCTTTTTTGTTTTTCTACGTATGTCATAATCTTTACAGGTTCACGTACTGGTTATTTGGGTTATTTGATAATGATTGTTTTATTTTTTTTTCAATCCCCCAAGAAGGTTCGTACTGTTATTTTGGTTACGTCTTTAGTGATGATACCTATCTTTTTTGCTTTCATGCCTCAGAACTATCAAGAACGTTTCATGTCCTCTTTTACTGGAAAAGAAAAAGAAGGCGCTTCAAAGCAAGCAAGATTGACATTATATCGGGAAGGTTGGTTTGTTTTTACACATCATCCATTTGGTGTCGGAATTGGAAATTACCCGGAAGCAGGTATGAAGTATTTTGGATATAAGCAAGAGCAGCATTGTCTTTATACAGAGGTGCTTACCGAGTTAGGTATTCAAGGTTTTGCAGTATTTATGGTCCTGCTATGGAAGATATATTCAGTTTTGCAAGGTTTAAAGATAAAATTAATTAGATTGATAGCTATTGTGGGGGCAAAGGATAACATTAATTTCTCTTTGAGGGATGACATTAAGTTTATTTATGCGGTAATCCAGTCAACGTTGGTTTATTTTCTACTGCGCCTGTTTCTTGATATTTTCGGTATGGATCTTTATTCGATAACATGGTGGTTTGTAATTGGCATTGCTTCATCTGTCTATTTTATAATTGCTAATGTTTATATTTCTATTGTAAAGGAGTAACTTGTGTGTGGCTTTGTATGCATTTTTGATTTTAATTCAGGCATTAACCCTGAGGATTTATTGAGGATTGGGAATGGAGATGTTTTAGCCCACCGTGGTCCGGATGATTTTGGCTCTTACTTTGATTCGAATGTTGTTCTGGTGCATAGACGTCTTAGTATCATTGATGTTACCGGGGGAAAACAACCAGTATTTAATGAGGCAAAAACCTGTGTAGTTGTTTTTAATGGAGAGATATATAATTATAAAGAGCTACAAGGCCAATTAATTCAAAAAGGACATATTTTTAAGACAAGCAGTGACACTGAAGTGATAATTCATGCCTATGAGCAATGGGGCGAGGGCTGCATTGATTATTTTAGAGGTATGTTTTCCTTTGTGATTTGGGACATCCTGAAAAAAAAAATATTTGCAGTTCGTGATCGCCTGGGGATTAAGCCACTATTTTATGCGCAACTTGATGGCAGGTTGGTTCTTTCTTCTGAAATAAAGGGGATATTGGAGTATAGTAATGTATCTCGCAAAATAAATCACGATGCTGTAGCTGCGTATTTTTCGTTATCTTATATCCCCGCACCGCTGACTATTTTTAAGCATATCAAAAAACTTCCTGCAGGATATTCCCTTAACGCAACAAGTGGTATGGTGGTTAAAATAAGAAAATATTGGGATGTTTTTTTTAAACCAGACTATGGAAAGCCGCTGAAATATTTTGAGGATAAGTTAGTAGAGCACTTTTGGGAGGCTACGAAATTACGCCTTGTTAGCGATGTTCCAGTGGGGGCATTTCTTAGTGGTGGCGTTGATTCAGGCATGGTGGTCGCGGCAATGAGTGCGGCAGCAGATGACCCCGTTCGAACATTCAGTATGGGGTTTGGGGGGAAAATTGGGGGTTATTTGGATGAAAGAGAATTAGCTCGTCTTGTTGCGAATCGTTACAGAACACATCACCATGAGTTGGAGGCTGCTCCAAATGTAACTGATATTCTGGCAGATATAGTAAGAGCTTTTGATGAACCCTTTGCAGATGATACCATGATCCCTTCTTATTACTTATATAAGGCTGCTCGACAAGAGGTTAAGGTTTGTTTGTCTGGCTTAGGGGGGGATGAGCTTTTTGGGGGGTACGAGAGATATTTGGGTTTCAAATTAAGTCGTTTGTATAATGCCATAATACCTAAATCTTTTAGTCGATTTTTAGTACCTGTTGTTGATATGGTGCCTGAGCGTGCTGATGGACATTATACTGTTAACCATTTGAAGAGATTTGTGAGGTCTGCTTCGTTATCCGGGAAGGAGAGGTATTGGGGTTTTATTAGTACAGTTGATAGCCTAAAAAATTCTGAAATATTTGCAGAGAAGAATGAGTTTGAGGAAGGTTTTAGAAATTGTCGCCAAATGTTATTTGATTATTATGATTCTGATAATGCTAAAGATCCCCTTGATAAGGTTTTTTATTGTGACCTTAAAACATATCTCCCAGAAGATGTGTTGGCTTGTACAGATCGCATGAGTATGATGCATTCTCTTGAGGTTCGTGTTCCTTTTGTTGATCATAAACTTGTTGAATTTAGTACAACAATACCAAATAGTATGAAAATAAAAATGCTGGAAAAAAAATTTATTTTTAAAAAAATTGCAAAGAATTATTTGCCGAAATCAATTTTTAATCATAGAAAACAAGGTTTTTCATCGCCTATGACACAGTGGATCCGTAATGATTTACGTGATTATATCAATGATACGCTTGTCTGTCATTCTGTCCGTGATGCAGGTATATTCAATGTTGATTATGTTGAAACGATTATTAAGAGTCATAATGAAAGACGGGAAACTCACGATAAATTGATTTGGGCACTAATTGTTTTTCAGTCATGGTATAATATGTATGCGAAATAGTGGTTTTGATTTTTCAATAATAATACCGACATACAATTCAGGTAAATACATTTACGATTGTTTGATGTCACTGGACTCTTTTGAATATGATAAAGATAGATATGAAATAATTGTTGTTGATGGCGGATCATCGGATGAAACTTTAGAGATTGTCAACTCATTTACGGCGATCAAAGTTATTCATTCTGAAAATATCAGCATTTCAAATAGTCGAAATTTGGCGGTGTTAAAATCTGTAGGACAGCACCTTGTCTTTGTCGATTCTGATTGTGTGGTTGATAAACATTTATTAATTAAGGCTGAGAAATTTCTTAAGTCATTTGCGTGTTATGGTTCCTTTTATAAAGTAGCTGATCATCATAGCTGGATTGCAAAAGCATGGTCGATTGTAGAGCGGAAATCAGATGGGATTGTCCAATGGCTTCCGGGAGGTACTTTAGCAACATCAAGAAAAATTTTTGATGAAGTTCATGGTTTTGATGAATTTTTGCAAACCGAAGAGGATGAGGATTTTTGTCGTCGAGTACGGCTCATTGGGGGAATAATTTACAATGATTTGTCTGTTGCATCTGTTCATTTAGGGCAGGCCAATTCGATCCAGACCTTTTGGAACAAAGAATCGTGGAGAGGAAAGTCGCTGATAAAGCCAATTCGTTTTTATTGCGCCAATGGAATGCCAATATTTGATCTTATGGTTTGCGGATATTTTTTGCTGATTATAGCCACCTTTTTTGTTGTGATTTTTTATGCGAAGGTCTTGATGATTGCAATATTATTTTTGCTGCTATTCCCCTTAATTCTTGCGGTGAGAGTAACTATGAGAAGGAGAAATTGTAATATGTTAGCTCATATTTATATTTTATATGCAATATTCTTATTGGCAAGGTGTTGGTCTATAATAAAAATTAATCAATTAAAGAAAATTGTTTCGTAGAGTTGTTTTTTCTGCAATAATTATTTTATGATCACTTTGAACTGTTTACACTACAAGCCTTTATTTTGACTGGAGGGTGCTTATTTTTTAGGAGGTATTTATAATGACTTTTCTGTTACGCAACCTATTCTATTCTTTTGAAATTATGGCCGTTATCATATACTGTTCAATTGCTTTTGCTTTTCCTGTTGTAAACAATATTTCAGGAATAGTATCACATAACAATTCAATAATGATATCAGGTGATGATTTTTCTTTAAAACCAAATGCAGTTCCCGTTGTTTGGGATAATCTTGAAGATGGATCATGCGATACTTCTGCGACAGTAGGAACATGGGCAAGCGTGAATGATTTAGGAATTACTACATCAAATCAACGGCATAGCAGCAGTCTTTATAATGCGGGGCTTAATTTTACTTCAGAAGCATGGGGAAATTTCACAGGGGGGACTGACTCGGCAAAGTGGTACGTCCAATACTGGTTCTATCTCGCATCTGACTTTGATTTTTCTTCCGATATCAATAATAATCTTGGGAATATAAAAATATTTAGATTGTGGTCAACTGGAAATACATCCAATAATTTACGAGTGCAATTGCTAAGCAGGCACACTTCTGATTTGGTAGTTGAAGCAGTTGATACTGCTCATGGTGGTTATGGAGTAGGATGGACACCCGTAAACACATCTTATAACACAATCGATAAAACATTAGGGCATGCCGCTCCAAGTGAAATATTAAGTGGTGACTTGGGGTGGCATTTTTATGAGACTGACATTGCAACTGGTAGTTGGCATCTTTTTCAGTTTGAATACATTGAAAGCTCTTTGAACTCATACGATGGTATCCTAAAATGGTGGTATGATGGGAAACTTATAGTTGACGTGGATGATGTCAGGACAAAAACATCATCACACCCATCATCAATGCGTCCGGCAGTTGTAGGATTTTATAACTCACATGGTAAAAATGCTGATGGTAACGATCATTTCTATATTGATGATGTGTATATAGACAACACATTGGCAAGGGTCGAGATAGGAAATAACGCTCATTATTATTCATGTACGCTTAGAGAAATACAAATTCCCATTTCATGGTCTGATAAGTCTATATCTGTTACAGTGAATCAGGGTGCTTTTAACACAGGCGATACCGCATATTTTTTTGTTATAGATGTGGATGGGTACCCGTCAGTAGGACGTCAGATAATAATAGGTGAAAGTAGTGGGGCGCAATCTATGCCCAGTGCCCCAATTAATTTGTTAATACAATAAGTCTTTTATCATTTCAGCACATTTGTTTTTATCAATTTTACCGTTTGCATTTTTAGGCAGCATTTTTACAAGTTTTATTCCGGCTGGCATTTTGTATTTTGGCAGTAGGTGAGAGCACTTTGACAAAATCATAGTTGCATCAATATCTTTATTTTTTGGTGTTGTAAGGGCAATCAGTTTATTGCCTAAAAGATCATTTTTGACACCTCTGCCCACTCAAACGAAATCTTGTCTTGTCATTCAAGGATAATATCATCATAATGATGGAAATTGCATGAAAAGAGGAACTTGAAGATATTAAAAAAGCGCATGCCTTTTGGCAGGATCATACAGGAGGAGAATGATGGCCACTGCAAATTGTCAGTAAGGACTTCTGAAGAGATTGAAGGACCCCGGATATGCCACAGAATATTTAAATGAAGCCCTTAAGGAGGGAGTCCAGGAAGTATTCATGCTTGCACTGAGGGACGTGGCAAAAGCAAGGGGGGTCTCGCTTGTTGCCAAAGAAACGGATCTTAATAGGGAAACTCTGTATAGAATGTTGTCGGAAAAAGGCAATTCAAATCTTTCAAGTCTGAACAAACTGTTAAATTACCTTGGACTCACTTTGACAATTCGATCAAAAGAAAATGCTGCCTGATAATGGCAAAAATAATCTATCGGGTACCCTGAAGGTCACACGTGGGATCTTGGAACAGCAAAAACTGGCGAGGAATTAGCACCAGGGCTTTACAAAATTTTTACAATGCTGTTTTTGACCCTGAAAAGTTGGTTCTAAGAAGTGAAAACGCAGTCTTTTGGAACGATTTACCTTTAAAAACAAAAGTTTAGCGGGATCAGATCCCATAAACCAAAAACCCCCAAAAACCCCCATAAACCTCCCATAAACTTAAAAAATGAAACCCAACCCCTTAAAAATAAATATTTCAGACCTGACCTGGGATCATTCCATCTACCCCAGAACCGCCAAAAGTCGGCAAACCATCAACGCATATGCTGAAGCCCTTGAAATCGGCGCTCAATTTTCGCCAATCAAGATTCAAAGGGTCTTCAACTATTCGGATGCAGATGGCAACAAAACAAACCAGGCAACCATAATCCTGGACGGCAATCACCGCTGCGAAGCGTTCCAGGAAAAAGGCATCGAAGAGATCCCGGCCATTGAATGGAAGGACCACCCCCTTGATTACGAGAAAAACAAAATACCCCTTCTCCTGGAATCAGCCCAAAGCAACACCATCCATGGAGACAGATTAACCCCAAACGATAAAAAGCAGGTAGCCCGTGATATTGCATCAACAGACCCGGAATGCCACTATACTGAAGAAGCTCTTGCAGAAAAACTCGGAGTTACCCGGCAAACCATCAACATCTGGATTTCAGATATCCGTGCCCAGCAGCGAACAAACAGAAATTCCATTATCATCCGCTTAAGCCGCCTTGGCTGGACCCAGGAAAAGATCTCAGAAACAGTGGGGATAAATCAACAAAGAATTTCTCAAATTACCAATAATACCAGTTTCGGTAATATTGGTAATTTACTTTCCCAGGGCCATAACATGGAATACATAGCCGTGCCCTTACCTGGGCAATAAGATTACAGGGAAAAACAGACCAGGAAGAATTTAAAACCAACAACAGCCCTGGCTTTTCTCAATGCTGACTGGCGTGATTTTGAATCCACACCAGCTGCAGAAGAAAAACTCGATAAAGCAATCACAATATTTGACTACCACAGCCTTTTATCAGAAACGGGATGGAAAACAACCCATCGCATAGAATGCCCCCTGTCCTCTGAACGCCTGACCGGGAATCAGGTACAAAAAATGCCGGATAACCCCAAGCCGACAACAAATTCTTACAATGCTGTTTTTGACCCCAAAAAGCAGGCTCTAAGAAGTAAAAACGCAACACTTTGGAACAATTTAATTTTAAAAACAAGCAGTTATTGGGGTCAGACCCCAATATACTCCCATAATATTGACTTTTAGATTTTTGGTATATATACTAAAAATATATACAATATAAAGAGGTGGTAAAATGGAAACAGCAAAATTATTTCAAAATGGCAGTTCTCAAGCAGTAAGACTACCCAAGGCATTCAGAATTCTTGGTAATGAGGTAAAAATATTCAAAAAAGGCAACCAGGTTATACTGGAGCCCATAGAAACGACATGGGACTCGTTGTTCGAATCTCTCAGTGAATTTCCGGAAGATTTTATGGAAGACGGACGTAATCAGCCTGACATGCAGAAGAGAGAATCTTTTTAATGCGCTATCTGCTTGATACCAATATTTGCATATACCTCATAAAAAGACGTCCATCAGAGGTTCTTAAGCGATTCAGGCAACATTCTCCACAGGATGTTGCAATCTCCACAATCACGTTGTTCGAACTTCAATATGGGATTGAAAAAAGCCAATACCGGCAACGCTCCGAGGAGGCTCTTGCCAAATTTCTTCTGCCACTGAACTTGATTGATCTTGATCGTTCCTCTGCTATAGAAGCCGCAACCATTCGTGCGCAACTTGAAAGAAAAGGGATGCCGATTGGTCCTTATGATCTGCTCATAGCAGGCTTGGCCAGATCACAGGATATGACATTAGTGACCAACAATACCAAAGAATTTGAAAGGATTGTTGGCCTGCATCTGGAAAACTGGGTTGAATAAGGGAAGCCCATTATGGCAGAAGCTGCGCCCATTTGCATAAAACAAATACTTTACCCCCCAATAACGACAACAAAGCAAGCCTGACCCCAAATTCTTACTTATGAAACCCATAAAAATCAAAGACCTGACCTGGGACCCATCCATCTACCCAAGAATCACCAAAAGCCAGCAAACCATCAACGCATACGCTGAAGCCCTTGAAATCAGCGCTCAATTTCCGCCAATCAAGATTCAAAGGGTCTTCAACTATCCGGATGCAGATGGCAACAAAACAACCCAGGCAACCATAACCCTGGACGGCAACCACCGCTGCGCAGCGTTCCAGGAAAAAGGCATCCAGGAAATATCGGCCATTGAATGGAAGGACCACCCCCTTGATTATGAGGAAAACAAAATAGAGCTTCTTCTTGAATCTGCTCAGAGCAATATCAACCACGGGGACCGACTGAGCACAAATGACAAAAAGCGGGTCGCCCGGGACATTGCCATTTTAGACCCGGAATGCAGTTTCACGGAAACCGCCCTGGCAGAAAAATTAGGAGTCAGCCGTCAGTCTGTCAACCTGTGGGTATCCGATATCCGCGCCCGGCAGCGGACCAGCCGGGACAGCACCATCATCCGCCTTGCCCGCCTGGGATGGTCCCAGGAGAAAATTTCAGACAAAGTAGGGCTCAGCCGGAACCGCGTATGTGAAATAGTCGGAAATGCCAATATTGGCAATATCGACACTTTGCTCGCCCAGGGCCATGACATGGAATACATTGCCCGCCATTTCCAGATGGACCTTGCCCTTACCTGGGCCATAAGATTACAGGGAATGACAGACCAGGAAAAATTCAAAGAACTTGGCTGGGGCCTTCGCACCTGGGATCAGTGGAATTTTAATGAATGCGATGAACGATTCGGAGACGACTGGCCCGGCCGTATCCCGGCCCAGCTGATTGCCCACACCTTGTACTATTTTACAAAACCCGGCGATCTTGTCCTTGACCCAATGGCCGGCGGTGGCGTAGTCCCTGACACATGCCTCCTCTTTGAACGTAAATGTCAGGCCTTTGATCTTACGGCCCAAGACAAGCAGGGTAAGCAGGACAACCAGGACAAGCAAGACAAGCGCCCTGAAATAGAATACCATCACTGGGACCCCCAAAAAGAAACATGGCCCGTCACAAAAAAACCAGACCTGATCTTTTTTGATCCCCCTTATTACACCAAGAAAAAAAAGGAATACGAACAAAAAACAAATAAGGATACCCCCTCCATATCCTCATACACAAAAAAAGATTACAAACAATTTTTTAAAGATTTTTTCACCCTGGCCCATAAAAACGCAAAACCAACAACAATTCTGGCTTTCCTCAATGCCGACTGGCGTGATTTTGAATCCACACCAGCCGCAGAAGAAAAACCTGATAAAGCAATCACCATATTTGACTACCACAGCCTTTTATCAGAAACGGGATGGAAAACAATCTTTCGCATAGAATGCCCCCTGTCCTCTGAACGCCTGACCGGAAACCAGGTACAGAAAATGCAGGACAAACGCATCCTCGGCACCATTGGAAGAACCCTTTTGATCGCCAAAAAAACCATCTGAGAAAAACTGCATCCCAAAACCGACGCAGTTTTTTACCCAGAAAAGTTGGTTATAAAACAAAAGATTAGCGGGGTTAGACCCCAAAACTCAAAACTCCAAAACTTGGTTTGCATTGGTCGAAAAATATATATATAATACGTTTAATAAGGGTTTGAATAACTTCAGTTTTTTAAGGTTTGAAGCACTTTGATCTGTTTGATTTTTAGAGAGCCAGTTTTATGGAATCTATGGAATTCAAAGCAAAAATAAAAAAAGGGCAGTACTGTAAAGGCCTTGAGGGGGAGATATGAGAAAACAGAGAATTGAGTATGATTCATCAGTAGATGCTCTTGTTGCTATAGCGAAGCATCTCAGCAGTTATGAGACACAGTATAAAATAACATCGGAGGAATTTTTTAATAGCTTTATTAAAGGGCAATTGGAAGATTCTGAAGATTACATTGAATGGGCCAATTATTACAAACATTATGTTGAACACTTATCGGGGTCAGACCCCGCTATGCAGACCCGCTATGATCCCTATTTTAGACTTGCTGTTTGACTATTATGAGCAAATAAATTAAAATAGTTAATTAAGTTTAACTGGAACTGCAAGAAATACACAGAAACAAGTTAAAGCCTATACAGGAAGATTGAATGCATATAATTTTTAAAAAAAATATCGATAAAATAAAAACCTTATGTATGAATCATAACATTAAATCTTTATTTGCGTTTGGATC
This sequence comes from uncultured Desulfobacula sp., assembly GCA_964457495.1. Classification (GTDB taxonomy): domain Bacteria; phylum Desulfobacterota; class Desulfobacteria; order Desulfobacterales; family Desulfobacteraceae; genus Desulfobacula. Next base: position 12,946 of record CAYWGN010000149.1, read on the forward strand.
TGTGTGTACAAACGAATTTGATAATTCAAGCGATGTGGATTTGCTTATTTCTTTCAATCAAATGGATCATGCTGATTATGCGGATAATTACT